>CAJKXC010000048.1 GCA_905203765.1 uncultured Bacteroides sp.
TTCTAAGATTAACTTGCTTCATGCATTTAAAAATTAAAGTTAACAATATTAATTACCTATATATATATTCGAAATATCTCTCGATACTTATTGTTTCTTTTAAGGCATTCATAACATAGCGCAACAAAAATATGGTTTATAAAAATATTAAAATAGAAGAAGGGGTAGAAATATGCAAATACAACAGTGCAAACGATTGCACCAAATTGCACAGAATTGCACGACTGCGCGAAGAACAAAACAACAGTATAAATAAAGGTATATATCCTACTAATACGCAGTTATGCCCAAAGGAACAGTGAGTTATATACATCTTAAAGAAAGCAAAAGCGCAGAATATACGCTCATAACGATAGTATATACACACTTATCGTAACACGCTTTAATTTACAGATTCGCCTTCCAGCATATTATATGAATAAAGAGAGAATAAGAATGCGTTATTTCCGCATATTATTACACATTCACATGCCATTTATGCAGAAATAACGCATTACTTAAGGGTAAAAGACCCAGTTCTTACAGGCAAAAGACCTATTATTTACAGGTAAAAGACTTATTACTTACAAGCAAAAGACTTATTACTTTCAGATAAAAGAGTATTTGATGCAAGAGATTCCATATATTAAGGTGGATTTCATCCTACAAGGAATGTAAGCATTTCGATATCACACTAACAATCTGACAATTATCCATTTTCGTTCGTTTATTTCCGTTTACACTGATATACAGCTGGAAACAGCGCATTCTCAGCCGAGTAAAAATACAAAATGACAAAAGGATAGCTACTCCTAAATTATTTGCTTTCCGAAGTGTCCAACACCAGCTTCCCGGCTTTCACCCCTTTCGCTTTCGCTTCAAATACAATCTCGCCTGCCGTTTCACCGGCTTGTACAATTGCTGTGAGTTGTCCGCTGAAAGCGGGCATCTGGGGCAGGTGGAACAAGTCGAGGCTGGTGGCATCGCCATTGGCGGCAGCACGATAACGGCCGGCTCCTTTTACGGAGAAGGTGACCATACGATGGTCTGCCGGACAGAGGTTGCCGTCTTTGTCGACTACGCGGACAGTGATATATGCCAGGTCACGACCATCGGCGGAGAGGCGGGTGCGATCGGCAATGACTTCCAAGTGATGGGGCTTGCCGGCGGTGCGGATTACTTTTTCTTCGGCAGGCGCACCGGAAGCGTCATAGGCTACGACTTTCAGTTCGCCCGGCTCGTACGGAACATCCATCCACATCAAGCGGTAGCGGCGTTGCAGGGCAAGGGAGTCTTTTCCTTGCAGGGCAAGGCTTTCTTCGGCAGTCAGTTTGCGTTGCTTGCCATAGCTTTTGCCATTGGCAAACAGTTCGGCACTGGGGTAGCTGGTATAAACAAAGACAGGGGTATTCTCCCCTTCCCTGCCGGGCCATGTCCAATGCGGCAGGACGTGCAGGGTATTCGCCTGCTTGTTCCAGATGCTGCGATACAGGTAGTAGCGGTCTTTGGGCAAACTTGCCAGGTCGATGATGCCGAATACGGAACTGTGGCTGGGCCAGGCATCCGTATCGTACGGAGACGGTTCGCCCAAATAATCGAAACCTGTCCATACGAACTGACCGATTGTCCAATCGTAGTCATCTGCCAAAGCAAAGTCCATATCGGGAATATTAGACCAGGAGCAACACTCCACATCGTAGCCCGAGGACTGATGGTCGTCATACTTCGCATCGGCACGCTTCACAACCGGGAATTTATAAACGCCGCGCGAACTGACGGTAGAAGCCGTTTCCGAACCAAGCACGATGTTCTGAGGCAGATTCTCGTATGACTCCACATAGCGATGGGCGCGGTAGTTAAGTCCCGGCACATCTATCATGGCGGCAAAGCCGTTGGCAAGTACGCAGGAAACCTGGTCCATGCCGCAGGTGACGGGGCGCGTAGGGTCTTCGCGATGGCAGATGTCCTGCAGGAAAGAGGCGACTTTATAGCCTTCGGGACTGCATTGCGTAGGTACTTCATTGCCAATACTCCACATCACTACGCTGGGATGGTTGCGATAATGACACAGCATATTCACCATATCCTTTTCTGCCCATTCGTTGAAATAGCGGTGATAGCCGTTCTCGCACTTGGCGATGTCCCATTCGTCGAAAGGTTCGAGCATCATCATAAATCCCATTTCGTCACAAAGTTCCACTAATTCGGGTGCAGGCATATTGTGGGAAGTGCGTATGGCGTCGCATCCCATATCTTTCAGCAAAGTAAGCTGACGGCGAAGGGCGGCCACGTTGACGGCAGCACCCAACGGTCCCAGGTCATGATGATTGCACACCCCCTGGAATTTGCGGCGCTTGCCATTCAGGAAGAAGCCCTTATCCGCCACTATCTCGATGCTGCGGATACCGAAACGGGTAGTATATTCATCTGTTTGCCTGCCATCGACATAGACTTTGGAGACTGCCTTATATAAATAAGGTGTCTCGGGTGACCACAACGTAGGAGCATTCACCAAGAAGTTCTGTTCGAAGGGTTGTCCGTGGCTAATCTTACGGGTGTTGTCCTTGCCGGCTACCACCCTGCCGTCCGGCGCAAGGATTTCGGTGGAGATGCGTATATCTTTGTCTCCGGCATTCAGGATGGTAGTGCGCAGGCATACCGAAGCATATTCCTGAGAGACGTGCGGCGTGGTGAGTTGCGTTCCCCAAACCGGAACGTGGATGCGGTCGGTCGTTACCAGGTGAACATTGCGGTACAGGCCTGCCCCCGGATACCAACGGGAAGACTGGGGCTTGTTCTCCAAACGCACGGCAAGCACATTGCCTTTACCATCCGGGTTCAACAGACCGGTGACATCACAATGAAAAGAATTATAGCCGAAAGGCCAAAAACAAGCCTCTCGCCCGTTGACGTAGACGCGCGCCTCGCTCATGGCTCCGTCAAAGACCAGTGTGGCCTGCTTGCCAACAGGAGCATCAAAAGTAGTGCGATACCAGCCGATACCCACGTAAGGCAGTCCGCCGGTACGTCCGGTCTTGACAGAAGCCTCTTTCTCAAAGTTCTGCGTCACCGCCACTTCCTGCAAATCGTTGCTCCGGTCGAAGGGGCCGAAGATGGCCCAGTCGTGGGGGATGGTTACGGTTTCCCACTTGCGGTCATCATAATTTGCTTGTGCGGCTTCGGCTATATCTCCTTTGGTGAACTTCCAATTCTTTTCGAGCAGCAACTCGCTGCGTTGTGCCATCGCCATCAGCGAAAAGAGGGCACAGCAGGAAAAGATCAATGCGGTCTTCTTCATGGTCTCTTGATGTTTCTGTCAGTAAAGGTATTATTTGAATGCATCCATTATGATCGTAGGATAGCCGTCTTCGGTAAATGCGCCGAGCCGGTACTGGCTTGGTTTGCACTCGGGTTCCCAATAGAATACGCCTTTGCAACGTCCGTTGGTATTATCGCGACATTCTTTCAGGATGCGGCTCAGTTGCGCTTTCCCTTCTGCCAGGACGGCGGCGCTGGCCAGTTTGCCATTATCGTCGGCACACTCCATGCCGGTTTCTACAATCATCACATCGCAGTCGTACTTCTCGCTCACTTTCTTGATATTGGCTATGCAGTCGGTAATAGTTTTCCCGGCAGAGGTTTCTTTGCCGCTGTCCATTGCCCAGTACGGATAGAGTGACATACCTATCATATCCCATTTGGCCCCATTGTTCTTCAGAATATCCAGGTTCCAGTTATAGAGGTCGTTGTCGAAACCGTTGTCCAGGTGCACTATCACGATGGATTGCGGGAAAACTTTCTTCACGGCCTCGTAGCCGGCGGCAAAGAGTCCGGCATACTGCTTCGGGTTCCGGTCGGCCTGCCCCATCTCCCACAGGAAGCCGTTGCTGGTTTCGTTGCCTACTTGCACCCACTTCGGAGTGATCTGGTTATCTTTCAGCAGTTGCAATACTTCGATGGTATGTTCTGCCACATCGGTTTTCATCTGTTCGTATGAATGAGATTTCCATGCGGCGGGAATGTTCTGCTTGGCAGGGTCCGCCCACCAGTCACTGTAATGGAAATCCACCATCACGTTCATACCCAGGTTCTTGGCGCGCCGGGCTTTCACCAGCAGGTCTTCTTTGTCGCACCAGCCGCCGTGTTCTTCGGGATTCACCCACACGCGCAGGCGGACGGCATCCAGGCCGAGGTCTTTCATCAGCCGGAAGCACTCCGTTTCCTGCCCGCCGGCATTATAGAATTTCAGTCCATTATGCTCCATCTCGGTCACCCAACTGATGTCCGCACCTTTGGCAAAGTCTGTAGTAACGGGATTCTCATCCTCGGGAAGCTTGCCCGCATCGGGCTCTGTCCCATTGTGGCTGCTGCATGCCAGGATGGCGAAGGCAATGCAGAAAGAGAAAGTAAAGAAGCTCATGTGTTTCATAGTTACCATTTATTAGTAGTGTTCCGCAAATATAAAGAATTAAGAAATATAGACCTACTTGTGTCCCATATTCTGGGGAAGCAACGGCATGCAATCGTTTGCACAAACTTATAATCCGATAATCCTCAATAGATAAGAGGTATTTGCCGCATTCCACTATTTTTGCAGTAAAATCAGTAAGCATATTTGTACTGCATCTGGTTTTGTATTACCTTTGGCTGAAACTTAATATACCATGAATAAACCTCAGATAACTATCAAGGATATTGCCCGGGCGTTGAATGTCTCCCCTTCCACAGTGTCAAGGGCACTGAAAGACAATCCGGACATCAGCCAGGAGACCCGTGACGCAATCCATGCCTACGCGCGTGAACATAATTATAAGCCCAACACACTCGCCGTAAATCTACGTGCCAGCCGCAGCAACACCATCGGGGTGATTATCCCGCAGTTGGTGCACCACTTCTTTTCGTGCGTACTGAGCGGCATTGAGAAAGCAGCGGCAGAAGCCGGCTATAACATCATCGTGGCACAGAGCAACGAATCGTATGAGCAAGAGGTGAAAATTGTGCATTCCTTCCTCGCCGCCCGCGTCTGCGGAGTGATTGCGTCCCTTGCCAAAGACACCGCCCGATACGACCATTATCAGGAATTGCTGGACAATGATATTCCCATCGTCTTTTACGACCGCATCTGCACGGGACTGAAAACCGAACGCGTGGTAGTGGACGATTATGCCGGCTCGTTTGCCGCCGTGGAGTATATGATACAGACGGGATGCAAACGCATCTTCTTCTACGGTGCAGCGCCTCATCTGGAAATCACCAAGAACCGCCGCAACGGCTATCTGGATGCCATGAAGAAGTATAAAATTCCGGTGGACGACAGTATGTTACTGCTGTGCGACACCCGCGAACGCGCCATCGCCATCACTCCCGACCTGCTGGAAAGCGACAACCGCCCCGACGGCTTCTTCGCCATCAACGACGAAACGGCATCGGGCATCCTCTATGCCTGCAAGCTGGTGGGTGTGAAAGTACCCGATGAAGTGTCCATCTGCGGATTCACCGACGGCGCCATCGCACAAAGCACCGACCCGAAGCTGACCACCGTGGAGCAACATGGCGAGGAAGTGGGGAAAAGTGCTTTCAGCATTCTGACAGGCAAACTGGAAGGTGAGGAAAAGAGTTCTAACATGATTGTCAGAACCAACCTCGTAGTGAGAGGAACAACGAAATAATGAACAAAAATAAATACCATGAAAGTAAAACCCGATTTAAGTTTCTGGAAGCTGTGGAACATCAGCTTCGGTTTCTTCGGCGTACAGATTGCGTACGCCCTGCAAAGTGCAAACATCAGCCGCATCTTTTCCACACTGGGTGCAGACCCGCATAATCTGAGTTATTTCTGGATATTGCCGCCGCTGGCGGGCATCATTGTCCAGCCCATCGTGGGTGCTGCCAGTGACAAGACGTGGACGCGCTTCGGACGCCGCATTCCCTATCTGTTTATCGGTTCGCTGGTGGCGGTGCTCGTCATGTGCCTGCTTCCCAATGCCGGCAGCCTGGGCATGGCAGTGAGCACAGCCATGATTTTCGGACTGGTATCGTTGATGTTCCTCGATACCTCTATCAATATGGCGATGCAGCCTTTCAAAATGATGGTGGGCGACATGGTGAACGAAAAACAAAAAGGACTCGCCTACTCTATCCAGAGTTTCCTCTGCAATGCCGGTAGCTTGGTGGGTTACCTCTTCCCGTTCATCTTTGCATGGGTGGGCATCAGCAATACGGCTCCCCAGGGGGTGGTTCCCGACTCGGTAATCTATTCCTTCTATATAGGGGCAGCCATTCTGATTCTCTGCGTCATCTATACCACCGTGAAGGTGAAGGAGATGCCGCCTGCCGAATATGCCGAATACCACGGTATCACCGAAGAAGAAGAGCACGAGAAAATTAATATGCTGAAACTGCTTGTCAAAGCGCCGAAGGCATTCTGGACAGTAGGTTTGGTACAGTTCTTCTGCTGGTTCGCCTTCATGTTTATGTGGACATACACCAACGGCAGTATCGCGGCCAATGTATTCGACGCACCTACCGTAGAACATCTGGTGAACGGGGTGAGCCGGGTAGTGCTCGACACCAAGAGCCTGCAATATCAGGAAGCAGCCAACTGGGTGGGCGTGCTCTTTGCCGTGCAGGCCATCGGATCTGTGCTTTGGGCTATCTGCATACCGATGTTCAAAGACCGCCGCTTCGTCTACTCCCTCAGTCTGGTACTGGGTGGCATCGGTTTTATTTCCACTTACTTCGTACACAACCAGTACATGCTGTTTGTCTCCTTCATTCTTATCGGTTGCGCATGGGCTGCGATGCTGGCATTGCCTTTCACCATCCTGACGAATGCACTGAGTGGCGGGCACATGGGTACCTACCTGGGACTGTTCAACGGTACCATCTGCATCCCGCAGATTGTAGCGGCTGCCCTGGGCGGAACGATTCTTGCCCTCTACACCCCGAAGGGAGCCTTGCCGCCCGAAATCAATATGCTGGTAACGGCGGGCGTGATGCTGATTATCGGCGCCTTATGTGTATATTTAATCAAAGAGACCCGAGGAGACGGAGCTAAGAAATAATCTTCATCCCAGCATATTCTGAAAGAGATAGCAGAGTATCTTAATTCCCCTCCTCCTGGGAGGAGGGGTGCCCGGAGGGCGGGGTGGTAGGTGAATACATAAACCTAATCATCCTTTAAAAGGAATCCTTTTTCCTACCACCTCCCCCTACGGGTACTCCTCCTCCCAGGAGGAGGAGAATTAAGATACTCTGCATTTCACGTTATTATAGTATCTTCTTTTTCCTCCATCATTATCGATTATCCGCAGATTTGTTTATCTTTACCGCGATAACCAGAGATAATACGTCCCATGAAGAAATACCTCAAGACCGATGAATGGAACATCATCGAAGACAACTTTCGTGCCGACCACCAGCGAATGTCGGAAAGTATATTCAGCCTCGGAAACGGACGTTTCGGGCAACGGGGGAACTTTGAGGAACCTTACAGCAGTGACAGTTATCGAGGGTCGTTCGTAGCCGGCATCACCTTCCTGGACAAAACCCGCGTGGGCTGGTGGAAGAACGGCTTCCCCGCCTACTATACCCGCATCCCCAATGCCGCAGACTGGAGCTACGTCGCCCTTCGCCTGATAGACGAAGAACTGAACCTGGCGCAGTGGGACGTGGACAGTTTCTGCCGCCGGCTGGACATGAAAGTGGGTGTCTCCTACCGCGACGTAGAAGTGACCTCACCCCGAGGCAACAAGCTACGCCTGCACGTAGAGCACATCACGGACATGGCACGCCCCGACCTCTGCCTGATAAAATACAGCGTAACCTCTCTCAACTATACCGGCAGAATATCGCTGGTGCCCACGCTCGACGGAAACATAATGAACGATACCGAGAATCCGGGTGAGAAGATATGGAACATACTCCGCTCCGGCGCCACCGGCGATTGCGCCTACCTGTGGACGCAAACCCGGAGAGAGGATGCCCAGGTGTGCTACGCCATGACCTACCAGTTCTTCAAGAACAACCGGGAGACCGCCGCCAACCCGATACGCATCGAGAAGGAGAAGCAAACAGGCTTCAGCGTGGGGGCGGACGTAAAGCCGGATGACACCGTAACCCTCATCAAATACGTCGCCATCACCTCTTCACTCTATCACGAGCGGCAAGAGTTGGTGGAGCAGTCCGTTGCCCAAGCCCGAGAGGCCAAAGCCACTGGTTGGGATATCCTGCTCGAAGAGCACCGCCAAGCCTGGAAAACGATATGGGACGAAACCGACGTCGTCATCGAGGGCGACCCGGAAGCACAACAAGGCATTCGGTACAACATCTTCCAACTCTACCAGACGTACAGGGGGGATGACCCGCGGCTCAATATCGGCCCCAAAGGCTTCACCGGCGAGCGCTACGGCGGCAATACGTATTGGAACACCGAACTTTGCTGTGTGCCTTTCTTTCTGCTCTCCACCCCTCGCGAAGTAGTGAAAAACCTGCTGATATACCGCTACAACCAGTTGCCCAAGGCGATAGAGAATGCACGGAAGCTGGGCTTCACCGGCGGCGCAGCCCTCTTTCCGCAGGTGACCAACAACGGCGAGGAGTGCCACAGCGAATGGGAAATCACCTTCGAGGAAGTGCACCGCAACAATATCATCGTCTTTGCCATCATACAACACGCGGTTTACACCGGTTCGCTGACCTACATGGCACGCTACGGGCTGGAAGTGATGATAGCCGTCTGCCGCTTCTGGGCACAGCGGGTATCCTTCTCAGAGGCGAAACAGAAGTACGTCATCCTGGGAGTGACCGGACCCGACGAGTACGAAAACAACGTGAACAACAACTGGTACACCAACTTCTCGTGCCAACGCTGCCTCGCCATGACGCTCCACTACATCGAGGCGATTGCGGACAGGCACCCCGACGAGTATGCCCGCATACGCCGCATCACCGCCTTCGACCAGCAGCACGAGAGCGAGCAGTGGAGACATATCATCGAGAACCTCTACTTGCCGGAAGACCCGGTACGCGGCATCTTCGTGCAGGACGACGGCTACCTGGACAAGATACTCCAAACCACCGAAGCCATCCCCGCCGAGGAGCGCCCCATCAACCAGCATTGGTCGTGGGACCGCATCCTGCGCTCTTGCTACATCAAGCAGAGCGATGTCCTGCTGGGACTCTACCTCTACAACTTCCACTTTGATACGGAAACCATCCGCCGCAACTTCGAGTTCTACGAACCGATGACGGTACACGAATCCTCGCTCTCTCCGCATATCCACTCCATCCTCGCCGCCCGCATCGGCAAGGTGGAGAAAGCCTACGAACTCTTCTTGCACGCTACCCGCCTCGACCTGGACGACTACAACAACGAAGCCGACCAGGGATTGCACATCACCTCGATGCCCGGCTCGTGGCTGGCTGTGGTACGCGGCTTCGCCGGAATGCAGGTACTGGACTGCCAGCTGTGCTTCGCTCCCGTCATACCGGAGAAATGGAGCGGCTACTCGTTCCAATTGAATTATCAGGGCAGGACGATTCGGGTACAGGTAGGCAAGGAAATAGAAATATCACTCATCACAGGACAGGAAGTGAAGGTACAGGTTTATGGCGGGATGTACACACTGAAGCCGGGGAAAGGGGTAAAGATGGGGATAAAAGAAATATAAATAGGAATTTAACGGCAGAGCCGCTAAATTATCATTTATACAATGACCGGGAAAACAATTCGTTGTTTTCTCGGTTTTATATTTTCAGATATACCTAAACGAATAACTATATACTTGTATCAGAATGAAAAAGATGTTTCTGTTCGCCCTTGGCACGGCGTTGATTGTCGCGTCGTGCGGGCAAAGTAAAGAGGCTGACGGCTCCTCTGTCCGGCCGGTGAAGACGGCAGAGGTCAGTTCGCAATCGGTCATCCGGAAAGACTTCTCCGGGATGGTGGAAGCGGTGGAATATGTGAAACTGGCTTTCCGCGTCAGCGGACAAGTAGTCAATCTCCCGGTAGTAGAAGGACAACGCGTGAAGCGGGGCCAGCTGATAGCCACCATCGACCCGCGCGACATCTCCCTGCAATATGCCGCCGACAAGGCCGCCTACGAAACCGCCGCCGCACAAGTGGAGCGCAACAAACGCCTGCTGAGCCGCGAAGCCATCTCCGTGCAAGAGTACGAAATCAGCGTAGCCAACTATCAGAAAGCCAAATCGGCTTATGAACTCTCCACCAACAACCTGCGGGATACCCGACTGACGGCTCCCTTCGACGGCTCCATCGAGAAGCGCCTGGTGGAGAACTACCAGCGCGTAGGCTCGGGCGAAGGTATCGTGCAGCTGGTAAATACGGAGAAACTGCGGATTAAGTTCACCGTACCCGACGATTACCTCTATCTGCTCCGCGCCAAGGACGCGAAGTTCCAGGTAGTGTTCGACACCTACCCGGATAATACTTTCAATGCCCGGTTGGAAGAGTACCTCGACATCTCCACTGCCGGAACGGGCATTCCGGTGACGATTACGATTGACGATCCCGCTTTCGACCGCACCCGGTACGATGTGAAGCCGGGATTTACCTGCAAGATCAAACTCGCCTCGGACATCGCTCCCTTCCTGGAAGAGAAGCTGATGAACATACCGCTAAGCGCTGTATTCGGTGACAGCGAAACGCCCAGGACGTATGTGTGGGTGGTGAAGGACGGCCAGGTATTCCGGCGTGAAATAACGGTCTACTCCCCGACGGGAGAAGCAAATGTACTTGTCTCCAAAGGGCTGGAACCGGGAGAGACGATTGTCATTGCAGGAGTGTATCAGTTGACGGAAGGAGAAAGAATAAAGGTATTAAATTGAGTTGACAAGCTACAAGCTACGGGCTACAAGTTGCTGCGCTATTATGCCGCATGGTACTCGTAGCTCGTAACTTGTAGCTCGTAACTCTAACACATTCATTATGAACTTAGCTAAATATTCACTGGACAATACAAAGATTGTCTATTTCTTCCTGGCGGTGCTGCTCATCGGCGGCGTGCTGTCGTTCGGGCGGCTGGGAAAGAAAGAAGATGCACCCTTCGTCATCAAGTCGGCAGTCATCATGACGCGCTACCCGGGTGCGGAGCCGGCAGAAGTGGAACGGCTCATTACGGAACCCGTCTCCCGCGAAATACAGTCGATGAGCGGGGTGTACAAGATAAAGTCGGAGTCGATGTACGGACTCTCCAAGATTACGTTCGAGTTGCAGCCGTCGCTCCCGGCAGAGGTCATCCCGCAGAAGTGGGACGAACTGCGCCGTAAAGTGCTCAACATACAACCGCAGCTCCCTGCCGGCGCCTCAGTGCCCACCGTCTCGGACGACTTCGGCGATGTGTTCGGCATCTACTACGGACTGGTAGGCGACGACGGTTTCTCTTACGAAGAGATGCGGGGCTGGGCGGAGCGCATCAAGACGCAAGTCATCACGGCAGACGGTGTGATGAAAGTCGCCCTCTTCGGCACGCAGACGGAAGTCATCAACATCTTCATCTCCGTGAACAAACTGGCAGGAATGGGCATCGACCCCAAGCAACTGGCAAGCCTCTTGCAGTCGCAGAACCAGATTATCAACACGGGAGAAATCGGTGCCGGCGAGCAACAACTGCGCATCGTTGCCAACGGCACCTACACCACTGTGGACGATATCCGCAACCAGGTCATCACCACTTCCGGCGGGCAAGTCAAGTTGGGTGACATCGCCCTCATCGAGAAAGGATATATGGACCCGCCCGCCAATATCATGCACGTCAACGGGCATCGCGCCATCGGCATCGGCGTATCTACCGACCCCACGAAGGACGTAGTGAAGACCGGCGAACTGGTGGACCGGAAGCTCGCCGAACTCCAGCCCCTCATCCCCGTGGGACTGGAACTGGAAAGCCTCTACCCCGAGAACGTCATTGCCCGCGAGGCGAACAACGGCTTTATCATCAACCTGGTAGAGTCCATCCTGATTGTAATCGTCATCATCATGCTGGTGATGGGCATGCGCGCGGGTGTCCTTATCGGCTCGTCGCTCATCTTCTCCATCGGCGGCACGCTGCTTATCATGGGGCTGTTGGGCGTGGGGCTGAACCGCACGTCACTGGCAGGCTTCATCATCGCCATGGGTATGCTGGTGGACAACGCCATTGTGGTGACGGACAATGCACAGATAGCCATTGCCCGCGGAGTGAGCCGACGGCAGGCGCTGATAGACGGCGCCACCGGTCCGCAGTGGGGACTGCTGGGTGCTACGTTCATCGCCATCTGTTCGTTTCTGCCGCTCTACCTGGCGCCATCGGCAGTAGCAGAGATTGTAAAACCGCTGTTCGTGGTACTCGCCATCTCGCTGGGACTGAGTTGGGTGCTGGCGTTGACGCAGACTACCACCTTCGGCAACTTCATACTGAAAGCCAAGCCCGCCGGTGCCGGTAAAGACCCGTACGACAAGCCTTTCTACCACCGCTTTGCCGCTATCCTCGGCACGCTGATACGGCGGAAGGCACTGACGCTGACGGCAGTTTTCGGCCTGTTCGTCGTCTCGCTGGTCGTGATGGGGCTGATGCCGCAGAACTTCTTCCCGTCACTGGACAAGCCCTACTTCCGGGCAGATGTATTCTACCCCGACGGTTACAGCATCCGCCAGGTGGAACGCGAGATGCAGAAAGTGGAAGCCCACCTGATGCAGCAACCGCAAGTGAAGCGCGTCTCCGTCACCCTGGGCAGCACGCCGCTACGCTACTACCTGGCTTCCACTTCCGTCGGCCCCAAGCCCAACTTTGCCAACATCCTGGTGGAACTGACCGACAGCAAATATACCAAAGAGTACGAAGAGAACCTCGATGCCTACATGAAGGCGAACTATCCCGACGCCATCACCCGCACCACCCTCTTCAAGCTGTCTCCCGCCGTGGACGCCGCCATCGAAATCGGCTTCATCGGCAATAATGTAGATACGCTGGTGATGCTGACCGACCGCGCGCTGGACATCATGCACCGCGACCCGGAACTGATAAACGTGCGCAACTCATGGGGAAACAAGATACCCACCTGGCGCCCCATCTACAGCCAGGAGCGTGCCCAGCCGTTGGGCGTCTCCCGCCAAAGCATGGCGCAGAGCATCCAGATAGGCACCAGCGGCATGACGTTGGGCGAATATCGCCAGGGCGACCAAGTGCTGCCCATCTTGCTGAAGGACAACACCATCGACTCTTTCCGCATCAACGACCTGCGCACACTGCCCGTATTCGGCACGGCACGCGAAACGACCACACTCGAACAGGTCGTCAGCCGGTTCGACTTCCAGTACCGCTTCTCCAATGTGAAGGACTACAACCGCCAGATGGTAATGATGGCACAAGCCGACCCGCGGCGCGGAGTCAACGCCATCGCCGCCTTCAACCGCGTATGGAAGCAGGTACAGGAAGAGATTTCCGTGCCCGAAGGCTACACCATGAAGTTCTTCGGCGAGCAGGAGAGCCAGGCGGAGAGCAACGCCGCCCTGGCTGCCAATCTGCCGTTGACGTTCTTCCTGATGTTCGTCACGCTGCTGTTCCTCTTCCGCACCTACCGCAAACCGGTGGTCATCCTGCTGATGCTGCCGCTTATCTTTATCGGCATCGTGCTGGGATTGCTGCTGCTGGGCAAGTCGTTCGACTTCTTCTCCATCCTGGGATTGCTGGGACTGATCGGTATGAACATCAAGAATGCCATCGTGCTGGTGGAGCAGATTGACGCGGAAGCCAAAGCCGGCCGTGCGCCGCTGGACGCAGTAGTCTCGGCAACGACAAGCCGCATCGTGCCCGTAGCAATGGCATCGGGCACTACCATTCTGGGAATGCTGCCGCTGCTGTTCGATGCCATGTTCGGCGGCATGGCGGCAACGATTATGGGCGGGCTGCTCGTAGCCTCGGCATTGACGCTGTTCGTACTGCCGGTAGCCTATTGTGCCATACATAAGATAAAAGGATAAAAACAGAGATTCATGAAGAAGATAATCATAGTAACATTAGCCTGCTGTCTCCGGTTGAGTGCCGGAGCGCAGCAATACCTCAGCCCCGATGCATACCGCGCCCGCGTGGAAGCCTACAGCCAAGTCCTGAAACAACAGCATCTGAAAGAAGTTGCCAGCACCCAGGCACGCAAGATAGCCGCCACCGGCTTCCTGCCCGCCATCGACATCACCGCCGAAGGCACTGCCAACCTGAACCACCTGGACCAGTGGAACAGTCCCGCCGGCGACTACCGCCCCTACACCTACCAGGCGCTTGCCACCCTGACGCAGCCCCTCTACACCGGCGGTTCGCTCATCGCCCGGAAGAAACTGGCGCAGGCGGATGAAGCCCTGGACAAGCTGACTACCGAACTCACCCTCGACCAGATACATTATCAAAGCGATGCCGTCTACTGGAATGCCTCCGCCGCCCGCGCTGGGCTTCAAGCTGCCGCAGCTTTCCTGAGCATCGTCCAGCGGCAGTATGACATCATCCGGGATCGCTTCAACGACGGCGCCATCAGCCGCACCGACCTGTTGATGATTTCCACCCGCCGCAAGGAAGCCGAGCTGCAATACATCAAGGCTCGCCAGAGTCATACCCTTGCCATGCAGAAGCTGAACATCCTGATGGGTGCGGAACCTGATACCCCGGCTGACAGTCTTTCACAGATCGATATGCCTGTTGCGCCTGTCCGTCTCCTCTCCCTTGACGATGTGCTCCCCCGCCGTGCCGAGTATGCCAGTACCTCTGTCAATATTGCCCGCAGCGAGGCGCAGCGCCGTGCCGCCCTCAGCCAATACAACCCGCAGGTCAGTATGTTCCTTGCTACCGGCTGGGACACGGGCATTGCCTACATGGGACAGGACGTGCCCCACACACCCGTTGCCGGCATCAACGTCAGCATCCCCATCTTCCGCTGGGGAGCGCGCTTCAAGACAAGCCGCCAACAGAAAGCATACATCGGCATCCAGAAGTTGCAGCAAAGCCTCGTCACCGATAACATCCTCGAGGAACTTTCCGCCGCCACCACCAAACTTACAGAGACGGAACAGCAAGTCCGCACCGCCCGCGAGAACATGAATCTTGCCGACGAAAACCTCGACCTCGTCACCTTCTCCTACAACGAAGGCCGTTCCAGTATGGCGGATGTGCTATCGGCACAACTCTCCTGGACGCAAGCCCACACCAATCTTATCAATGCCTATCTGGCGGAGAAGATGGCTGTGGCGGAATACAGGAAGGTAGTGAGTGAATAAAAAAATTAGGCACGGATTACACGGATTTCGCGGAATTAGATTAACTAAAACCGTGAAATCCGTGTAATCCGTGCCTAAAAATCCGCGTCGTCCGCGTATCTATATCCTTATCCCAGGAACGAAATCAGCACACCTGCCGCAACAGCCGAACCGATTACACCGGAGATATTACTGGACATACAGTAATTCAGCACATGGTTCTTCGGGTCGTACTTCGTTGCAATGTCGTTGCACACGCGGCTTGCCATCGGCACCGCGCTCAGTCCCGTCGCACCGATCAGCGGATTAATCTTCTTCTTGCTGAACAAGTTGAACAGCTTCACAAAGAAGATACCACCCGTGATGGACAATGCGAATGCCAGGAATCCGCCTACCACGATACCGATTGTCGTCCAGTTGAGGAACGCCTCGCTCGTCATCGTAGCACCTACGCTCAATCCCAGGAAGATAGTAGCCGCATTCATAATGCTGTTGGCTGCCGCATCGAACAGACGGCTTGTATCCGCACCGATTTCCTTAATCAGGTTACCGAACATCAACATACCGATCAAAGGCACAGCCGTAGGCACGAAGAGTGCCACCACCGTAGTAACCGCAATCGGGAAGATAATCTTCAGCACGCGCAGGTTCTTTATCTCTGTCTTCGACGGATAGAGTTTCTCCTGTTCCTTCATGTTAATCATCAGCTCCTTCTTAGAGCAGAACAGCTTCACTACCATCGGGATAATCACTGGCACCAGTGCCATGTACGAGTATGCTGCAATGGCAATCGGGCCCAGCAAGTGGGGAGCCAGCTTAATCGTTGTAAAGATAGCCGTCGGGCCATCGGCACCACCGATAATGCCCAGTGCACCTGCTTCCTGCGGCGTAAAGCCCATCATCACTGCACACAGCAGCACCGTAAAGATACCCAACTGTGCAGCCGCACCGAATATCGAGAGTCGCAAATTGCGCAGCATCGGACCGAAGTCTGTCAGCGCACCTACACCCATAAAGATGATAGGCGGCAGGAAACCGGTCTTAATCAGCATATAATAGATGAAGTTCATCAAGCCGAGGTCGTGCGCGATTTCGTGCAACGGCATCTCCCAGATGTTCTTCAATGCCCCGTTCACCAATACCATGCCGTTCTCATCTGCCTGAATCACGCCCATGTCACCGCCGGGGAAGTTGGCTATGAGCACACCGAAAGCGATGGGCACCAACAACAGCGGTTCGTAGTGCTTCTTGATACCTAAATAAAGCAGGATGAAGGCAATGATATACATCACGAGGAATGACGGGTCGGCAATGATATTGCTGAATGCCGTCATATCATAGAGTCTTGCAAATATATCTTCCATTATCCAATCTTCATTAATACATCATCTTCAGAAACAGAGTCGCCCGAGTTGGCGCAGATAGCCGTCACCGTTCCGTCAAAGTCGGCGCGGATAGCATTGTACGTCTTCATGGCTTCGATATAGCAGAGCAGGTCGCCCTTCTTCACCTTGTCGCCCACCTTCACCGGAGTTTCCTGAGCATTCTTCGTCAGGAAGAACTTGCCTTCGAGCGGAGCAGGAACTTCTTGTCCTTCGCCTACGGGAGCAGAAACCTTTTCGGTAGCCGAAGCGGGCAGGTCGATGTCACCGTAAGCCACCGTCACGCGGTAAGCCTGGCCATCCACCTGTACGGTGAGAGTTTTCGGTTTGGCATCCTCTTCGGGAGTCTTGTCACGCTCTTTGCGCTTCTTCTCCACATCTTCTAGGAAGTCCTGTTTTGCCTTGCCGCTCTTGTAAGCCTCGTATTGTGCCGGGTGCATGGCGTATTCGAAGAGTTCTTCGTCGTCTTCGCCCAGTTCCCACTTGTTCTCTTTCATCAGCTTGCGGTACTTGTCCAACGCATCGGGATAGTTGTCTTGCGGATTGCCGGTGAAGAACTTGCGTCCTTCGCGTTCCGCCTTCTCGATGATTTCGGGGGCCAGCTCGCCCGGCAGCTTGCCTGCCTTGCCCAGCAACATATCCCAGATATCGTCGGCAATCATGCCCCAACGTTCCTTGCCCTTCTCCATAGCAATAACATTCATCATGGAGAGGTTTTTGACGTACTGGCTGAACGGAGTTACCAACGGGGGATAACCTACGCGCGGCCATACATAAGCCACTTCGTTGAAGAGCTTGATAAGCAACTGATCCTGCGTCATGAACGGCAGGTTGCGTTTTGCCTTATACTTATTGATAGATTCCAGATTAGATTCCAGGTCAGCCATCAAGCTACCCATCATACCGCCCGGCAGTCCGGGGCCAATCAACAGGGAGTTCATCAAGCGGTTCTTCGGGCTGATGTACAGGCCGAGGAAGTCGTCCATAAATTCCTGGATAAGGGAGCGTACCTTCATGTATGCTTCCATATTGATTTCGGGAACCTGGAAGCCTGCATCTTTCAGCATTGCCTGAACGCTGAGCAGATCGGCATGTCCCGTACCCCATGAAAGCGGTTCCATACCTACGTCGATGTAGTCGCAACCTGCCTCGCAAACTTCGAGGATGCTTGCCATATTGAAACCGGGACCTGCATGGCTATGATACTGAACCGGAATGTCAGGATGTGCCGCCTTGATATTGGCAACAATCTTACCCAACGATACCGGACGTCCGATACCTGCCATATCCTTGATACATATTTCGTCGGCACCCGCCTTGATAAGTTTCAACGCCATATCGGTGTAATACTCTACCGTATGGATGGGCGAATGGGTGATACAAAGCGAACATTGTGAAATCATTCCTGCATCCTTGGCATAACCGATGGACGGAATGATATTGCGGACATCGTTCAATCCGCAGAAAGTACGCGTGATGTCCGTACCTTGCGCCTTCTTTACTTTATAGAACAACTTGCGCACGTCGGCGGGTACGGGGCTCATACGGAGTCCGTTCAAAGCGCGGTCCAGCATATGAGTCTGAATACCTGCTTCATGGAATGGCTTCGTCCACTCGCGTACGGCTTTATTCGGATTTTCCCCAAACAACAGATTTACCTGTTCAAAACCACCGCCATTGGTTTCCACACGTGCAAAACAACCCATCTCTACGATGGCGGGAGCTACCTTCACCAGCTGGTCTACACGGGGTACATATTTACCGGCACTCTGCCACATGTCCCTGAATACCAAGCTGAACTTAATTTCTTTTTTCATACTAAATTATTCGGTGTGTTTT
>CAJKXC010000049.1 GCA_905203765.1 uncultured Bacteroides sp.
ATACCAAACACTTACTTTATTTATCCAAATTTTGCCGTTTTTTTGCGAGTTCTTGTTATCTTTGTCGCGATTTGTCACATTAACACATTAATTGATTATGAGATACGTTCGTATACTTTTTGCCGTAGCACTGGCCTTTGTTTTGTGCTCGGCATTCACCAACAAGAACAAAGAGAAAGCTGTATATGCCTTTGGGGTAGCCGCCTCTTTCAATGACTCGACAGTATATTATACCGAAGTGCAAGTGCTGGACAGCGTAGAACTGGATAAAAACGGTTTTCTGCCCCAGCGGGACTTATATACTTACCAGTTCAAGAACCATCTGGAGTATAATATGAACAAGCCCGACTATACGTGCATGATTTACTTCTCCGAGAACAAAGCCAAGCTGGAAAAAGAGGCTGCAAAGATAAAGGGCAAATACCGCAAGAACAAAGGCATAATGCTGGAAGCAATAGTGCCGGCTGCTTTTACTTTTAAGAAACCGCAGGAATAAATTTAGCGTATGAGACTACATAAGATATATACCTTTTTATTGTTAGGAATGGCGCTGCTTCTGTCGTCATGCGATAAAGACAAGCCGAAACCGCCAAGCAAGGAAGACACCCGTACGGTGCTGGCTTATGTCATGGCGGATAACTCGTTGAGTTCTTTTGCATCTAAGGATATCAAAGAGATGATGGAAGGAATGGAAACTGTTGATGGAAGCAGTTGCAACTTATTGGTTTATATAGATGAGAACGGTTCTGCTCCGGTACTATATCATATCTATAAGAACAAGAAAGGTGAAGTCGTGAAGGAAGTGGTCAAGGAGTATGAGGAGCAGGTTTCGACGGATGCCTCGGTGATGCAGGAAGCAATGAACCGCGCTTTCTCGGAATATCCGGCGGACAGTTACGGACTGGTCATCTGGTCACATGGTAACGGGTGGATTCCTAATCCGTTGCCTGCTGTTAAGAAACCCTCTTCCCGTTGGATAGGGCAGGATGTGACAGGCGGTACGCATTATATGAATATCACAGACATGGTTTCTGTCTTTAAGAATACACCTCACTTGGAATTCATTCTGTTTGATGCCTGTTTCGGACAGACCATAGAAGTGGCTTATGAATTACGTGAATATGCCGATTATATCATCGGCTCTCCTACGGAAATACCTGGTCCGGGCGCTTCATACGACGGGGTTGTACCTGCTATGTTTGCGACCAAGAATGTGGGAGTGGAAATAGGCAAAGCGTACTATGAACCTTATGCGGCAATCTATGATGAGTCGGTTAGGGTAACAAATGATCACTGGACGGGAGGTGTTTCTGTGGCTGTGGTGAAGTGCGATGCCTTGGATGAGTTGGCAGTTGCTACAAACCAGCTCTTATCTTCTCCTTCGCCAAGCTATAGTATGCTCCAGAGCAATGTATTCGATTATAATAAGACCAAAGGATATACCAGTGATTATGATTATACGGGATATTACGATATGAGGCAGTTGATGCAGTATTTGTTGGTTGATATGGATGCGTGGAATGCTGCTGCCAATAATGCCATTGTATATTGGAGGACTACTCCTAAGAATTTTACAGGTGGGGCTCAACAATTATTCCCAATTCCGGAAGATAAAACGTGCGGTGTCTCCCATTATATCCCCTCTGATGATAGGGAGGCTGCCAATGCCGCCTATCGTTCTACTGCGTGGTATAAGGCTGCCGGTCTCTCCAAACTCGGCTGGTAAAGCATCTTCCGATACTTGCATACCGAACGGATTATCACAGATTATTATTAATAATATCTGTGGTAATCCGTTCTTTTTTATCTGTTATTTGCACTAATAATAAGTCGATTAACATTATTTTCCTGCGGAAACTATTTTATTTGAGAAATAATTCTTTTCTTTGTACCGTCAAACTTAAAAACAAAGAATATGAAATATGTAATTATTGGCGGTGTAGCAGGTGGAGCCACGGCAGCCGCCCGATTGAGAAGAGTAGATGAGACGGCTGATATCCTTTTGTTGGAGAAAGGGCCTCATATCTCGTATGCCAACTGTGGTTTACCTTATTATATAGGTGGTGTCATTGCGGAACGTGAAAAGTTGTTGGTGCAGACTCCCAAATCCTTCGGCAAGCGTTTCCGCATTGAAGTACGGGTACAGAACGAGGTACTTGCCATCCATCCCCAGACTAAAACCCTTACCATACGCAATGCCGAAGGGCAGGAATACAAAGAAAGTTATGACAAACTTCTCTTGTCTCCGGGAGCCAATCCCGTGAAGCCGCCGTTGGATGGTATTCATTCCGAAGGCATCTTCACCTTGCGCAATGTCGAAGATACCGATCACATCAAAGCCTATATCGCCGACAAGCACGTGAAGCGTGCCGTTGTTGTAGGCGCCGGCTTCATCGGACTGGAGATGGCAGAGAACCTGCACCATGCCGGAGTGGCTGTTTCCGTGGTCGAAATGGGCAATCAGGTAATGGCTCCCATCGACTTCTCCATGGCTACTCACATCCACCAGCATTTGTTGCAGAAAGGGGTATCTTTGTATTTGGAAGAAGGGGTAACCCACTTCGAGCGTACAGACCGGGGGATTACCGTTTTCCTGAAAAGCGGCAAGACCATCCCTGCCGATATGGTATTACTCTCTATTGGTGTGCGCCCTGCAACGGCGTTGGCACAGCAAGCCGGTCTGAAGCTGGGCGAGACGGGCGGCATCTGGGTAGACGAGCACCTGCAAACTTCCGAGAAAGACATCTACGCCGTAGGCGATGCCATCGAGTATCCCCATCCTTTGACGGGGAAGCCCTGGCTTAATTACCTGGCGAATCCCGCCAACCGGCAGGGACGTATCGTTGCCGATAATATGGTGTTCGGTAATACGGTTTCTTACGAAGGGGCCATCGGCACTTCCATCGCCAAGGTTTTCGATATGACCGTAGGGTCTACGGGACTTGCCGCCAAGCGCCTGAAGCAGTGGGGTATGGAGTATCAAAGCTCGGTAACCCATTCCGCCTCGCACGCCGGTTATTATCCCGACGCATTGCCTTTGACTTTGAAACTGACGTTCCACCCCAAGACCGGCAAGCTCTACGGGGCGCAATGTGTAGGTTATGAGGGAGTGGACAAACGTATTGACCAGATAGCCGGACTTATCAAGCACGGCGGTACTATATACGACCTTATGGAAACGGAACATGCCTATGCGCCGCCTTTTTCATCGGCCAAAGATCCTATCGCCATTGCCGGATATGTGGCTTCCAATATTATCAGCGGCGCCATGCCCGCTATCTCCTGGCGCGAACTGGCAGAGCAGAAAGACAGTGTGATGCTGATCGATACCCGCACGCCCGAAGAATTTTCCTTCGGCACTATTCCGGGAGCCATCAATATCCCGCTGGATGAAATGCGCGAACATCTTGCCGAAATACCGACGGACAAGCCTGTCGTGCTGTTCTGTGCCGTAGGGCTGCGCGGTTATCTGGCTCAACGCATCCTGATGGGACGCGGTTATCGGAACGTGCGCAACCTGATGGGCGGTTACAAAACCTATTCTACCGCAACGGCTCCGTTACCTCAGCCATCGGGAGAAGCGCCCTCGGCAAAAGCGGAAACACCTTCCGATGCCACTCCGAAGAAAGCGCCCTTGAAGGTCAATGCTTGCGGTCTGCAATGTCCCGGACCTATCATGCAGGTTAAGAAAGCGATGGACAGCATTGCTGCCGGCGAGCGGGTAGAGATTGTTGCAACCGATGCCGGCTTTGCCCGCGATGCTTCCGCCTGGTGCGATACTACGGGCAATAAACTGATTGGGAAACATGAAGAGAAAGGCCGCTATACGGTAGTGATAGAGAAAGGCGATCCGGCCTGTGCATGTCCTTCTGCCGACCATTCGGGCGGGGGTAGGGGAAAGACCCTGATCCTGTTCAGTGATGACCTGGACAAAGCACTGGCTACCTTTATCCTTGCCAATGGTGCGGCTGCAACCGGGCAGAAAGTATCCATCTTCTTCACCTTCTGGGGGCTGAATGTGCTGAAGAAAGTGCAGAAGCCCCGGGTACGGAAAGATTTCTTCGGAAGGATGTTTGGCATGATGTTGCCGTCCAGTTCCTTGAAACTGAAACTGTCGCAGATGAATATGTTCGGTATGGGCAGCCGTATGATGCGTTTCCTGATGAAACGCAAAGGAGTGGATTCTTTGGAGTCCCTGCGTTCGCAGGCATTGGCACAGGGCGTAGAGTTCATCGCCTGCCAGATGTCTATGGATATGATGGGCATTCATCGCGAGGAACTGCTTGACGACGTCACCATAGGCGGAGTTGCCACCTACATGGAGCGTGCGGACAAGGCAAATATGAACCTTTTCATATAGAAATAGTTGTAAAGACGGAATATTCTTTATTTTTGCAGCGTTAAAGAAAAGAAGAAGAAAACGATATGGAGACTTTATGTAAAATCCGTGATGTTTATCGGGCGATTGCCGAGTTTGAGGTACAGTTTATACAAAAGTACGATCTTTCATTAAACGAAGGAATGTTGCTGTGTACCTTGTTCAATAGCCCTAAACTTACTTCCAGCGAAATAGCCGAGGCATTGGGGCTGTCGGCATCCAATACTTCCAAAGTCATTCGCTCGGTAGAAGAAAAGAAAATGATTACCCGCCTGGTCGGGAAGGAAGACAAGCGTCAGATGCGTTTTGCCTTGACGGCGGAAGGAAAGAACCGGATTACCGATATAAAGAATGAAACCTTTGAGTTGTCCGGTCTGTTAAAACAAGTAGTGAGCCTCGTATGAGGCTCACTACGTATATAGAGGATTGATGTTGTGCTCGACAGCATTTTCCCGGTAATGTTATTCTCCGGTTTATTTCTTCATTCTCAGTACACGGATTCCTGTCCACTTGTTGTTGTCTTTCAGCATCTGCGACAGGGTTACTTTAGAAACCACCACTTTCTTTTCTTTAGAAGAAGCGTGCAGCAGTGTCAGTTTATCGTCGGCATAGAAGGCAATGCCCATGTGAGCCACGTCCAGTCCGGGAGTATTGGTTGTAATGGCAATGATGTCACCGTCCTTAATCCACGGCAGTCCGGCATCGGGGAGCTTTGCTTTGGGCAGGTAGTGCACGGGGCGGCCGGACAATGATTGTTCTATCTCCTTCATCTTGGCAACGTTCTCCTTGGAGTTAGCCAGTTGCTTGTATTGCTCGGGATGGGCAGACATATAGTAAAGTGACAGCTTCTCTGTATCGGCACTCATGTTTCCCGTTATGTCCTCGAGGAAGCCGTTGCGCACACCGTTGTTTATCCAGTCGGCAATGTAATGCAGACGGGAAGTGTAGCCGTCTATTTTTCCGTCGCGGTAACGGATGCCCTGCAACTTATCGGCAAAGACGCTTTCCGAGATATCGCCGTCTTCCAGCTTCGGGGTGAGCGATTCAGCCAACACATATTCTATAAGGGTCGTGCAATCTACTTCGTCGCAGTTGATGACGAGTTCTTCGGGGCCGTCTGCTTCCAGGGTGTGTGCTACATAGGGTACATCCAAATACTTTATTCCATTGCTCAGTACATCTTTTCCACCTTGCGCTGAAGCGGAAGTTACCATAGCTGCGGCACAAAGAGCGCTAAGCATCATTTTAGTCATTACTTTCATTGTTTTCTCTTTTGATTATTATTCTTGTTATACGGTTACTCTTGTCAGTCTTAACCAGATAGCAGTTCTTATCTGTCTTAAAACGTAAAAAAGGATGCAGCAAATTTACTACATCCTTTTTATAAATGCTTAATCCGAAAGGGTTAAAATTCAATATTCCCGGATTAATCTTTTATAATCTTCCTTTTTGTCGAACGGAACGATGGAGAAACCATACTCGATGGCATTGTCCTTACCCGGACGAATCAGATATGGTTCGTGTGCGGTGGCTCCCCAAGCGTTGTCTCCCCCCACACCCATCATGCGGTAGTCTATGAACAGGTCTACCAGCTTCTCCGGCTTCGGATCTGTGAGGTGGCGGTGGTTGGTCTTGTCGGTACGCGGGGCGCCATTGTCTATCGTATCGCCGCTATCCAGGCTTTCCAGAGGATAGTTGGAAGCATTCAGTTCGAAGGTCTTGTCGGCAACGAACAGCAATCCTTCCTGGGACTTATAGGTAAGTGCACACCAGTAGATGTCCGTGCGATGATTGTTCTCCTGCGGACGTACATACGGTTCGTACAGATCCTTGACAGGGATGGAATACTCTCCGACGAACTGTGAAGTGCGGCGGTCGGAGTAATTCTCTTTCGGTCCGCGGCCATAGTACGTCAGCGTGGTCAAGGCGTCGGACAACTGCATCCGCAAGCCTACGCGCGGTATCATCGGCGTCTGGTTACCTTCTGCCACAAACCGGTTGTTGACTTTGATAACGCCGTTGGCATATATCTTATAAGTAATGTCCCAACGTGCATCCGTCTGCGGGAAACGGTAAGCCACCTTCACCGTACTGCCTTCAGAGCCTTGGGTAACATCGAAACTCTCGGCTTTCAGATCCTGGTAGCTGGCCTCTTTCCATGCTTTGAGGCGAACAGGGAGTTGTGCTCCGTAATCATTGTCCGTCGGTGCGCGCCAGAAGAAGGGGCGGGGACCTTGTCCATTCTGAATGTATTCGATCTTTTGATACTGATAAGATTCCAGCAAACCGCTTTGCTTATCGAACGTAGCCTTGAAGTTGGGCCCGGAGAATACCGTCTTTGTGCCTTCGTCTTTGCAGACAGCGGGAGTTTGTGCCGGAGCAGCTTCCTTATAGAAACTATGTACATCGGCCTGTTCGCGTGCTATGACCGTGCCGGCGGGAAGGAAGGGTTCCTTCTCTCTCACGGCGGCATAGAACTCTATGCGTACATCGCCCGTTGTGAACTTCTCTTTGGGGATGCCTTTCAGTAAGCCCGTAGTTACGGTCTTGCCCGGTGCGGCTTTGATATTCTCTATTTTCCCCCGGTAGACCTCTTTGCCATGATCGCGGACAATGTAATAGAAATCGTATTTATCCAGATTCGTAAAGAAGAAGTCATTGCGGATTTTCACGGTGGAAGTCTGCTTGTCGAAGCCGAAGAACTTGATGTTCTGATATACTTTTCCCATTTCCTCGGTCTGCGGTTTCACGCTACGGTCGGGATATACCACACCGTTGATGCAGAAGTTTCCGTCGGAAGGCGTTCCGTTTTCGCCGTAGTCGCCGCCGTAGCTCCAATACTTACGGCCGTCGGCTGCCTTGGTTGCAAAGCCCTGGTCTACCCAGTCCCAGATGCATCCGCCTTGCAGGATAGGATACTTCTCGATGACGTCCCAATAATCCTGGAAGTTGCCGAGGCTGTTGCCCATGGCGTGTGCATATTCGCAAAGAATGAGCGGGCGTGTCATATCCGGGTTCTGGGCATACTTTTCCAGATAGGCGGGAGTGGCATACATCGGGCAGTAAATGTCCGTATTCCATTCCAACTGTGCACGCTCGTACTGGATGGGACGGCTGTCGAGTGCCTTCAAGGTGTTGTAGGTAACGTAGAAGTTCAGTCCGTTTCCGGCTTCGTTGCCCAAAGACCAGGTAATGATGCACGGGTGATTCTTATCGCGCTCGTACATATTCATTGTACGGTCGATGTGTGCCCGCATAAAGAGCGGGTTATTTCCCAGTGTACCGCCTACGCGCAAGTCGTAGCCCATACCGTGGCTCTCGATGTTTGCTTCGTCAATGACGTAGATGCCGTATTCGTCGCAGAGTTCGTAGAAACGTTCCTGTTGCGGATAGTGGCAGGTGCGTACGGTGTTGACGTTGTACTTCTTCCAGAGTTCGAAGTCTTTTTTCATCAGTTCTTCGGGAACGTAGTGTCCGGTGTTTTCGTTGTGCTCGTGGTAGTTCACACCTTTCACCAGGATGGGTTGTCCGTTCACCAACAGCTGCTTGTTCTTTATCTCTACCGTGCGGAAGCCGACCTTACAACTGGTCGCTTCAATCACATCCCCGTTCGTGCGCTTCAGGCTGATGACGAGGGTATAGAGGTTGGGAGTCTCGGCAGTCCATTTCAGCGGTTCGTTGATGGTCTTTGGGGTGAACTCCACTTCGGTCTGGTCGCCGGTAATCTGTGTCGAGGACTGGGCTATCTGCCGGTCTTTGCTGTCCAGCAACCGGTAGCCCACTACAATCGGAGTGTTCTGTCCGCTTTCGTTGGTCAGCTTCACTTTTACCTTCAATATACCGTCGCGATAACTGTCGTTCAACGGAGATTCTACTTTGAAGTCCGTGAGGTGGATTTGGGGTTGCGCATAAAGATAGATTTCGCGTTCGATGCCACTGATGCGCCAGAAGTCCTGGCACTCCAAATAGTTGGCGTCGGAGAAACGATGCACCTGTATGGCAATGATGTTCTTTCCTTTTCGGGCAATGGCGCTGACGTTGAAGCGGGCAGGGGTCTTGGCATCCTTGCTCATACCTATGAACTTGCCATTGAGATAGTAGAAGGCAGCCCCGCGCACTCCGTCGGCGCTCAGGAATATTTCTTTGTCGTTCCAGTCGTTCGGCAGGGTGAACTCACGGCGATATGTTCCGGTGGGGTTCCATACTTTGGGAACAAAGGGTGGTTCGGGCTTGTCCCAATAAGGTTCGTAACCCGGAGAACAGAACTCATAAGGCTGGTTCACGTAGATAGGCGTGCCGAAGCCTTGCAACTCCCAGTTACCGGGAACGTTTATGTCCGGCCAGCGTCCTACGTCCGTCCGTTCGTTCATAAACTCCGTAGGGCGGTCGTCGAAGTTTTCGACATAATTGAATTTCCACTTCCCGTTGAGCGACAGGCGGAAGGTTCCGTTTACCCGGTCGTTGATAACGGCATCTGCTTCTGAGGTGTAGGACGTAAACGTGCTGCGCGGAGCCTCTTTGTTGATGCTGGTCAGTTTGGGATTGATTATCTGTTCGTAGCGTTTATCTTGCGCCGATAGGGCAAGAGGAAGTACGGCCAGGCAAGTAAGTAATAAATGCTTCTTGTTCATAATTGTATTCTATTATTTGGCGGTAGATTCAGATGCAGGGAAAACGAGTCCGTCGCGCAGCCACTTCTCCAGTTCTCCCGTCCATTGACGTTTGTAGGTAAAGTTGTCGCGGAATCCCCATCCATGTCCGCCGGTGGGATACATGTGCAGGCTGACGGGCACTTTCTTGTCCTTCAGGGCAAGGAAGTAGCCGATGCTGTTGGTGGCGGGCACCAGGTCATCGTCCGATGAAAGCATGATGAATGCTTGCGGAGTGCGTGGCGTAACTTGTTTCTCAAGAGAGTACTTCTGTTCCAATGCCTGCGGCGGATTCTTTCCGATCAGGTTCTCGCGGGAGCCAGGATGCGTAATGCCTTTCACCATAGAGATGACCGGATAGAACAGAATCTGAAAATCGGGACGGGTCTTGTCACTGCTGTAAAGCGTGGAAAGGGAAGCCGCCAGATGTCCGCCTGCCGAAGCTCCCATAATGCCTACGCGTGCAGGGTTCACTCCCCATTCGGCGGCATGGTCGCGTACCATGCGGATGGCCTGTTCGGCATCGGAGAGGGGTACTTCGTTGTTCCCGTTCGGCATGCGGTATTTCAGCACTGCATACGTGATGCCCTGTGCGTTGAACCATGCAGCCATGTCATGTCCCTCGTGCGCCATGGCGAGGCCGGCATATCCGCCGCCCGGACACATGATGATAGCCATACCGTTCGGCTTTTCCGCCGGGTAGATTGTAAGGGAAGGATTCACGATATTGGTCATGAATCCGCCGTCCCAGTTTTCTTTTCCGCCGGTCTGTCCGTTGGTGTTAGGAGCGCCGTTGGGCCACAAGGGCAGTTCGATGGGCTTCTGGGCAGAGAGTATCGTTGTTACGAATAAAAAGGATAATAATAAAATCTTTCTCATATCTATCAGGTTATTTTGTTTTCATAGAGGCTTTGATGAAGTAGAATATCAGGATGGCATAAGCGCCGAGTGCCAGCACTTCCGACCAGGAGTTGTTCACCCAGGCATCGTCCACCAGGTTGATGCCGCCGAAGCGCATGGCAGCACTTACCACACCCATCAGCGCACCGCCGGCTATGAAACCGGATGCGAGCAACGTGCCCTTCTCACCGCGTTCGGCATTGAGAGCGGCGTCCTTGCTGCGGCTGGTTACATACCAATTGACGGCACCGCCCACTACCAACGGAATATTCAGTTCCAACGGAATGAACATACCCAGTGCAAACGCCAGTGCCGGAATCTTGCAAACCGTCAGGATGATGGCAAGCACCGCACCGATGGCATATAGCGGCCAGGGAGCGCCTACACCGTTCATCAACGGTTCTATCACCGCTGCCATTGCATTGGCTTGCGGAGCGGCGAGTTGTCCGCTGGTGAAACCGTATGTCTTGTTCAGGATAATCATTACACCGCCCACGGTAGCAGCCGAAACAATCGTTCCGAGGAACTTCCATGTTTCCTGCTTGGCGGGTGTGCTGCCCAGCCAGTAACCAATCTTCAGGTCGGTGATGAAACCGCCCGCCATAGACAGTGCCGTACATACCACACCGCCCATTACCAGCGCCGCCACCATTCCTTCGGGGCCTTTCAGACCGACGGCCACCATCACTACGGATGCCAGGATCAGCGTCATCAGCGTCATGCCCGATACCGGGTTGGTGCCTACGATGGCGATGGCATTGGCAGCTACGGTCGTAAACAGGAAGGCGATGCCCGCTACCAGCAGGATGGCAACTATGGTGTGCAGCAGATTGCCCTGCATCACATCCAGGTAGAAGAACAACATTACCAGTATTAGTGTTACGATGGAACCGATGGCGATAATCTTCATCGAGATATCCCGCTGCGTGCGCTTGATGCTTGCTTCCACGTTGGACTTTCCGCCCATTTCCTTGGCAGCCAGCCCCACGGCGCTCTTGATGATGCCCCACGACTTGATGATGCCGATGATACCTGCCATAGCGATACCGCCGATACCGATGCTCTTGGCATAGTATTTAAAGATTTCTTCCGGCGCCATGGCACCCACGGTAGCGGTGATTTCAGGATTCCACTGGTTCAGTACATCGCCGCCCCAGATCACGGACATTCCGGGGATGATAATCCACCATACAGCCAGTGAGCCGGCACAAATGATAGATGCATATTTCAGTCCCACGATATATCCCAGACCGAGTACGGCAGCACCCGTGTTCACCTTGAACACCAGCTTTGCCTTCTCTGCCAGCATTTCGCCGAAACCACAGACGCGGGTCGTGAAGTTCTCGTTCCACCAGCCGAAGGTAGCCACGATGAAGTCGTACAGACCACCGATGATACCTGCCATCAGCAACGGTTTCGCCTGGCTGCCGCCTTTCTCTCCCGATACAAGTACCTGCGTGGTGGCGGTCGCTTCGGGGAAGGGATACTGCCCGTGCATGTCGCTTACGAAATACTTACGGAAGGGAATCAGGAACAGGATACCCAGCACACCGCCCAGCAGGGAGCTGATGAATACTTGTGTGAAGGTAACGGTGATTTCCTGCGGATAGGTTTCCTGAAGAATATACAATGCCGGAAGGGTGAAGATGGCTCCCGCCACGATGACGCCCGAACTGGCTCCGATGGATTGGATGATGACGTTTTCGCCCAGCGCGTTCTTACGCTTGGCGGCTCCCGATACGCCTACGGCGATGATGGCGATGGGGATGGCGGCTTCGAATACCTGTCCCACCTTCAGTCCCAGATAGGCGGCGGCAGCCGAAAAGAGGATGGCCATCAGTATGCCCCATGTCACCGACCAGGGGGTTACTTCGGAATACTTTTTCTCCGGGCTCATCAGCGGGTTGTACACTTCTCCCGGTTTCAATTCACGGAACGCGTTCTCCGGTAATCCGGTAATTGGTTCTTCTTCTTGCTTCATGATTTTGCTGTTTTATGTTTATGATTTCACAGTTTTGTATCAGATATATCAATTTAAAGTTCAAAGAAAGCAAAAAAAAAGGAGAATTAAAAATTCTCCTTTATTCTATATTATAAAAACGTTTATTTAGCGTCTTTAGCGGTCATGTCACCTTCGATGAACAGTCTCAGCAATTCCGCTTTGGCATTGGTGCGCAGCGTGATGGACTTCTTGAAGTGTCCGGGATATCTGCCTGTTCCGTTGTAGGTCACTTTTATGGTTCCTGTCTTTCCGGGCAACACCGGTTCCTGTGTATATTCGGGTACGGTGCATCCGCAAGATGCCACAGCCTGGTGGATTACCAACGGCGCATCGCCGGTATTGGTAAACTTGAAAGTATAAGTAACAACCGGGTTCTCTTCGGAGAAGGTTCCGAAGTTGTGCGTAGTCTGTTCAAATTTAATGTCTGCCTGACCTTGTGCGTAGGCATAACCGATGCTCATAACCAGCATCATCATATAAAAAGCGATTTTCTTCATGTTCTTATCTTTTTTATATTTTAACGACACAAAGGTAATCCATTTTTGCGAAAACAGCCCCTATCATGTGCGAAATTGTATTAAAACGGGCTCAGAAGCTATCTATCCGTATGATGAGAAGCGAGAAATAGGGGAAACGAAGGGCGGCAATCTGCTTGCTGTCACTCAGATACTTCTCTTCCGGGGTTCCTATGTTCTCAAAATAGTGGTAGCTGTATTCGGGGTGCAGGCGGATGCACCGGTGCACTTCGTCGATGCACTGGGACAGTTTCATAATGACGATGGCGCTCTTCTCGTGTATCAGTTTTTCTATTTCCTCAGCGGTAGTGCTGCCGGGTATCACGGTCAGCCGTTCTTCCTGGCTGGCTACGTGCAGACCGGCGCGGGCGCCGGCGGCAATGAAGGCGGGAATGCCCGCAATGTGGCTGACGGGAATGCCGTCCGCCTGCAACTGCTCATATATATAATGTATGGAAGAGTAGAAACCGGCATCCCCTTCGGCGACGATACACACCTTCTTTCCATTCCGATGCAATGCGGATGCTTCGGTGTAGACGCGGTTGTAGGCATTCATCGCCTGCTCGCGTTGCTTGCTCATGGGGAGAGGGAAGCGGCAAACATTGCTTTCCGGGATAGCCAACTGCTGCATGATGTCCGCCGCCCGCGAGAGGGTTCTTCCATCTTTGGTCACCGTCTGGGGACAGAACACGACGTCGGCCGCCTGCAGGGCTTTCAGTCCTTTTATGGTAATCAGTTCCGGTTCGCCGGGACCGAGGGATACGAATAGAACGGGATGTATTTCCATTAAAAAGTCAAGCGTTAATAATTAGACAAGAGGGAACGGGTGCAAAAGTCGGTAAATAATCAGTAAGAAACAATTTATTGTTTATCTTTGTGTGTTTCTATCAACCAACAACCGATATTTATGGACTATCAACTCAATACCCGGCTGAACGGCAATGTTGCCATGACCTACCGTTATCACGAAAGTGTGCAGCTGCAACGCGACAAGACTTTATATAAATTCATATGGGTGCAGAGCGGCATACTGACCGTGGAAGTAGACCACATCCCCATGCGTCTCTCCCAGGACGAAATCATAACACTCACCCCCCTGCACCATCTGGAAGTGAAAGAGGTGGACGGCGAATACCTCACCTTCGTTTTCAACAGCAACTTCTACTGCATCTACGGGCACGACAATGAAGTGTCGTGCAACGGTTTCCTCTTCTTCGGTTCTTCCAAGGTAATGCGGCTGACGCTCTCTGCCGAACAGTCATCCAACCTTCACGACATCGTCCGCATCTTCCGCCAGGAGTCTGCCATTCACGACAATCTGCAAGAGGAAATGCTTCGTATTGTGTTGAAGCGCTTCATCATCACCTGCACGCGCATCGCCCGCCGGAAGTTCGGTGTAGGGAAGGAGAATGAGAAGTCGTTCGACATTATCCGTCAGTTCTACGTGTTGGTGGACCAGAATTTTAAAGAGAAAAAGCAGGTGCAGGACTATGCCGATATCCTGTGCCGCTCCCCGAAAACACTCTCCAATTTGTTTGCTTCCTGCGGACTGCCTTCTCCCTTGCGCGTCATTCACGAGCGGATAGAGGCGGAAGCTATGCGGCTGTTGCTGTACACCCGTAAAAGTGCCAAAGAAATCAGCGCCATCCTGGGCTTCGAGGATCTGGCAGCTTTCAGCCGTTTCTTTAAAAAGATGACCGGAGAAAGCCTCTCCGATTACCGAAAAAGAGGCCAACGGGAAGAATTGCCAACTGTTACGGAATAATTGCCATTTCGCAGCCAGCGGAAAAGCCCGAACTTTGCAGAAACAAAATCAAGTTGTATTGCTGTAACTATTTAAAAGTAAAACAAAGATGAAAACGAAATTGCAAAGTTTGTTCGTGGCTGCGTTGACGCTGGCTGCTTCCACCCAGAAGTTGGGTATTGATTTGATCCGTGTGGCCATCCTGGTTATCTTCGTATGGATTGGCGGTCTGAAGTTCTGGAATTATGAGGCGGAAGGCATCGTGCCCTTTGTGGCAAACAGCCCCTTTATGAGTTTCTTCTATGCCAAGAGTGCCCCTGAATATAAAGAATATAAGCTGAAAGAAGGCGAGTTCAATGAGGCAAAGCATCAGTGGCACGTCGAAAACAATACCTACGGCTTCTCCCACGGATTGGGAATCCTTATCATGTCCATCGGCATTCTTACCTTTCTGGGTATCTTCTTCCCTAAAATCGGATTGGTAGGTGCCGGGCTTGCCATCATTATGACCATCGGCACGCTTTCTTTCCTGGTCACTACGCCCGAAGTATGGGTGCCCGACCTGGGCAGCGGAGAGCATGGCTTCCCGCTATTGACAGGGGCGGGGCGTCTGGTCATCAAAGATACGGCTATCCTTGCCGGTGCCCTCGTGGTGTTGGCAGATAGCGCAAAAAGAGTATTGAACCAACTAAAGAAATAGAGTTATGAAACAGTATGATGCCATTATCATCGGTTTTGGCAAGGGTGGCAAGACCCTTGCCGCCGAACTGGCAAAGCGGAATCAGTCCGTTGCCGTAGTAGAGCGCTCGGACCGGATGTACGGCGGTACGTGCATCAACATCGGTTGCATTCCCACCAAGACGCTGGTGCACTCGGCAAAGCTGGCAAGCAAGGATGCGCCCTGGGAAGAGAAGCAGGCGTACTATCGCCGGGCTATTGCCCACAAAGAGGAAGTGACTTCTTTTCTGCGGCAGAAGAATTATCACAATCTGGCGGATAACCCGCAGGTCACTGTATATACCGGCACCGGCTCTTTTGCAGGCCCCGATGTGGTAGAGGTGCGCACGGCGGATGAAACCGTACTGTTGCAGGCGTCCCGTATCTTCATCAATACCGGCGCTGAAACCATTATCCCGCCGATAGAGGGAATCAGGGATAACCCGAAGGTATATACCAGCACTTCCATCATGGAACTGACGGAACTTCCGTCCCGCCTCGTCATTGTGGGTGGCGGATACATCGGCTTGGAGTTTGCTTCCATGTATGCCTCGTTCGGTTCGCAGGTGACGGTGCTCGAAGGATATTCCGAACTGATCTCCCGCGAAGACCGCGACATTGCCGCCAGCGTGCAGCAGGTGTTGGAGAAGAAAGGGATTGTGTTCCGGCTGAACGCACGTGTGCAGTCCGTGAATGGTTCCATCGTGGTTTATCAGGATGTGGTGACGGGTGGGGAACACCGTGTGGAAGGCGATGCCATCTTGTTGGCTACGGGGCGGCGTCCCAATACCTCGGGACTGAATTTAAAGCAGGCAGGAGTCGATGTAAACGAACGCGGTGCCATCGTGGTGAACGAACACTTGCAAACCACCAACCCCCATATCCGTGCCATCGGAGATGTGAAGGGCGGCTTGCAGTTCACTTACATTTCGCTGGACGACTACCGCATTCTGCGCGAAGACTTGTTCGGGGCAGGAGAGCGCAAGGTGTCCGACCGCGATCCGGTGAGCTACTCCGTATTCATCGATCCGCCTCTTTCCCGCATCGGATTGAGTGAGGCGGAAGCCCGCAAAAAAGGGATGAACATAAAGGTGAACAAGCTGCCGGTAGCAGCCATCCCTCGTGCTCGGACTTTGGGCGATACGGATGGACTGTTCAAGGTAGTGGCAGATGCCGATACAGATAAGATATTGGGATGCACACTGTTCGGGCCGGAGTCGAGCGAAGTAATCAACCTGGTGGCGATGGCGATAAAGACCGGACAGGAATATACTTTTCTGCGCGACTTCATCTTTACGCACCCCAGCATGAGCGAGGCACTGAACGATTTAATGAATTTCTGAATAGAAGCAAAAAACGGTATGGATTTATCTTCCTACCGGCACCTCACTTTCACTCCCTGTTATCCATTCTGTAATGGTAGAGGTCGTGACGGAGATTTCTACGGTTGCGGGGGGATTGGGTTTATCATCACCACCGCCACCGCCGCCGGGTATCGGTTCTTTATCTTCTTCTCCCTGTGATATGCGTACTTTGAGGCGTTGGTTGTTGCTTACTACCAGATCGCGCTCCAGGCGATAGGTGTATTGGATGTTATCGTACTGGTATTGAAAGAGGATTTCGCCTTTTTTGAAGGTTTGGGGGAGGATGGTTAGCACGATGCGGCGTCTATCGTCCAATGACAGGGTATGCGAGGTCTTATAGTTTTGAGTATTTATGGTGGCGGTGCGAAAATCTACTGTTGCAGAGTACGCCAGGTAGAGGTCTATGTTGTCGTTCAGGAAGTAAGTACCTTCGCAATCCAGGTCGAGTTGGGCAAGGCGGTGGTGTACCTTGATAGCGTTGACGGCATTTTGCTTTGCGGGGGCAGAACCGAGTTGCAGACCGTTGGAGTAATATTTGCCGAAGAGATCGCTTTGGTCGAGGATGTAGGTGGCACTGCTCATGTTGATGGGCGGAATGGAGGCGGTGAGTAGGGCTATTCCGTTTAGGGATGGAGATACGGAAGCGGGCTGCCATTTCCAAATATTCTTTTCCTTATCAGTGCATACAACGTCTTTGCTGAATACAGCGTTAGTAGACAATTCCGAACTGAATCCTGCAATGGTTGCCTCTGTACCTACGTCAGCTCGGGTGAGGGCAGGGAGCCAGTTCCCGGACCCTGTACCTTCGGGAGCTTCGGACAGTCCGCGGGTGCAGCTCGTAACGAGGAGACAAAGAGATAAGATATAAAGTAATGTATATTTCATAAGGAACTCAAATAATGCAAATAACATAAAGAATCTGTGTAAATCTGTGTAATCTGTGGTGAGCTATTCCCCGGGAAACACCACATCCCCGTCTCCATCCTCGAATGGATCATCTTCTACTGTTGACACAAAGCCGTATTCTATGGCTACTTCGATGATGGTCACTTCGGGAGATTCGTAGGCACTGTTCGTATTCCGATTCATACTTATACCGATGTTCTGATTCATACTCTTTTCTGTTTTTAGTTTATTATTTCCGATATTCTTTCTTCTATCTGTTCTATAGTGGCATCCTTCAGTATTACCCGCTTTTGTGCATCCAGCAGATAGAGGCAGGGGATAGCCCGCAGGTCATATAGTTTCTTCTGCAGGATGAGGTTTCCCCGGTCATATCCCACTGTCCAGTCTTGGGGCATTTCTTCGAGGTGCCGGCGCCATTGGTCTACATCTTCGTCGGGATATACGGCGAGTACACGGAGTTTTCCGCTTTGTATGCCGGCTCCGAGATATTGCGAGTCAGCAATATACTCCTTTACCCGCATACATTCGGGACACCCGGGATTGTAGAAGAATAGCAGGGTACAGTGGGCACGCAGGTCGGATAACCGATGCCGATTTCCATTGGCTGTGGTGTAGGCAAAGTCTGCCGCCACCATTCCGGGGCGGTTCTTCCGTACCATTTCCAACCGGTATCGGGGGCGTATTTTGTCTGCTTCTTTGAGGCTGTCTGATGCAATGAGTTCTTCGAGCACGGGGATGTACAGTTCTTCGCTGCGCAGTGGCGAGTTGGGATCGTCCAGATAATGCGCCGCTACACTTGCCATCCGTGCCAGCATGGGGGCGCATACGGCTGCCCGCCTTATCAACCTCTTTTGCGCATTGGCTGCACTCTCGGCAGATAGCAGTTTCAGCATAGCTATGTAGTTGGCATAGTTTTGTTCGAGTGTTGCCGTATCTGCTATCCATGTGGTGTCCCGGAAGTTGAAGTTGTCCCAGTAATGTTCTGCGATGAATGCTGCGCAGTCGTTGGCATCTGTGAGGATTGCCGGGGGAGTGGGAAGAACCAACTGATGGGAGACACGGGTGTCGGCAGAATCGGCTACTGCTTCATTTCCGGCAGCAGGTCGGCTACC
>CAJKXC010000050.1 GCA_905203765.1 uncultured Bacteroides sp.
CCGGGCTTTGCGCATAAAAAAAGGTTGTGCCAGCATTTTGACACAACCTCCTTTTTGTAAAGACAATAAGACATCTTTTCTTCCGCCAGTATAATATATTTAGAATTCTTATTGTATATTTGCTTCTCAGAAACACCTTGATATAATATGAAAAGATGAAACTGAATACGATCATCCCAGCGTTTTCGGGACGTTGGATACTATGCTTATTGTTATCCATGCTTCCTTTTCAGACCGAAGCCTCTTCATTTATGCCTGCAGTCACCAATTATCTGGCAAAGAATTATGGAGCCGGATATCAGAACTGGGCATGTGCACAAGGCGAGAATGGCGAGATGTATTTCGGCAATAGTCAAGGCTTGTTGGCATACGACGGATACCGTTGGTCACTCTACAAAGTTCCCGGGGAGCATATTGTCCGTTCGGTTTATGTGAAGGGCGACCGTATCTATGTAGGTGCCTTCGAAGAGTTTGGTTATTTTAAATATTCGGAGGCCGGCATACTCCAATACCATTCTTTAAGCAAGTTTCTGAAAGACTTTCCCATGGAGAATAATGAAATATGGAATATAGTAGAACTGAACGGTTCTATTTATTTCCAGTCATTCAGTGCATGGTTTTCTTATGACGGGGAAATGGTACGTGCTTTCCGCAACAGGAAGCAACAGCCTCTTTACTTCTTTAATCAGAACGGACGCATCTACACACAGATGATTGACGACGGCTTCTATGAATTCGACGGCAAAGACTTTCACCTTCTTTTCCCACGCAGCAGGGTGCATGATGATAATGTAGTGGCACTATTGCCGGACAAGGGCGACAGTTTCCTGATGGTTACGGAGAATAACGGATTGTTTCGTTATGACGGCACCATCGAACCGTGGAAAACAGATGTGGATGCAGAACTGACCAAGCAACGGGTGAACCGTGCCGTGATGACCAAGGATTCAACATTGATGATAGGTACCGTTCTGAATGGTATATATGCCATTGATCGCAAGGGGCATTGCCTGTGGCATTTCAATCTGGATAACCGACTGGACAACAATACGGTTCTCGGGCTGTTCTGCGACAGGGACAATAATGTGTGGGCGGCGCTGGACGACGGCATTGCATATATTCATTATAATTCGCCCGTAATGCTGCTGGCTCCGGCCAATCATGAAACCAAGCTGGGCATGGTGTACGATATTGCCCACAGAGGAGATTGTTTCTATCTGGCAACCAACCAGGGTCTATACGAATACAACCAACTTTCCGGGAATCTGCGCCTGCTCCCCCATACCGAAGGGCAGAACTGGTATGTGAAGGACATTGACGGGCAATTGTTTGCCGGCAACAACGCTCATACCTTATTAATAGAAGAGAATGGAAATGTATCCGTAATAAGCAACACCAACAGCAGCACCTGCCTGATAAAATGCACGCTCTACGGTGAGGAGATCTTGCTGGAATCCTCTTATGCAAACCTTCGTATCTATAAGAAGAAAAACGGGCAATGGGCCTTCTCACATAAGATAGACGGATTTATCGCACCTGTCACTCATCTGGAGGTAGACCAGAGCGGTACGATTTGGGCTTCTCATATGTATCAGGGAGTTTATAAGATTGTGTTGGATGATAACTTGTCTGCCGTAAGGTACGTGAAACATATTTCGCATTTAGGTTCAGAGCCTGTCACCGGGCCCATCCAGGTTATGAAGATACGGGGACGTATCGTCTTTTCCAGTCCTGACAGCTTCTACACCTACGATGATATAGCGCGGCAAATCGTACCTTTCCCAAATTTGAATAGCATTATACCTTATATAAGGAATGCACATTCGGTGTCGTCTGTCACGAACGATCGTTTCTGGTTATCCGGGTCGCATGAGTACGCATTGATAGATTACGCAGATGGAGAGTATGTGATGAAAGAGCGTATTCCTATCGAACTATTCGACTCTCCCTGCATAGAAAATTATAATAATGTATTTGTAGACAACGACGTCGTTTACTTCAATCTTAACAACGGAATGGCACGCTACAGTAAGGAGACAGATGCCCTAAGCCCCATTCCGGCACCTGCCCTCTCACTGCACTCGGTCATTTGCTCTTCTTATGACAAGAAAGAAAAACGTCTGCCTCTATCGGGCCGTATAGAGGTTGAAAGTAACTACCGGGATTGGCTATTCTACGTAAGTTTACCGCATTTCAACAAACTATCCGTTTACTTTCGATATAGTCTGCAAGGGCGGGGAATGACCTTGACATCCCATCTTAAAGAACCCGAAATCCGCTACGGTAGCCTGGACTACGGAAACTATATATTCCGCGCAGAGGTTTATACCGATTTAGGGCAGAAGATTGGCGAAGTGGATTATCATTTTACCATCGCACGCCCCTTCTATCTGTCCTATTATGCATTCGCATTTTATGTAATCGTGTTCATCGCCCTTCTCTATTTCTTCTCCAAATGGCGTGCCAACCGTGCTATGGAAAAAGAAAGAAAAGAGTACGAAGCCGAACAGGTAAAGCAAAACATCAAGATGCACGAGCAGGAGCGCCTGATAGCCGTACAGCAACAGCAGTTGCTGGAAGTTGAGTTATCGGCGAAGAGCAAGGACCTTGCCAGCATGGCACTGGGTATATTCGCCAAGAACGAGGTACTTGAAAAGTTGCGTACCGCCGTGCAAGAGTTCCTTGTGAAAGGACAATATGGGCGTAAAAACCTTGAAACCTTATTGAAACTTATCAATGAGAACATCGAAAGCCAGGAGTTTTGGGATGTATTCCAGAATAACTTCGACTTGATTCACGAAAAATTCTTCAGAAACCTGCGCGAAAGTTATCCTACGCTTACAGCTACCGACCTGCGTTTTTGTGCTTTGTTGCGCCTCAACCTTTCGACAAAAGATATTGCGCAAATGACGAACCTTACTATCCGGGGAGTAGAGGCTGCCCGTTATCGTCTGCGCAAGAAACTGGACATACCGGATGGAACCGGATTAGTAGATTTCCTGATTGATTTGAAATAAACTCAAGCAAAAATATTCAGAAAGTAACATTCTGATTTTCAACCAATAACTTTACAAAAACGTAGTAAAGCAGTACCCCTTTTCACCATGAACGTATTATCGTGGTAGTAGTTTTCTTTGCGTTCGATTTATTAATCCATTCCTTTGTCAACGGAAATTATTAACACTTAAATTTAATTTATGAGAAGGCAAAGTTTATTCTTTTCGCTTGTAGTCTTGTTCTCATTCCTGCCATTCGTAGTTTTGGCACAAGGAACAAAGACAGTCAAAGGAACCGTTGTTGATCAAAGCAACGAACCTATCATTGGAGCCACCGTTTCAGTAAAAGGCTTGGCTAATGGAGCAGCGACCGATCTTGATGGTAACTATGTAGTAAACGGCGTCCCCGAAGACGCAACACTCATTTTTAGTTACATAGGTATGCTGCCGCAGGAAATACGTGTAGCAGGTAAATCTGTTATCAACGTAAAGCTACTGGATGATACACAATTACTGGAAGAAGTTGTCGTAATCGGCTATGGCTCGGCCAAAGCTAAGGACCTGACCGCCCCTATCGATGTAGTAAAAGAGAAGGACTTCGTAAATGTCCCCACATCCTCACCCATGGCAGCATTGCAGGGAAAGGTACCGGGTGTTAACATTATCAATTCCGGAACTCCCGGAGCCGGTCCTAAAGTAACCATTCGTGGTATGGGTTCCTTCGGTGACACTTCTCCTCTTTATGTAGTGGACGGAATGTTCTATGACAACATCGACTTCCTGAACAACTCTGATATCCAGGATATGACTATCCTGAAAGACGCATCTGCATCGGCTATCTATGGTGTTCGTGCAGCCAACGGCGTTGTCATTATCACGACGAAAAAAGGTACTCGCAATCAGGAGGCTAAAATTACTTACAACGGTTATGTAGGTATTCAGAAAGCCACCAACCTGCTGGAAATGTGTAACTCCCACGAGTACGCCACCATGTTGATGGAGGCCGACAAAGCTACTTACGGCTATATGTTCGAGCAATCTGTCGATGCATTTGGCGGCGACCTCAACTCTTTGAAATTCAACGCTGATACCGACTGGTACGACCAGCTCCTGCGCACTGCCATGATGACCAACCACAGTTTGAACATCTCCGGTGGTAGTGAGAAAGCTACTTATTCTGCCGGTATGAGCTACCTGGCACAAGACGGTATCATGGACGTGGAGAACTACTACCGTCGCCTCAACTTCCGCGCAGCCTTGGATTATGATGCAAGAAGTTGGCTGAAGGTAGGATTCAACGGTATATTCAGCAGTTCACAGCAACAATTGCCCAACAACGCTGCATGGCAACAGGCATTTAATACGCCATCCATCATCCCTGTTTTTGATAATACACGTGGCGACGCTGTCTTCCCTGACAAGTATGCATCGCCCGAACAGGTAGGCCTGGGATCGAACTTCAAGAACCCGGTGGCTACGGCAAACTATTATGATAACAGCAACGAAACTTACCAGGTATTGAGCAACTTCTATGCACAGTTGAACCTGATTCCCGACAAGTTGAATGTACGTTCAAGCTATAGCTACGACTACTCCATTGTCCGCGGTACGAACTTCACCCCAACTTACTATGTAGGTACCGACCAGCAAAAGACCACCACAAGTCTGACCAAGACAGATACCAACTATTACAAGTGGATTTGGGATAATACCGCCACTTATACAGAAAAGTGGGGCAAGCACGCATTCACCGGCATGCTGGGTATATCTATGCGTCAGGAGCAGATGAAGAAATTGGAAGGAACAGCGACCAACGTTCCCGAAGGGGCAGACGTATGGAAATACATCGGCCTGGGTAACAAGGACGGTGCTACGGTAACGGATGACGGTTGGAAATATCGCGGTCTATCATACTTCACCCGCTTGAACTATAACTATGCAGACAAGTACATGTTGATGTTCACTTTCCGTGCCGACGGTTCTTCGAAGTACAACGACAAGTGGGGCTACTTCCCTTCTATCGGTGCTGCATGGGTCATCTCGCAAGAGCCGTTCATGAAGAACCAGGACATATTCGACTACATGAAACTCCGCGCAAGCTGGGGTAAACTGGGTAACGACAAGATTAGTGCAAGCGCAGGCTTCTCCAGCCTCAGCAACGTTCAATCAGTATTCGGACCGAATATTGCCCTCGATGGCTACACCAATTCAACCAACTTCAGCTGGCTGGGCTGGGAAGTTGTGAACGAAACCAACATAGGTATCAACTTCGCCACGCTGAACAACCGCCTGAATGCCGACATCGACTGGTACTACCGCCTGACGGACAACGCCGTTATCTCCCCGAAGCTCCCGATGCAGAACGAAACCATCGCCGGCAACAACGGACAAATCCTCAACACCGGTATCGACCTTTCATTGAACTGGAACGACAAGATTGGAAAAGACTTCTCCTACAACGTAGGTCTTAACCTCTCGTACCTGCACAACGAAGTAAAGAGCCTGAAAGATAATATGAATATCATCAAAGGTGGCAAGACAGTAAACATGGTGGGCGAAAAGATGAATTCCTACTACGGCTTCAAGGTAGTAGGCATCTACCAGACCCCGGAAGAATGTGCTGCCGACCCGATTGCCGTTGCCAATGGCCTTGAACCGGGAGACTTCAAATATCAGGACGTGAACGGTGACCATGTAATAGACGGTAGCGACAAGCAAGTGCTGGGTTCCTATATCCCCGACTTCACCTACGGTATCAATCTTGGATTCGCCTACAAGAATTTCGACTTCAACCTGACTACCTACGGACAAGTAGGCGGCGAGCTGTGGAACAGAAAGCGTGCACTGCGCTATGCACAGTCCAACTACAACTTCGACAAGGATCAATACAAGAATCGCTGGACAGGTGCCGGTTCTACCAACAAGTATCCGTCTGCCAAAGCGCTGATTAAGACCTGGAACGTATCGGACAGCAATAATGCTTCTTACTTCGTAGAAAGCTCCGATTACTTCCGTATCCAGAACATCACCCTCGGATATTCCTTCAAGAATGTCAAGGTGGGCAGCTACGTGATGCCGGGCATCCGCCTCTCACTGACAGCCGACCGTCCGTTCACTACCTTCAAGGCAAACAGCTTCACTCCTGAATTGTCCGATGCCGAAGGTTGGGATACCGAGGTATATCCTTTGACTTCGACTTACACCTTCGGAGTACAGATTGATTTTTAAACTATCAACCATTAAAAACATAGAACAATGAAATTCTTAAAGAAGACATTAGTATATATCCTCCCGGCTATGATGATACTGGGCGGCACCACTGCCTGCTCCGACTTCATCGACATCGACCCGGAGAACAAGGTACCGGAACAAAGTGTGGATTTCACGAACAAGAATAATATGTACCAGCCTGTTATCGGTGTTTACTCCAAAGTACGTACTTCGGGGATGCACTGGGCCAATGCACTGATTATGTTCACCCGCGACGGTGACGTATGGTCCGGCCGTACGGACGACCAGGGAGCAGCCGTAGACTTCGGCCGCCACTTCAACTATACCAACTCCTTCTGGGCACTGAACAATGTATGGGTTACTTTCTACGAGATTATCCGTATAGCTAACTCCGCATTGGTGTCTCTGGACGGTTACGCCCAATACCTGACTCCGGGAAGCAGCGACTACGAAACTTACGAAGCTTACTGTGGCGAAGTACGTACCCTCCGCGCATGGGCTTACTACCAGTTAGTGACCAACTTCGGCCCGATTGTAATCTACCGTGACAACTTGCAGACCGACTTCCGTCGTTCCAACGTAAACGCAGTGTACGACTACATGCTGGAAGAAGATTTGAACTACGCCATGGACAAACTTCCCCGTATGCGTCCCAACCAGATGGCACACCAGGGTGCAGTAACCGCATATACTGCCGAAATGCTGGCTGCTAAGATTTATCTGCTGAAAGAAGATTACGCAAAGGTTGAAACTTTGACCGATGATATCATCAACAACGGCGGCTTCTCTCTTTATCCCGACTACTATAACCTGTTTAAGATTCCGGGTAAGTTATGCGATGAATCTCTGTTCGAATGCCAGGTTACCGACTTCGGCAACGGTTCGGGAGAATATATCGGTGTAGACCAATGGTTCAACTTCCAGGGAGCCGCCCTCAAAGACCCGGCAACGGGAACTTCTATCGCCGGCTGGAACTTTATCGGTTACGAGCCTGAATTCGTAGCATGGGCGGATGCCCGCGGCGAAACAGTACGTGCCGAAACTTCCTTCCTGAGAGCCGGACAACTGACCCGCGAAGGCTGGGAAGTAGGTGCCGCTTCCGGCACGTCGACCGACTGCTGGAACGGCAAAGGTTATCTGCCTTACAATCAAATGACCGAAGGCCGCACAGAGTATGGAGCAAATAACAACGTACGTATCCTCCGCTATTCTGAAGTACTGCTCATGAACTCCGAAGCCAAAATACGCCAGGGAAAAGATGGCGACAGTAGTTACAACCTGGTGCGCACCCGTGCCGAAATGCCCACCAAGACCGGCGTAACGCTGGAAGACGTGCTGGACGAACGCCGCATGGAGCTTTGCAGCGAATGGTGTACACGCTACGTTGACCTGGTGCGCACCGGCAAGGCAGCTACGGAACTCGGACCGAAAGGCTGGAGCGTAGACAAGACCTACTGGCCCATACCGTCCAACCAGCTCGACGACCTCCCCGATCTGAAACTCGACCCGATAGATTAATTCAAAAATTCAACTCTATCACATGATAAGAAGAATCCTAATCAGTTGTGGAATAGCATTTGTCACATTAGTGGCAAATGCTGCTCCCGACGATTCCATCAAAGTAGTAAAAGGACAGGTTAGTGATTACTACATCACAGTCACTCACGAGCGCATCGTGAAAGGGCGCGTATTGGACAAAAATCACCAGCCACTCGAAGGAGCCACGGTTATGTTCTTTGCCAGCCCCATGCACAGCACTACTGCCCGGGACGGTAGTTTTGCTATCAAGGGGGCCGATAATGACATACACTTATACGTGTACTATCCCGGCAAGAAGATAGTCAACAAGATCCTGGCACTGGATGAGAATAATCTGGACATAGTCATGGAAGACGAGGCACATAAGGCAACAGCAGTACGCCGTCCGGCACAAGCCACCCGCTGGTACGACCCGCAGGCGCCTCTGTCGCGTACGTTCTGCAATCCGATGAACATCAGCTATAACTTCGAGCCGTTCAACAATAATGTGCGTCCCAATGGATCGTTCCGTTCTTCCGCCGACCCTATGGCGGTGGAATACAAGGGGGAATACTTTCTATTCTCCACCAACCAAGGCGGCTTTCATTATTCCAAGAACCTCGTGGACTGGGAGTTTGTACCCGCCAGTTTCCAGCGCAAGCCTACGGACGATGACCAGTGTGCACCGGCGGCTTATGTAAGCGGCGATACACTGTTCTACACCGGTTCTACCTACGAAGGCTTGGCTGTATGGTATAGCACGCATCCCAAGACAGGACGTTTCAAGCGCGCTATCGAGAAGAATGTGCTCCCTTCCTGGGACCCTTGTCTGTTCCTCGACGATGACGGCAGACTGTATCTGTACTACGGTTCCAGCAACGAATACCCGCTGAAAGCGGTAGAACTGGACCGCAACGATTTCTATCCTGTCAGCAAAATTCACGACGTGATGATGCTCCGGCCGGAAGAACATGGCTGGGAACGCTTCGGGATGAACAACGACGATGAAGTGACGCTCCGCCCGTTTACAGAAGGCGCCTATATGACCAAGCACAACGGCAAATACTATTTCCAGTACGGTGCTCCGGGAACGGAGTTCAAGGTATATGCCGACGGTGTGTATGTATCGGACTCTCCATTGGGCCCGTTCACTTATCAGAAGCACAACCCCATGAGCTATAAGCCGGGTGGATATGTGCAGGGCAGCGGTCATGGCGGCACGTTCTGCGATGTGAAGGGCAACTACTGGCACGTATCAACCTGTATGCTCTCTCTGAAGTATAAGTTTGAACGCCGCATCGGACTCTATCCGGTTGCCTTCGATGGAGACGGAGTGATGTATTCCTCTTCGGCCTTCGGCGATTATCCCAACTGGGCGGAACCGATGGACATCAAGAAACCGGCAGACCGCTTCACAGGTTGGATGCTGCTGTCTTACCAGAAGCCGGTAGAGGTATCGTCGACAGACAGTATCTACACTGCCGCCAACCTGACGGACGAAAGCATGCGTACTTACTGGGCTGCCCGATCGGGCAATCCGGGAGAATGGGCTCAAGTCGATTTGGGTGCAGTGAAGACCGTCCGTGCCATACAACTGAACTTCTACGACCACAAGGCCACGCAGCACAACCGTGCCATGGACATTTACCATCAATATCGGGTATATGCTTCCGAAGACGGGAAAAGCTGGACGCTGGTCGTAGACAAGAGCGACAGCGACAAGGATTGTCCTCACGACTACATCGAACTCAGCGAACCGTTGCGTACCCGTTACCTGAAATACGAGAATGTGCATATGCCTACGGGACATGTCGCCATGTCGGGTTTCCGTGTCTTTGGAAATGGTGACGGCGATGCTCCGCAAACGGTGAAAGGGCTGACGGTGAAGCGCGACAAGAAAGACCGTCGGAGCGCTTTCATCTCATGGCAGCCCGATGCCGGTGCTTATGGCTACAACATCTACTACGGCATAGCACCGGACAAGATGTACAATGCCATCACGGTGCTGGGGCAAACTGAATACGACTTCCGCGGTCTGGATGCAGACACGGAATATTACTTCACAATTGAGGCACTGAACGAAAACGGACGTTCTCCTTTGTGCAAAACATTAAAGTACTAACTCACTAATTGGAATTAATACATAAACATGGGAAATTTTACTATAAGATACGGAATTGCCCTCTTCCTGTTTTCTGCCTTGGCAGGCTGCGGTTCGTGCTCTTCCGACTTGAAAGAGGACGGAAAAGAAGACAAGCCCGATACGGAAGAAGTACGTCCGGAGTCATTCGCCTCGGATGACGCTATGCTGGATTACATCCAGAAGGTGCATCTGAACTATATGTGGGACGGTGCGGAACCTATTTCCGGCCTGGCACCCGAGCGCATCCATTTGGACGGCGACTATCCCGAGAAAGACTCGAATGTAATCACCATAGGCGGTAGCGGATTCGGCGTAGCCGGCCTGCTGGTGGGCATCGACCGCGGGTTCATACCAAGAGAAGCCGGCGTAGCGCGCCTTACTAAAATTGCCGATTACCTGAAACGTGCCGACCGCTTTCATGGCGTATGGCCCCACTGGCTGCATGGACCTTCGGGAGAAGTGAAGCCCTTCGGAACAAAAGACAATGGCGGCGACCTGGTGGAAAGCTGCTTCATGATGCAGAGCCTGCTCTGCGTGCGCCAGTACTTCCGCGACGGAAACGAAAAGGAGAAGGCTTTGGCTGAGAAGATAGACCAACTTTGGAAAGAAATGGAGTTCAGCTGGTATCAGAACGGTAAGGACGTCATCTACTGGCATTGGTCGCCCGACTATGGCTGGGAAATGAACTTCCCGCTCGAAGGCTACAACGAAGCATTGATTGTGTACATCCTGGCAGCATCCTCTCCCACCTACCCCGTTCCGGTTTCCGCCTATCATAACGGATGGGCACGCGGTGGCGGCATCAAGTCGGATTCCGCTCCCTACGGCCTGCCGCTGGAGTTGAAGCACAATGGAGCCGAAAAGCTGGGTGGTCCGCTCTTCTGGGCACAGTACTCGTACATCGGACTGGACCCGCGCAACCTGAGCGACCGGTATGCCAACTACTGGAATGTGGTACGCAACCATGCACTCTCCAACTACAGATACTGCGTGGAGAATCCGAAGCAGTTCAAGGGCTACGGAGAAAACTGCTGGGGGCTGACTGCCAGCTACTCTACGAAAGGGTATGCCGCACACTGTCCGGGAGATAACGATTGCGGGGTGATTACCCCGACGGCAGCTTTGTCCAGTTTCCCTTACACACCGGAAGAATCGATGCGTGCACTGAAGTATTTCTATGCCAAAGGCGACCGGATTTGGGGTAAGTACGGTTTCTACGATGCTTTCTCCGAGTCGTCCGACTGGACGGTACCCCGCTATCTCGCCATAGACCAATGCACCATTGCGCCGATGATTGAGAACTATCGTTCCGGATTGTTGTGGAAACTCTTCATGAGTTGTCCCGAGATACAGCAGGGATTGCAGAACTTAGGTTTTACTACTAATTAATTTATACCACATGAAGAAATACACTTTATTATTGGCTGCGTCCTTCTTCGCCTTTACGGCGACGGCGGCAATGCCCAAGGGAGGTAATCCCGATGGCACGCCCCAGGAAATGGACAAGTTCATTACGGAACTGATGGGTAAGATGACACTGCACGAGAAAATCGGGCAACTCAATCTTCCGGTGACAGGAGACATCGTAACCGGCCAGGCGAAGAGCAGCGACGTTGCCGGAAAAATACGCGACGGAGAAGTTGGAGGCTTGTTCAACTTGAAAGGGGTGAAGAACATCCGCGAAGTACAAAGGCTGGCGGTAGAGAACAGCCGCCTGGGAATACCCTTGCTGTTCGGCATGGACGTAATTCACGGTTACGAAACGATATTCCCTATTCCCCTGGCACTCTCGTGCAGCTGGGATATGGAGGCTGTAGAACAGTCGGCACGCATTGCTGCCATTGAATCGAGCGCCGATGGCATTTGCTGGACATTCAGCCCGATGGTGGATATCTGCAAAGATCCCCGTTGGGGACGCGTGTCCGAGGGCAACGGCGAAGATCCTTTCCTGGGTTCAGCCATTGCACAAGCCATGATTCGCGGATATCAGGGTAAGGACATGAGTGCCAACAACGAGATAATGGCGTGCGTAAAGCACTTCGCACTGTACGGCGCCGGAGAAGCCGGTCGCGACTACAACACGGTGGACATGAGCCGCAACCGTATGTACAACGAATACTTCCCCACTTATAAGGCTGCCGTAGAAGCCGGCGTAGGAAGCGTAATGACTTCTTTTAATGAAGTAGACGGTGTGCCTGCCACCGCCAACCGTTGGCTGATGACCGACGTGCTGCGCAATCAATGGGGCTTCGACGGCTTTGTCGTTACCGACTATACCGCCATAGCCGAACTGATAGACCACGGCATCGGCGACTTGCAGGAAGTTTCTGCCCGCGCCCTGAAAGCCGGAACAGATATGGACATGGTAGCAGACGGTTTCATCGGCACTCTGGAGAAATCCCTAAAAGAAGGAAAGGTGACCGAAGCCGATATCGACAAGGCTTGCCGTCGCATCCTGGAAGCGAAGTACAAACTGGGATTGTTTGCCAATCCATATAAGTACTGCAACCTGGAACGCACGAAAAAAGAAGTCTTCACCCCGGAACACCGCGCAGTGGCCCGCCGGATTGCCACCGAGACATTCGTACTGCTGAAGAACGATCCAGTTGACGAGTTAACAAGTCAACAAGTTGACAAGAGCGCAGCAGCCTGCCCCCTACTTCCCTTGAAGAAGCAAGGCAACATCGCCCTCATCGGCCCCCTTGCCAACACCCGCGCCAACATGCCGGGCACTTGGAGCGTAGCCGCCACACCGGAGCGTTACAGCACACTGCTCGAGGGTTTCAAGAAAGCGGTAGGTTCAAAGGCAAACGTGCTCTATGCACAGGGCAGCAATCTGATGTATGATGCCGAGTACCAGGCACGCGCCACTATGTTTGGCCGCGAACTGCCCCGAGGCAACGACAAAGAGATGCTGGACGAAGCGCTCCGCGTAGCCGCACAGGCCGATATCATCGTAGCCGCCCTGGGCGAATCGTCCGAAATGAGCGGTGAGTGCAGCAGCCGTTCCCAGCTGGAAATGCCGGATGCACAACGCCACTTGCTGGAAGCACTGCTGAAAACAGGCAAGCCCGTGGTACTGGTATTGTTCTCCGGTCGCCCCGTAGTGCTGACTTGGGAAGAAGAGCATGTGCCCGCCATCCTGAATGTATGGTTCGGAGGCAGTGAAGCTGCCGAAGCCATTGCCGATGTAGTGTTCGGTGATGTTTCACCAAGTGGCAAGCTCACGGCTACTTTCCCGCAGAACGTAGGACAGTTGCCAATGGCATACAACCATAAGAACACCGGTCGTCCCTTGCCCGAAGGAAAGTGGTTCGAGAAGTTCCGCAGCAACTACCTGGACGTAAGCAACGACCCGCTGTATCCCTTCGGCTACGGATTGAGTTATACTACATTCGAGTACAGCGACATCACCCTCAGTTCCACACAACTCACCACAAACGGAACACTGACGGCTTCGGTAACCGTAACCAATACGGGTAACTACGATGCCGATGAAATAGTACAGATGTACATCCGCGACCTTGTAGGTAGCATCACCCGCCCCGTGAAGGAGTTGAAGGGCTTCGAACGCATCCACCTGAGAAAGGGGGAAAGCAAACAAATCAACTTCACCATCACTCCCGACCTGCTGAAGTTCTATAACTACGACTTGCAGTATGTGTACGAACCGGGCGAGTTCAACGTAATGATCGGCCCCAACAGCCGCGACGTGAAAACGAAACGTTTCGAGTTGAAATAGGTATAGTTTTTTATTTAGACGAGAGAGGGTATCTTCCGAAAGGGGGATATCCTCTTTTTCCTTTTAAAAGAGGAGCCAAGCCTTTCAAACTCCCTTTCCCCGCGATGTAAACTTATCTCTCATGCAAGAGAAACTTAGAATATAACCTTTATTCCTACGAATATAGATTTGATTCTTAAGAATAAAGCTTTCATTTCTAAGAATAAAGGCTTTATTCCAAGTTTTGGCAGGCACGAAGGAAACTTTCTGTTGTGAGGAAAACAAGTAATGCCGGGGAAGCTCGAAAAAGCTCTCCGATGTGTTAAAGTCGGGGATTTCTCTCCGTGCTCCACATCTTTTTTGCATTTAGTTTGTTCCATTCCCTACATTCAAATAAGTTATCCACTAATAATTAATGCAATGAAGAAGAAGCCTAAACTTCCTATGGAAAGAGCCTCGTGGCTAAAAAATCTATTCTTAACAGTATCTGTGCTGCTGGCAACAGTGCCCGTACTTGCACAGACCAAAACAATAACCGGCACCGTGACCGATGCAACGGGCGAGCCGCTCATCGGCGCATCCGTATTGATACTGGGAACATCCAACGGAGTGATTACCAACATGGACGGTAACTACTCCATCCAGGCATCACCGGAGAATACATTGGAGTTCTCATACGTCGGCATGGTGAAGCAACTGGTCAAGGTCGACAATCAGTCGATAATCAATGTACAGATGAAAGACGACGCACAGGTACTGGCAGAGACCGTCGTCATCGGCTACGGTAGCGCGAAGAAACGCGACCTGACCGGCTCCATCACCAACATCAAGGGAGCCGAGATTGCCAACAAGCCGGTGGCAAACCCTGTATCGGCACTGCAAGGAAAGGTGGCAGGCGTGCAGGTCATTAACTCCGGTAAAGCGGGAGCAGACCCGGAGATACGTGTACGCGGTACCAACTCCATCAACGGTTACAAGCCCCTGTATGTGGTAGACGGACTGTTCAACGACAACATCAACTTCCTCAACCCGCAGGACATCGAGTCCATGGAGATTCTGAAAGATCCGTCCTCGCTCGCCATCTTCGGTGTGCGCGGAGCGAACGGAGTGATTATCATCACCACCAAGCGCGCCAAAGAGGGACAGACACGGGTGAACATCAACGGTTCGTTCGGCTTCAAGCGGGTGACGGACAAGATAGCGATGACCGATGCCGAAGGCTTCAAACTGCTGTACAACGAGCAGTTGAGGAACGAAGGCAACCCGGAGTACGACTTCGCACCTTGGACGGGGAACACCAACTGGCAGGACGAAATCTTCCAGACGGGGTTCATCACCAACAATAACATCAGCATCACCGGAGCTTCTGCCAAGCACAGCTTCTACCTCGGTGCGGGCTATGCTTACGAACAGGGAAACATCAAGAAGGAGAAGTACAGCAAGATTACGCTGAACGTCAGCAACGACTACCGGGTGACGGATAACTTCAAGGTAGGTTTCCAGTTCAACGGCGCACGGATGCTGCCTGCCGATACGAAGAGCGTGGCAACGGCATTGAGAGCCGCACCGGTAGTGCCGGTATTCAACGAAGAGTACGGACTGTACACCTCGCTGCCCAACTTCCAGAAGGCGCAGATGAACAACCCGATGGTGGACGTGGAACTGAAAGCGAACACCACAAAGACCGAGATATACCGCGGTTCGGGAAATGTGTACGGCGAGTGGGACTTCCTGAAACACTTCCAGTTCAAAGTAATGTACTCGATGGATTATGCTTCAACCAGCACCCGCAAGTACACACCGATTATCCAAGTGTACGACGCCAGCGTAGAGGGCAACATCGCCACCCTGGGCAACGGCAAGACCGGCGTGGAGCAGGAGAAGCAGACCGAAACCAAAGTGCAGAGCGACTACCTGCTGACCTATCAGAACACCTGGGGCGAACATAGCCTGACAGCGACTGCCGGTTTCACCACCTATTATAATAGGATGGAGATGCTGAACGGCGCCCGCACCCAAGGCGTAGGCCTCATCATCCCGGACAACCCGGACAAGTGGTTCGTCAGCATCGGCGATGCCGCCACCGCCACCAACAAGAGCGACCAGTGGGAACGCAGCACCGTATCCATGCTGGGGCGTGTGCTCTACAACTACCGGGGCAGATACCTGTTCAACGGCTCCTTCCGCCGTGACGGTTCTTCCGCCTTCTCCTACACCGGAAACCAATGGCAGAACTTCTACTCCGTAGGTGCCGGCTGGCTGATGAGCGAGGAAGAATGGATGAAGGATATCACGTGGCTGGATATGCTGAAGCTGAAAGGTTCGTGGGGTACGCTGGGCAATCAGAACCTGGACCGCGCCTATCCCGCCGAGCCCCTGCTGACCAATGCCTATTCCGCCGTCTTCGGCACCCCGTCCGCCATCTATCCCGGCTACCAGCTGTCTTATCTGCCCAACCCCAACCTGCGCTGGGAGAAGGTGGAAGCATGGGAAGCCGGTGCAGAAGCCAACTTCTTCCACAACCGCCTGCACTTTGAAGGGGTATATTACAAGAAGACCACCAAAGACCTGCTCGCCGAAGTACCGGGCATCTCCGGCACCGTACCGGGCATCGGCAACCTGGGTTCCATCGAGAACCGCGGCGTGGAGCTGGCGCTGAACTGGCGCGACCAGATAGGTGACTGGGGTTACAGCATCGGCGGCAACCTGACCACCATCAAGAACAAAGTCCTCAGCCTGGTGCAAGAAGGCTATTCCATCATCGCCGGAGACAAGCAGCAGAGCTACACCATGGCGGGCTACCCCATCGGTTACTTTTACGGCTACAAGGTAGAGGGCGTTTATCAGACGGAAGAGGAGATAGCCAACTCCCCGAAGAACACCCTTGCCACCGTGACGCCCGGCGACCTGAAGTTCAAGGACGTGAACGGCGATGGCGAGATTACCACCGCCGACCGTACCATGATAGGCAACCCGACGCCGGACGTGACGTACGGCATCACCCTGGGAGTCAGCTACAAGAACTGGGACTTGGGCATCGACATGATGGGACAAGCCGGAAACCAAATCTACCGCACCTGGGATAACTATACCTGGAGTCAGTTCAACTTCATGGAGCAACGCATGGACCGTTGGCACGGGCCGGGCACCAGCAACACCCAGCCGCTGCTCGATACGAAGCACAGCATCAACAACCTGAACTCGGACTATTATATCGAGGACGGCAGTTTCTTCCGCATCCGCAACGTGCAGCTGGCATATAGTTTTGACCAGAAGCTGATTTCCAGGATTGGCATGCAAGCCCTGAAACTCTACGTCAACATACAGAACCTGAAGACGTGGAAGCACAACACCGGCTACACCCCCGAGTTGGGCGGCTCCGCCATTGCCTTCGGGGTGGATGACGGAAGTTATCCGATGCCGGCCATCTATACGTTCGGATTTAATGTGACGTTCTGATGAATTGAGAATTAAGAAATGAATGTTTTATTACAGAGCAACAATGATATGAAGATAAAGAACCTAACCCTCACCCTACTCCTGACGAGCGCCACCGCCCTCGCCCTGACCGCCTGCAACGACTTCCTGGACCGCGACCCTCTGGGCCAGTTCACCGAAGACGATGCCCCTAACGCCCTGGTGGGCGGAAAGATGTACAACGTCTACTACCTGATGCGCTCCTACGACATCACCGCCGGCATTCCCGCCTTCCTGGTCCACATGGTACGCAGCGAAGACTCCGAAAAAGGCAGTGACGCCGGCGACGGCAGCAACGAAGCCGCCATGTGGGACGACTTCCAGTACACCGCGTCCGACGGACCGCTCGGCGCCTACTGGGGACAGAATTATAAAATCATCTACCAGTGCAATGAAATCCTGGACGACATCGCCCACAGCGACCACAAGGACGACCTCGACGCCCAGCGCACCCGCGGCGAAGCCCTCTTCTTCCGCGCCTACTGCTACTTCAACCTGGTACGTGCCTGGGGCGAAGTGCCGCTGGTCACCGCCAAAGTAGTGGAAGCCGCCGACGCCAACGTCCCCAAGACCACCGCCGACAAGATATACCAGCAGATAGATGCCGACCTCACCGAAGCCGCCGCGTGCCTGCCCCCGACGTGGAGCACCGAATACACCGGCCGCATCACCTGGGGAGCCGTGCGCTCACTGCACGCCCGCACCTACATGATGCGTAACGACTGGAACAATATGTACGACGCTGCCACCGACGTCATCCACTCCGGCCTCTACAACCTGGGCACCCCGGTAGACGAAGTCTTTACCGACCAGGGC
>CAJKXC010000051.1 GCA_905203765.1 uncultured Bacteroides sp.
AGCATCTGACTGTTAATCAGAGGGTCCTTGGTTCAAGTCCAAGAGGAAGAGCAAGAAGGTTCGTCATTACGGCGAACCTTTTTTGTTTTCCTATCCCGAAAGTAACGCAAAGTCTTTCCTTCTTTCAAAAGTTTAACATACATTTGCCAAGTGCAAATAAGGAATTACGCGGAAACACATGTCTTTATTCACAAGAAGAACATTTTATAAACTCAAAAACAAGAACCACAATGAAGACTTTTCTACTTTTACTACTGACGGGGCTCGCTTCCTGTCTGCTTTGCAAGGCACAAACCTCTCCTGCTTCTGCCGAAAGATTCCGCCATCATGAGATTTCCGTCAGCTACGGTTTTCTTCCCATAACCGATGCAAACAGCATTGCCGAAGAAGTATTTGCACCGGTAATGACCTTCGGCGCCTACAAAAGGGAAAGCACGAGTTACTACGGCGCACTGAACATCAGCTACTTCTACCGCTTCAACCACAGAATAAGTCTGGGAGTTACCGGCGGACTGACCGGGAACAAAGGAACCGCCAGCAGCCTCTACGAAGCTCTGGACAGGAAGGCAAAAGACAACCGCACCTACCTGTTTGTCCTTCCCACCTTCCGGTATCACTGGCTCACGCGCCCCAACTTCTCCCTGTATTCATCGGCAGGGCTGGGAGCTTACTTTCTCCGTAACAATATCGACGGGGAAATCTATCACAGAAACCGGTTTGCCTATCAGTTCAACTACCTGGGCATCGAGTACGGAAGGCAGTTCGCTTTCTTTGTAGAGTTCGGCGTAGGATATACGGGAACTATAATGGCAGGCGGCCGGTTCCGCTTTTAGTCTGTCAATCCGCTACTGCCAGGGTCAGCACGCTGATGCGCACGCCTTCCAGTCCTTTAAGGGCATCGGCGCAGGCGGTGGTGGTGGCGCCGGTGGTCAGCACATCGTCTACGATAAGGATATGTTTGCCGACAAGACGCCCGGGGCGGCGCAGGTGGAAGATGCCGTCCACATTCTCCCAACGCTCATAAGTAGACTTGCGTATCTGCGCTTCCGAATGCTTCCGCCGGATGACAGCAGAGGCGTCGAGAGGGATGCCCGCCACGGCAGAGACACCACGGGCGATATACTCGCTCTGGTTATACCCGCGAAGCCTCTGTTTGCGCGGATGCAACGGGACGGGAACAATGACGTCTATATCCCGGAAGAAATCCGCGGCAACGAGTTCGGCGGCAATGAAGCGGCCCATAATCTCTCCCAAATCCTTCCGTCCGCCATACTTCAGTTGATGCAGGATGCGGCGGAAGTCACCCCCCTTGCGGTAAAAGAAGAAAGAAGTGGCACGTTCCATGGGTATCTTTCCCCAAAAGACGCGCTCCACCGGGTTGTCCTTGATGGTATGGTAATTCGTCCGGGGCATATCCATGTTGCATCTCAGGCAGATGCCCTCTTCTCCTTCCTGCAGAGGAGCGCCGCACACGGCGCACTGCCTCGGAAAGAACAGATGAACGAAGGAGAAGAGCCAGGTTTTAAGTGTATTTTCCATAATATTCTGTCGGTATGCCTTTAAAGTGGAGACACCTCTTGTACCAACTTCTGGAACAAAGGGTGCAGCGGTCCGTTGGTGGCTATGATATGATGCCCGTCTATAAAGTGATCGTTACCGTAGAAGTCGGTCACCTTGCCGCCTGCTTCCAGCACCATAAGGGCAGCGGCGGAGAAGTCCCACTTACCGATAAAGGCTTCCAGCCAGGCATCAAAGCGTCCGGCAGCCACGTAGCAGATGGCAAGTGCTGCCGAGCCGGTCATGCGGATGCCGGCTACCTTGCCGTAAAGCTCGTGTATCAGGTGTTCGCCGGTACGGGCGTATTGCCCGGAGTTATAAGGCAGCTCCGCCACGACAAAGGCATCTTCCACCTGCCGGACGGAAGAGACTTGCATCCGTTCTCCATTGACATAAGCGCCGCCGCCCTGCCAGGCATAGAAGCACTCGTCGCGGCAAGGGTCGTAGACTACGCCCAGCAGCAAAGAGTCTTTGTTGCGCAGGGCGATGCAGACGCAATAGGGGGCATTGTCGTGGATATAGTTCGTTGTTCCGTCCAGCGGGTCTACCACCCAGCAATAAGGTTCGCCGGTATAGACGGCGGAGCCTTCTTCTACGATGAAGCCGGCTTCGGGCAGCAGTTCCCTGAGCGCCGATACGATTCTTCTTTCCGACTCCTTATCCACATAAGAGACATAATCGTGTGCATGCTTTTCCTGCACCATTTCCTGCCGGAAGCCTTTCCGTTCTTCCTTCAGGAAGCATCCCGCCCGGCGGGCTATGCGACAGACTGAGTCTGTCAGTGTTTTCAGATCTTCCATATTACAATCTTATTTCCTTTGCCGGCTTTCCCGCTTACCAATAAGCGGGCATTACTTCCCTGGCTATCCACGCACAGGCCTCGGCATCTGCCAATGCGTGGTGATGTTGTTCCAGTTGATAGCCGCAGCAGGCGGCTACCGTATGCAGTTGATAATTGGGCAATCCCTTGATGACGCGGCGCGAGGCTTGCAGGGTACAGTAGAATTCATAATCGGGATAGTCCATGCTGTAAGTTCTGAACACCGCCTTCAGGCAACCTTCGTCAAAAGGCTTGTTGTGCGCTACCAGCGGCAGGTCCTTGATAAGCGGTTCAATCTCCTTCCACACCTCGGGGAAGATGGGCGCCCGCTCGGTATCCGCCATCGTCAGCCCGTGCACACGGGTATTCCAGTAGGTGTAATACTCCGGTTCGGGACGAATCAGGCTGTAATAGCTATCCGCTATCTCCCCGTCCCTGACGATGACTACTCCCACACTGCACACGCTGCAACGTTGCTCGTTAGCCGTTTCAAAATCAATAGCTGCAAAGTCTTTCATCCGGTATTGCTTTTAGACGCTCAAAGATAAAGAATAATGTATAAAGAATTGTCCATTTACATAAAAAGACATACCTTTGCACTGAAAGAAAGGAGAAAATAAGATGGCAAGACCCATAAAAGAAACACCGATTCTGCATGGTAAAGATGCACGCAGGTTCTTGGAACGCATGACAGAAGGGCGTAAAGAGACTCCCGAACAGCGTGAACGCAGAATTAAAGATTACAAATTGCTGATGAGCCGATTTGTAAAATAGAAATAGATGGAACAATATTATGAGTTAATCTCTAATTGCATCATACGCAAATTAGAGAAAGAAGAGATAGTGAAATCGTTCGATTGCGGAGACGCAGATCTGAACGATTTTATTTTGCACGAGTCCCAACTTTACCGGAAAGCACTGCTTGCAGTAAGTTACGTGCTCGAGACACAAACCGACAGACAAGTCATTGCCTATTTCAGTTTAGCCAATGATCGTATTTCCCTGACTGATTTTCAAGACAAGACCTCGTTCAACCGCTTTCGCAAGAAACGCTTTGTGAATGAGAAACGTCTCAAAAGTTATCCCGCCGTTAAAATATGCCGCTTAGGGACTGACCTGTCTGTAAGAGGAATCGGCATCGGTACATCACTGCTAAACATGATAAAGAGTTATTTTCTGGATGACAACAAGACTGGATGCCGGTTCATCACAGTAGATGCTTATGCTTCCGCCGTACCTTTCTATCTATTAAACGGCTTCGCCCCTTTGACAGAAGAGGATGAAAATTCCGAAACACGCTTACTTTACTTTGATCTTGAGGAAGTAATAGAATAAAAATCCCCATCCATATTGATTTAAGAGAGGAATACGCCTCTCTCCTTTCAAAGTGACAGAATGTATTTTCAACCGCGGCTGCTTGCCCCGTTTCCCGACGAACGGCAGGGGAATGGAAAGAAAGCAACCTCGCGGATTAGCGGAATAGCAGCGTGAAGGGTATTCGGAAGAAAACGAATCAAATGGAGAAGCATTCCGTTTGGTTTGCATCATGGTGGATGGTGCGGGGCTGATATCCGGGCAATCTAATATTCGGCAGCAGCCGTTCTGCCTGTTACAAGTAGCGAGACATACCGTCCCTTTTTGCTACATATATAGTTCCCGGTCGGGGCATCTATACTTCCCCCGAGCAAAACATATAGTCTTTTCACCCAAAACATATAGTCTTTCGAGGCAAAACAGATAATCTATCACCGCAAAACACACCATCTATTTCGATGAATTGAATATTCTTCGCCTCGTTTTCGTATAATGCCTGCATATTATACAGTATTTTCGTATATTCATTCCCGCCTTTATGCACGGATTCTCTATTTGCGCTCCCTTGCCGAAACTGCTATGACAGCAAATCGGAAGATTCACCGCCTTTTTGCAAAGCAAACGCCTATTTTTCTTATCTTTGCCGCTCACTATTACTTATTACTAATCAGAAAAACCGAAAAAGAGAGATGAAACGTATTGTTTTCTTGGATTACGTGCGTGTGTTTGCATGCTTCCTTGTGATTGTTGTCCATGCCAGTGAGAACTTTTACGGCGCTGCCGGCTCCACAGATATGGCAGGACCGCAGTCCTATCTGGCCAACGAAGCCGACCGCCTGTGGGTGTCCGTATACGACGGATTCTCGCGTATGGCAGTGCCCCTGTTCATGATTGTCTCCGCCTACCTTCTTGTGCCGATGAAGAAAGAACAGAGCATGTGGCAATTCTACCGCCACCGCTTCACCCGCATCCTTCCGCCGTTCTTCATCTTCATGATACTGTACAGCACCCTGCCGCTGTTGTGGGGACAGATAGACGGAGCGACTTCCATGACGGACCTCTCGCGGCTATTGCTCAACTTCCCCTCGCAAGCCGGACACCTCTGGTTCATGTATCCCCTTATCAGCCTTTACCTCTTCATCCCCATCATATCCCCGTGGTTGGAGAAAGCCACCGCTAAAGAAGAACGCTTCTTCATCGGGCTGTTCGCGCTGTCTACCTGTATGCCCTACCTCAACCGGTGGTTCGGCGAAGTATGGGGACAGTGTTTCTGGAACGAATATCATATGCTGTGGTACTTCTCGGGTTACCTGGGCTACCTCGTACTGGCGCATTACATACGGGTGCACCTCACGTGGAACCGCTCCACGCGTCTTTCCGTCGGAACGGTTCTGATGGTTGTCGGGGCTGCGCTGACTATCTACTCGTTCTACGTCCAGGCTGTGCCCGGCGAGACGCTCACCACTCCCGTCATAGAGATAGGCTGGGCGTTCTGCACCATCAACTGCGTGCTCCTCACGGCGGGCACGTTCCTGATGTTCTCCTGCATCGAACGCGCCACTCCCCCGCGCCTTGTAACGGAAATGTCAAAGCTGAGTTATGGCATCTACCTGATGCACATCTTCTGGCTGGGACTGTGGGTAACGGTATTCAAGCATACGCTGGGACTGCCTACCGTTGCCGCCATCCCCTGCATTGCAGTAACGACCTTCGTCTGCTGCTTGGTGACGGCTAAACTTATCTCCTACGTGCCCGGCAGCAAATGGATTATAGGATAATGGAACACCCTCTTTCACAATTCAAGTATTGCCCCAAGTGCGGTTCGGCGCACTTCGAGGTTCATAACGGCAAGTCGAAGCAATGCGCCGACTGCGGGTTTGTGTATTACTTCAATCCCTCTTCCGCCACGGTGGCGCTGATTCTGAACCGGCAGAACGAACTGCTGGTATGCCGCCGCGCCAAAGACCCCGCCAAAGGTACGCTGGACCTTCCCGGTGGTTTCATCGACATCGCGGAGACGGGCGAAGAAGGCGTTGCCCGCGAAGTAAAGGAAGAGACGGGCCTGGTGGTGACAGGGACGGAGTACCTGTTCTCACTGCCCAACATCTACATCTACTGCGGCTTCCCCGTGCACACGCTGGATATGTTCTTCCGCTGCACCGTGGCGGACACCCTGCACTTCCAGGCGATGGACGACGCCGCCGAAGCCTTCTTCCTTCCTTTGGAAGATATCAGACCGGAAGATTTCGGGCTGGATTCCATACGCCGGGGACTGGAGATATTCCTAAAAAAGCCAAACTAATGTAACATATCCCGACTAAAACACGTACTTTTGTAAAACACCTATTCTATTAAGAAGATGAAACATAGAATCTCCCGAATATTGTGCACGGCACTGTGCTGCGCACCTTTGCTTGCCGCCGCGCAGACAAGCGAGAAGAGCACCTCTCCCCAACGACTTTATCAGGAAGGCCGCAACCTGTTCCAACAGAAAGCCTACTCCGCCGCCATCTCTCCCCTGCACGCCTACGTGCACCGGATGAATGCCGACGGCCAGCCGCTGCCCGACACCGGCGAACGACAGGATGCCGAATACATGCTGGTATGCGCCGCCTACGAGCTGCGCGACCCGAAGAGCGTGGAACTGCTCCGCGCTTTCCTGGACGAATATCCCGATACCCCCAACGCCAACCGCATCTACGCCCTCATCGCCTCTGCCTATTTCTTTGAAGGGGAGTACGACGAAGCCCTCGCCATGTTCAACTCCGCCCGCCTCGACCTGCTGGGCGCCGAAGAGCGCGACGACATGACCTACCGCCTCGCCACCTGTTACCTCAAAACCGGCAACGTGAAGGAAGCCGCCATCTGGTACGAAACCCTGCGGAACACCAGCGCGAAGTATGCTGCCGACTGTTCCTACTACCTTTCTTACATCCGCTACACCCAGGGACGCTACGACGAAGCCCTCAGCGGATTCCTGCCCTTGCAGGACAATGCCAAGTACAAGGCGCTCGTACCTTATTATATAGCCGAAATCTACCTCATCAAGAAGAACTACGACAAAGCGGAGATTGTAGCCCAGAACTACCTTTCCGCCTATCCCAACCAGACGTATACGGCGGAAATGTACCGCGTGCTCGGTACCGCCGAATATCACTTCGGGAAGTATCACGAGGCAATGGCTTCCTTCGAGAAGTACCTGGAAGGTAATGCCGAGTCCGCCCACAGAAGGGATGCCCTCTACATGCTGGGTATGTCGTGCTACCAGTGCGGCGTATATTCGCAGGTGCCCGCCATCCTGGGCGAAGTAACTGCCGAACCCGACGCCCTCGCGCAGAACGCCTACCTGCACATGGGACTCGCCTACCTGCAACTGGCGGACAAGACCAAGGCGCGTATGGCTTTCGAGCAAGCCGCCGCATCCGACGCCGACCCGAAGATAAAGGAGCAAGCCGCCTATAACTACGCGCTCTGCATCCACGAGACGTCCTACTCCGCCTTCGGCGAGTCGGTCACCGTCTTTGAGAAGTTCCTGAACGACTACCCACACTCGCCCTACGCCGACAAAGTGAGCAACTATCTGGTGGAAGTCTACATGAATACACGCAGCTACGATGCCGCACTCCAGTCCATCGAGCGCATCGCCCGCCCCAGCCGCGCCATCCTGGAAGCCAAACAGAAGATATTGTTCCAACTCGGCACGCAGTCCTTTGCCAATACCCGGTTCGAGCAAGCCATCGGCTACTTCGACCAAAGCATCGCCCTGGGGCAGTACAACCAGCAGACCAAGGCGGATGCCCTCTACTGGCTCGGCGAGTCGTACTACCGCCTGGGACGCATGCGCGAAGCCGCCCGCAACTTCAACGACTACCTTGCCCTCACCCGCGAGAAGAACACCGAGATGTTCGCCCTCGCCTACTATAACCTGGCCTACATAGCCTTCCACCAGAAGGATTATGCCACCGCCGAGAGCCGTTTCCGCAACTTCATCCAACTGGAGAAAGGCGAGAACACCACCGCCCTGGCAGATGCCTACAACCGCATCGGCGACTGCAACCTGCACGTCCGCCGCTTCGACGAAGCCAAGCAATACTACACCAAAGCCGAAAGCCTGGGAACCCCTGCCGGCGATTACTCCTACTACCAGCTTGCCCTCGTAGCAGGCTTGCAGAAGGATTATTCCGGCAAAGTGTCTCTATTAGACCGCCTGGCAAGCAAGTACCCCGACTCGCCCTACGCCATCAACGCCCTTTACGAGAAGGGACGCTCCTACGTGCAGAGCAACAACAGTAACCAGGCGATTGCCACCTTCCGCGAGTTGCTGAACAAATATCCCGAAAGCCCCGTCAGCCGTAAAGCCGCCGCCGAAATCGGACTGCTCTATTATCAGAACGACCAGTACGACCGTGCCATCGAAGCCTACAAGCACGTCGTTACCAAATATCCGGGCAGCGAGGAAGCCCGCCTTGCCATGCGCGACCTCAAGTCTATCTATGTAGATGCCAACCGCGTGGATGAGTTTGCCGCCCTCGCCGCACAGATGCCGGGCGAAATCCGCTTTGCACCCAACGAGCAAGACTCGCTGACCTACATCGCCGCCGAAAAGGTGTATATGAAAGGCGACGTCCTCCCCGCCAAAGCCAGCTTCACCCGCTACTTGCAGAGCTTCCCCGGCGGCGCCTTCAGCCTGAACGCCCACTACTACCTCGCCGTCATCGGCAAAGAGCAGAAGGACGAGGAAGCCATACTGGAACACGCCGGCAAGCTGCTCGAATATCCCGATAACCCTTATTCGGAAGAAGCGCTGCTGATGCACGGAGAGATTCTCTTCAACCGCCAGCAGTACGACCAAGCACTTGCCGACTACAAGAAGCTGCAAGCCAAAGCCACCACCGCCGAACGCCGCCAGTTGGGTGCCCTCGGCGTGCTGCGCTGCGCCGCACTGATGCACGACGATACCGAAGTCATCCATGCCGCCACCGCCTTGCTTGCCGAAGCCAAGCTGTCGCCCGAACTTCGCAACGAAGCCCTGTACTACCGCGCCAAAGCCTACCTGAGCCAAAAGGCGGACAAGAAGGCGATGGACGACCTGCAACTCCTTGCCAAAGACACCCGTACCCTCTACGGCGCCGAAGCCAAGTACCTCGTGGCACAGCAATGGTACAACGCCGGCAACTATGCCGCCGCCGAAAAAGAGATTCTCAACTTCATCGACCAGAGCACGCCGCACGCCTACTGGCTGGCACGCAGCTTCATCCTTCTGTCCGATGTATATGTAGCTATGGACAAGAAGCTCGATGCACGCCAATACCTGTTGAGCTTGCAGCAGAACTATCATGCCGACGATGACATCGAGGGAATGATAAACGAACGGCTGGAAAAGCTGAGTAAGTAGTTAGTAGAAAGTAGTTAAGCAGTAAGTAGAAACAGTTATGAAAAAGATACAATATATCCTCACCGGAATGGCATTAGCAGCCTTCCCATTAGGAGCACAGGCTCAGACGCAGGTCAAGGACTCTACCGTAAACCGTACGGTAGTGGTAGAGCAGGAATACAACCCGGACATCATGGATGCCTCGAAAGTAAACGTATTGCCCAAAGTAGAACCGCCTACCGTCAGCAAGAAAGAAGTGGAATATGATGCCACGCTCACGCCCGCCGGCGTAATCCCCGCCACCACCATGCAGGCGTACACCGGAAAGGAAACGCAGACCAAAGCCCTGCCGGGTTATGCCCGCCTGGGATATGGCAACTACGGCAACCTGGACGTGCGTGCCAACTACCTGTTCACCCCCTCTGACAAAGACCGCATCAACCTCACCTTCCGCATGGACGGCATGGACGGCAAGCTGGACTTGCCCGACGATGGCGGCGACTGGAACTCCTACTACTATCGCACCCATGCCGGCATGGACTACGTACACGCCTTCCGTAAAGTAGACCTGAACGTAGCCGGTAACTTCGACCTGAGCAACTTCAACTTCATGCCCGGAACTTATGACAGCAAGCAGAAGTTCACTTCCGGTGGCGTGCACTTCGGGGTGAAGTCTACGGACGACGAGCTGCCGCTCCGGTTCCGTGCAGAGACAAACCTGCTCTTCTACGAGCGCCAAAGCGATATAACCCTGTTCGACACCAAGGAAGGCATCGTCCGTACCAAAGCCGATGTTTCCGGCTCTATCTCCGATGAACAATCTGTCGGACTGGCACTCGGCATGGACAATGTATTCTACAACGGCGATTGGCTTGATAACTACACCGCCCTAAACCTGAATCCGTATTACACCTTCCGCAACGACGACTGGAAGATTCGCCTCGGCGCCCACGTCGACCTGGCTTTCGGCTTCGGCAAGCAGTTCCGCGTTTCGCCGGACGTAAGCGCCGAATATACCTTCTCCGACAGCTACACCCTCTATGCCCAAGCCAAAGGGGGCAGGTTGCAGAACGACCTACGCCGCCTCGAAACCATCAGCCTCTACGGGCAGATGATGCAGCAGGCAGACGCCACTTACGAACAACTGAACGCCGCCCTCGGCTTCAAGGCAAGCCCCGCCCCGGGACTGTGGTTCAACATCTACGGCGGCTACCAGGACTTGAAGAACGACTTGCTGCAAGCAACTACATATTATGGAATCGACGTACCTTATGACAAATTCGCCCTTCTTTTCCGTTCGGGCAATACCCATAATATCTATGCCGGCGCCGAAGTGAGCTATGCCTACAAGGACATCATTTCCTTCTCCGCTTCCGGCATCTACCGCGACTGGAAGATTTCCGATGAGGACTTCAACCGGCTATTGAGCTTCAAGCCCTCTCTTGAAGCCAACTTCCGCATAGACCTGCGCCCCGTGCCCGTAGTGCTGGTCAGCCTCGGCTATCAGCACATCACCCGCGAGGAGAGCAGTTCCGACAAGATAGACCCGGTCGGCAACCTCTACCTGAGTGGCAGTTACGAGCTGTTCAAAGGCATCTCGGTCTACGCGCGTGCCAACAATTTGTTGAACAAAGACTATCAATACTACTGGGGTTATCCTGCCGAAGGTATTAATTTCCTGGGCGGAGTCAGCTTCCAATTCTGATTAAAATCAGCGAAGCCGGAGTCATTGAATTGAATAAAAAAGGTCTTTTTTGCTAAATTCTCCTTATATTATAAGGTGGAAAGAATGTTTTTTTTCTACTTTTGCGGGCGAATTAAGTAGTGGGAACTACTATAAAACAGAAATTTATGCAGAAAAACCTTGTCATTGTCGAGTCTCCGGCAAAAGCAAAAACGATTGAGAAATTCCTTGGTAAAGATTTCAAAGTGCTTTCCAGCTACGGTCATATACGTGATTTGAAGAAGAAAGAGTTCAGTATCAACGTAGAAAAGAATTTCGAACCGGATTATGAGGTACCGGCAGATAAGAAGAAAATCGTAACACAGCTGAAAGAGGAAGCCGACAAAGCGGAAACCGTATGGCTGGCTTCCGATGAGGACCGCGAAGGAGAAGCCATCGCATGGCACCTGTACGAGGTGTTGAAACTGAAACCGGAACACACCAAGCGCATCGTATTCCATGAAATCACCAAAGGCGCTATCCTGAAAGCCATCGAAAATCCCCGCGACATTGACATCAATCTGGTCGATGCCCAACAGGCACGACGCATCCTCGACCGTATTGTAGGCTTTGAACTCTCCCCCGTCTTGTGGAAGAAGGTGAAACCCGCCCTCTCCGCCGGTCGCGTGCAATCCGTTGCCGTCCGCCTCATCGTAGAGCGCGAACGCGAGATTCAAGCATTCCAGACCGAAGCATCCTATCGGGTGACCGCCATATTCCTCGTCCCCGACGCCGACGGCAAGATGGTAGAAATGAAAGCTGAACTGCCGCGCCGCATCAAGACGAAAGCCGAAGCGCGCCAGTTCCTCGAAAGCTGCCGCTCCGCCACGTTCAGCATCAGCGACATCACCACCCGTCCGCTGAAGAAAGGTCCGGCTGCCCCCTTCACTACCTCTACCTTGCAGCAAGAAGCTGCCCGCAAGCTGGGTTTCACGGTAGCACAGACCATGATGGTGGCACAGCGCCTGTACGAATCGGGATTTATCACCTATATGCGTACCGACTCCGTCAACCTCTCCGAGTTTGCCGTCAACAGCAGCAAGGAAGCCATCACCCACCTGATGGGCGAACGCTATGTATATCCCCGCCACTTTGCCACCAAGACCAAAGGAGCGCAGGAAGCCCATGAGGCCATCCGCCCCACCTATATGGAGAATGCCAAGATAGAAGGCAGCCCGCAGGAACGGAAACTGTACGACCTCATCTGGAAACGTACCATCGCCTCGCAGATGGCAGATGCCGAACTGGAAAAGACCACCGTCACCATCAGCATCAGCAACGAGTCCGAGAGCTTCACCGCCACCGGCGAAGTAGTGAAGTTCGACGGTTTCCTTCGTGTCTACCGCGAATCCTACGACGATGACGCCGAAATGCAGGAAGACGAAGCGCACTTGCTGCCCCCCTTGAAGAAAGGCCAGCAACTGCAACACGAAGATATTACCGCCACCGAACGCTTCACGCAACATCCGCCCCGCTACACCGAGGCAAGCCTCGTGCGCAAGCTGGAAGAGCTGGGCATCGGACGTCCTTCTACCTATGCGCCCACCATCTCCACCATCCAGCAACGCGAGTATGTGGTGAAAGGCGAAAAGGCAGGCGAAGAACGCGCTTACAACGTACTCAGCCTGCAAGGCAACGAGATAACCGACGCCACCCGCACCGAAATCACCGGAGCGGAAAAGGCGAAGCTGATGCCCACCGACACTGGTACGGTAGTCAACAACTTCCTGATAGAATACTTCCCGGACATCCTGGACTACAACTTCACGGCGAGCGTCGAGAAGCAGTTCGACGAGATAGCCGAAGGTGACAAGCAATGGACAGCCATCCTGAGCACCTTCTACAAGCATTTCCATCCGTCGGTAGAAACAACCCTTGCCACCAAGAGCGCCCACAAGGCAGGCGAACGCATCCTGGGAACGGACCCCGCCAGCAGCAGACAGGTATCGGTAAAGATCGGACGTTTCGGCCCGGTGGCACAAATCGGTACGGTCAACGACCCGGAGAAGCCCCGCTTCGCCCAGCTCAAGAAAGATATGTCCATCGAAACCATCACGCTGGAAGAAGCGTTGGAACTCTTCAAGCTCCCCCGCACCCTGGGCGAGTACGAAGGCAAGACGGTGGTAGTCGGTTCAGGACGTTTCGGCCCCTATATCCAGAATAACGGCATGTATGCCTCACTGCCCAAGACGATGGACCCTATGACCGTCAGCCTGGAAGAAGCCATCGAACTCCTGAAGGAGAAGAAAGAGAAAGAAGCACAACGCCACATCAAGCAGTTCGCCGAAGAACCCGAACTGGAAATACTGAACGGTCGCTACGGCCCGTACATCAGCTACAAAGGCAGCAACTACAAGATTCCAAAGGACATCGTTCCGCAGGACTTGAGCTTGCAGGCATGTCTGGAGATTGTGAAACTGCAAAGCGACAAAGACTCGGACAAGCCGAAAAGAGGCGCAAAGACAGCTAAAGCTGCCAAGGCAACCAAGACAACGACCAAAGCCGCAGCTGCCAAAAAGCCCAAGACCACTAAAGCCACTACTGCTAAAGCTACTGCTTCCGCCACCAAGAAGAAGTAAAATAGCCGTACATATCAAAAGAGCCTTCTTTATCCGAACTTCTTCGGTAAAGAAGGCTTTTTCATATATCCGCCTCTCTATATGTGAAATAAAGAACAATATTATTCTTAAAATAGAGTAAAATAGAACTATTACCTTAAAAAACGCCCATATTCATATTTGATTATCTAAAAAAGATATATCTTTGTAACAGGCTAATTAACAGTTACAATATAAAATCTCTATGAACAAATCGTTTTTTACTAAAGGTGCATTCACCTTATTAGCGTCTTTCTTCGTGCTCACCGGTTGCACGGAGAAAGATGCTTATCAAGGTGGAGCTAAGAACCAGCCATTAGACCCGTCAGAGGTCTTTGATTTCAGTCTGACCAAAGAAGTCAAGTTAAACGTTGACTATGGGTTTACCAACGACTACTATGTCCTGTTCCACCTCTACGAGGAGAATCCTATGGTTTTAGAAGGGGATTCTTGGATAAAGGACGAAACTCTCATGCCTGTGTATACTGCTGCAACAGATACCAAAGGGCAATACTCAGGTACCATCGCCATTCCTTCGTACATTAAAGAAGTATGGCTGTACAGCGATTACCTCGGCACTGTTTCGCCGGTAAAGCTGACTGTATCAGACGGCGGCACGATCAGCTTCAACCAAAAGGAGTACATCGCATCGTTGCGGGCTACCACCCGTGCCACAGCATCCAATAGCTACATCTACCCGGACGACTGGACATTGCTCTCACCGGATGTAACCTGGGACTTGCAGGGACTTCCTTCCAACTTAGAGCCGGAAAGAAGTCTTCCGGAACAGAATATGCTGGATCGTATCAACAACATATATAGAAAGCTGAGCAATCTTGGAGTGTCAGATTATGTCAACGATGATGCAACCTCTGAAATCGAAGTTATAAAACCTACGGAAATAAGCCTTGTCTTCCTCAACAGTAGTGCCAGCTTCAATAATACCGTCGGTTACTTTACTTTCCCCAGCAATACAAAGCCTGCTTTAAGCTCTATCAAGAAGATACTTGCATTCCCCAATGCATCTCCGTCAACAAAAAAGGATAATAAAGGAGCGTTAGTACCCGGCGATGAAATAAAGTTGAAGTACTGGAATGAAAGCACCAACGAATTTGAAGATAAATTCCCTGCCGGTGTAACCGTCGGCTTCTGCCTCTTGCCCAACGCATTCAGCAATGAGACCGGTACTATCGAGAAACCGGGCTATGCACCGGCTCGTTACTCTTACCGCCCCTTCAATGAGGACGGCCTGCAACGTATAATAGCATTACGCGATGGAGATGCGAATCAGATTGTTGCCATCGGCTTTGAAGATAATACCGATTTCGACTTCTGCGATGCTACCTTCTATATAAAGGTAGCAGAAAAGAATGCCATCGGCGGTGGGCCGGAACTGCCCCCTTACAACGAGGACGAAGAATATGACTTGACCTATTCCGGAACGCTGACTTTCGAAGACCAATGGCCATCGGAAGGAGACTACGATATGAACGATGTCATCATGGAATACAAGTCAACCGTCTATCGCAAAGTAAAAGGAAACAAAGTCTTTAAAACAGTAGACAGATTCACCCCTGTCCATAACGGCGGTACTTACACTTGCGGATTCGGGTATCAGCTCAGCACTTCTAAACCCGCAAAGAGCATTACCATCTCTCAGGATAGCCCGCAAAGCGCCAGAGTAGAAACAAGCCAGGCAAAGCCCGTCATTATCCTGTTCGATGACGTCAAAGACGTATTGGGGCAGACATTTACCATTACCACTGAATTAAATGATGAATCGGAAAGAGAGATTGTTCCACCTTACAATCCTTTTATCTTTGTCAACGACAGAGAAGAAGGCAGAGAAATACATATGGTAAACTATCCGCCTACCGGCAAAGCCGATACCAACCTCTTCAACACAGCAAGTGATGCATCGAATCCGGGTGGGGGAGTTTATTATGTTGCCCGTTATACTGATAAAGACGGTCTGACGTTGATGCCGTTCGGAATCAATCTTCCCAGATTGACCAACTTCAATATTCCGACAGAAGACGTTAAGATATACGATACCTATCCCAACTTCATCAACTGGGTAAAATCCAAAGGTGCGAAAAACCCGGACTGGTACAAGAAGTAAAAGAACTGTACTCACCCCTACCTCCTTCCTTATCGGACAAGCATCCGGTAAGGGAGGATTTTTTATTTCCAATCCCCGCTTATTCCTATCTATACAGCCTGTTTCTCTCCCAAAAAGTAAATATTTTATCTAATCGCCCAAAAAGAAACAATGTTTTCATTTGCCTATCGAAAATAAGTATATATTTGTATTGAGATCAACAACAACAAACAAACAAACATCAAAAGGAATCTTATGAATAAATCTTTCTTTACAGAATGCGCGTTCATTATCATGTCGTCCGCATTCATGTTCAGCAGTTGCATGGAAAAAGACGTGTACAAAGGGGAGCCCCAAAACCAGCCGCTGAAGCCTTCGGAAGTATTCGACTTCAGCCTGACAAAAGAAATCAAAGTAGACATCGACTACGGTTTTACCAACGACTACTACGTCCTGTTCCAACTCTACGACCAAGACCCGATGAAACTGGTAGACGATTCCTGGGTAAAAGACGAAACACTGAATCCCGTCTATGCCGCCTCTACCGATACCAAAGGACAATATTCGGGTACCATCACCATTCCGTCGAGCATCACCGAAGTATGGCTTTATAGCGAATACCTGGGAACAGTGTCGCCGGTGAAACTTGCCGTATCAAATGGTACAGTGAGCTATAATCAGAAGGAATATATAGCATCCTTGCAGGCAAAGACCAGAGGAACAACCGGTAAAGGGTACAAATATCCTGCTGACTGGATAACTATGCCGGGAGTCGATTGGAATCCCTACGGAGCACCCTCGAACATGGAGACCGGCTTGAATATGCCACCCGCTGAGATTCTGTACAGTATGAAGAAAGTATACGCTAATGCCTCAAATGATTACATAGGCAGGAAGCATCCGACGTGGACGGACGGCACAGAAAATACCACCGAAATCAAAATAACCAAAGATACGGAAGTAAGCATGGTCTTTGCCGGTATCAATTCATCATCAACCTGGTCTAATGTGGTAGGCTATTTCACTTATGCCACAGGTACCACACCTACAGTAGAGACCATCCAAAAAGTGCTCGTTTTCCCCAATGTCACTCCTTTTCTTGATCAAAGCGGGAAACAGAGAGGTGCATTGCTATGCGGCAATGAAGTAAAACTGAAGTATTGGAACGGAACGACATTTGAAGATAAATTTCCGAAAGGAATCACTATCGGACTATGTATAGAAAGCAATGGATTTGAAAAGACTGCAGACATCAAAAGAAAAGGTTATACCGGTACATACTATTCCCACAGTTCCATGAACAAAGACGGGAAACAACACACTGTAGCTTTGCGCACCGGAACTACCAACCAGACTGTAACCATCGGCTTTGAAGATAAAGCCGACTTTAATTATTGCGACGCCCTCTTCTGTCTGAACATAGCAGAGCCCGATGCCATCGACACCGGCAATAGCCCGGCACTGCCCTTGACAGGTTCTCCAAGCAGTGCGGAAAACGTGACAACGTATCGCGGAACACTGACTTTCGAAGATCAATGGCCTTCCGAAGGAGACTATGACATGAATGATGTAGTTGTATCCTATAAATCAACCCTTTACCGCCAGATTATCAGCAACAAAGTATATAAGATAGTAGACGAGTTTACCCCGATTCATAATGGCGGTACTTACACCTGCGGATTCGGGTATCAACTACATCAGCTTCCGGCAGATCAAGTGACAAGCATCCAAGTAGAAGGCAGCGGCAGTTGGCAGGTGGAAACAGGCCAATCGCACCCTACCGTTATCTTATTTGATAACCTGAAAGATGCTTTAGGGAAGAAAATCACTGTAACAACCGAAGTCACCGATGTAGATGCAAAGTCTGTTACTCCTCCTTACAATCCGTTCATCTTCGTGAACGGCAGAGGCAGAGAAGTACACATGGTAAACTATCCGCCTACCAATAAGGCCGATCTTTCCCTCTTCGGTACCGCCGACGATGCCTCCAACTCCGCCTCGGGGATTTATTACATTTCCCGTTACAACAAAGATGATTTGAAGCTGATGCCCTTCTGCATCAACCTTGCAAACGTTACCGACTTCAATATTCCCGCCGAAGGCGTCAGGATATACCAAACCTATCCCGGCTTTGTAGAATGGGTGAACTCCGATGGCAAGACTAATACGAAATGGTACAAGTAGAGTCACTAACGGACTCGCAGTCCCAACCATCAGTTTCAACGAAGGAAACTCGCAGTTTCACTGTAGCAAACTCGGAGTTTCAAAGGTTGAAACTGTTGGTTTCATTATAGGAAACTGTTAGTTTCAACCATTGAAACTGGGAGTTCCAACGGTTGACTCTTTTTGAAACTATAAGGTGACTTGTCCTGATATAGGTTGACTATAA
>CAJKXC010000052.1 GCA_905203765.1 uncultured Bacteroides sp.
AGTTATCCGCGTTTATCCGCTTAGTCCGTGTAGTCCGCGTATCTTAATTGGCCGACTTCACCAATACCACGCGGTTCAGAATCGGCTGGCCGAACTTATCGACACCACCGTCGGCAGAAATCTTCAGACGGTCGGCGGAGATACCATATTGTTTTACCAATACATTGACTACAGCCTGTGCGCGCTTCAAGCTCAACTCCTGGTTGAAGGCGGGAGTACCGGTTGCAGAGTCGGCATAACCGTTCACGGTGTAAGTAGCATTCGGGAATTCTTTCATCTGATTGGCAAGGTAAGACAAGTTCATTGCTTCACGTGCGGAAACCTCGGCAGAGCCAATCTTGAAGAATACAGTACGCGGTGCAATGTCCGGATCGGGAACGATGACTTCTGTTTCCGAAACTTCGGCTACCGGTTGATTTTGGGCAGCAACCAATGCATTCTGCAACTGTTGGTTGGCAGCACCCAACTCCGCCAGCTGTGCCTGCATGGCAGCCAGTTCAACCTGAGAAATCAACTGAGGTATCGGGCGACGGAATCCACGCCCCGGGAAACGGTAAGTCAGACCGACGGTAGCACTCAGCACACCGTCATAGCTATGGTCACCACCGACTTCACCATCGAACTTATCTTCAACACCCATCATGCTCACTTCGAGGTTGATGTCTATCGCATTGGAGATGCGGAAACGGTTGATAATACCACCGTTGACGGCCATGGCATCGCGGTGAGGATTAGTATAGTTGTGGGTGAAGCCTGCACCTACATAAGGGATGATTTCATAAACGCGGTGTTGGTTGTATCCGCCGAAGAGAGCATTCAGATTGAACATTACGTCTCCGTGCAGATTCATATAGTCGAAACGCTGTTTGTAGTAACCGTCCTTCATCTGGGTACCTCTGACGTAAGGAGCACCGACATCATAGGTAAAGCCTCTTGCCTGAAGGCCACTGTATTGTACACGCAATCCCAGTCCGGGAGTAACCCATTTACCAACCGAGAAGTTCAGCGTCGGACTGATGCGCTTACCAAAACTTCCCGCCTTATCATTATCTCCGAAGGTTGCTTCGGCACCACCGCCGATAGAGAAAAACCAATTGCTCCAAAATGGATTAGTGATTACCTGATATTTATCCTGAACTTGGATAACACCAACCTCTTCTTCTACAACTTCTGTGCCCTGCTGCGCCATAGCAGCAGAAGACAAGCCGGCCACAGCCAGCAACATTAGAATCTTTTTCATATACTTTAATCGTTAAGTGGTTAAATTAAATTCGTTATCATTCAAACTGAATAATTAACACCGATAAAAGTAAAAGGTTCAAAAAAGGAGAAAAAGATAAGAAAGAGAAAGGGAGATTTAGTTCACCACAGAGGGACACAGAGTCTCACGGAGTTTTAAAGTAATCTGCGTGAATCTGTGTAATCTGTGGTGAAACCAATAATTATTTGAACAGCTTCTCTATCTCCTCTTCCTTAATCGTCGCCAACACCGTCCGGCCGTCCGGCGTATAGTTGGGAGAAGGACAGGCAAACAAGCTGTCTACAAGATTTGACATTTCTTCGTTGCTCAGCACTTGACCGTAGACGATGGCGGCAGCACGGGCAAGGGTAGAAGCAAGGATGGTTTGCACTTCTTCTTTCACATCGTTGCCTTTCTCCATGGCAGTATGCACCATATTGCGGATCAAGTCAACCGGGTTCAGCCCCTCTATACCCGAAGGTATCCCATTGATGGCATAACTGCCCCCGCCCAACGGGCTGAGATCGAAACCGACTGCCGACAAATCGTCTTGAAGGCTCTCCAACACAGCAGCTTCCGAAGCCGGCAACTGAATGATTTCGGGGAATAGAACACCTTGCGACACACCCTGCTTCTGACTGATCTGACTCATATAGCGGTCGAACAAAACGCGTACGTGCGCCCGATGCTGGTCTATCAGCATCAGACCGGATTTCACGGAAGTCAGGATAAAGCGCCCTTTGAACTGAAGATGCTGGGCACCTTTCTCAATAGTCGCTTCGCTACCGTAAAGAGGCGAGGACGAAGCAACGGGCATATCTTCGGCAAAAGGCGTCTCTTCCATCGGCTCATTCATCCGGCTGGCTTTCTCCAAACCGGAATAAAGTCCTTCCCACTCCACCTTCGGACGGGAATAACTGCCACTTCCCCCGTAAGAAGAAGCGGAAGATGTTTTGAACGGATTGAAGTCCGTATCATAATGCACCTTCGGGGGCTCTATCGGACGGCTCTGCTCAAAGGCAGGAATATCCGGCATATCTTCCGTATCGAAATCTATCGTAGGAATGGCGCTGAACTTACCAAGCGATTCCTTGACCGCAGCCGACAGTATCTGCCAGATGGCCTGCTCGTTCTCGAACTTAATCTCGGTCTTGGTAGGATGAATGTTCACATCGATATTGGCAGGGTCTACCTCAAAATAAATGAAGTAAGAGATTTGCTCGCCGACGGGAATCAGTTGCTCGTAAGCGTCCATCACTGCCTTATGGAAATAGGGATGACGCATATAGCGTCCGTTTACGAAGAAGTATTGATGGACACCCTTTTTGCGTGCAGTTTCCGGTTTGGCTACAAAGCCGGATATCTTAATCATAGTGGTATCCACATCTACCGACAGCAACTGCTGGTTCAGCTTCTTGCCGAATACAGCCATGATGCGCTGACGCAACGGCATAGCGGGAAGGTTGAACAATTCCGTATCGTTGCTATACAAATAGAAAGCAACATCGGGATGCACCAGCGCAATACGCTCGAACTCCGTGAGGATATTGCTCAACTCCGTAGAGTTTGCCTTCAGGAACTTGCGACGGGCAGGGATATTGAAGAACAGGTTCTTGACAGAGAAATTACTTCCTTTCGGACAGGAAACAGCTTCCTGGCTCTCCACCTTGGAACCTGCAATCACCAGCCTTGTACCCAGTTCCTCACCGGCAGGACGGGTTTTCAGTTCTACCTCTGCCACCGCAGCTATAGAGGCCAGGGCTTCACCACGGAAACCCATGGTGCGCAGGGCAAACAAATCGGCAGCCTCGCGTATCTTGGATGTGGCATGACGCTCGAAAGAGAGGCGCGCATCCGTTTCAGTCATGCCCTTTCCGTCGTCTATCACCTGAATGCAGGTCTTGCCCGCATCGGTCACCAATACATGTATTTCTTGTGCTTCGGCATCAATCGCATTTTCCACCAATTCTTTTATAACAGATGCCGGGCGCTGTATCACCTCTCCGGCAGCAATCTGATTGGCAACCGAATCGGGCAGCAAATGAATGATATCGCTCATTATAATTAAAGATTAAGAATGAAAAATGAAAAACGCTTCTTTTTCATTTTCTACTTTTCATTTAAAGAATTCCGTTGGTAATAGCATACCACAAATAGAGTAACACGGCAATTACAGCCAGGATGATTCCCAAATGCATCGGTTTACGTCCGCTCTCTTTGCGGCGTTTCAGATGGGTAGTTCCCTCGATAAACTTTCCACGGATATCTTCGGGCGAGAATTCCTTCTCGGGCAGCATGCCCAAGTCACGTTTGGCGTTTTCTTCCATCTTCGCCAACTTTTCCTTTCGCTCATCCACATAGATGTAACGATGATTAAAGCCGCGGGGCTTCCGCATTGTAAACATTCCCATAGCGCTACTTATTATTTCGTTGAATATGCATGTTCCTTGGCGAAGTTACAGGTTTTCGGTCACTTTTTTGCAACACTTCCCCTGCTTTTTTGCCTCGCCACTCAAAGATATCGTCCTTATTGCGCGGACGGATATAGTCGAACCAGACAAAAGAAGGCAGCTTACTCTTATCAGGCGGAATCTGGGTCAGAGGATAAGCCGTGCCGGTGGTTTTGCCAATAAAGACTCCGCGCTCCATCTTTCTCTCCTTCAGATACATCTTTAGAAGTCCCCCTTCGGAGTAGTTCATCATAATCAGCGAACTGTCCTTCTCTTCCACCGGATAATAGATGACCAGTACATTACCGTTCACTTCCACCAGTCGCATATCGCCGTCTATGAAGAATGCTTTCATCTCCTTGCCGGATACCTGGTTATAATGGATGCTGTCCTTTCTCTCGACAGTCAAAGCCTGGTTGATGATATGCGCCCAGTCGATGGTACTGTCGTTCATATAAATTTTAATTTCTTCGCCCAGTAACTGCTGCTCCCCATGCCACAGGATAGGGTCGGTGTACATCGTCATGCAAGAGTCCTTGGAGTTATATACCAATGAATCGCATACCGCCTGCACATCCGTACGATAGGCACGCACCTTATGATAGGCACGCATCTCGCGGTACATGGAGTCGGTGTTAAGATTATAGGTAATCAACCGCAGGGTATCGCCGTGCATGAACAGACTGTCGCCCTGTGAGTAGTCAATGGCTACGGCACGCTCGGTGGCCACGGCACTTCCGCTGAGTTCATTGTAGAAACAGTAATCGCCGGTAAGCATATTCCTATTGACCGTATCGTTCATCTGCACGTTGTCAAAAGCCTCTCCATATCCCAGATTACGGTCGTAAAAAAGGCTGTCACCGGTGAGTTTCTTGCCGTCATTGGTCAGCACAGAACGGTCGAGCAGTTCCGCCTGCCCGGTGTTGGTATTGTATATACCGCGCTCGGAGTAGATGTGGTTCTCGTCGCTCACAATGTCGGACGGTCCCAGGATGGTGGCAATCTTTGTATCAGTGCTGTACTTCAGAGTATCGGAAGTAAGCACAAACTTCGGATTGACCAGCTTTACATCATGGTTGAAGACAGCCAGTTTGGTGGCAGGGCTATATTCTCCCCATTCGGAAGTAAGCACATTCTCTTCATCGGTCAATGTACCGCCGTCAAAGTAGTAACCCAAATCATAAAGACGGTCATAGTTCAGACTATCGGTGGTGAGCTCCGTATTACGGTTGATCATACGCACGTTTTCGCGCAACATCGCCAGCTGCGACATACCGTCGTAGTACAGATAATCGCCGTAGATGAACAAGGTATCCCCCTGTTCCATACGTACATTGCCGAATGCTTCGACAGAATTGATCTTCTCGTAAATCAAAGCACTGTCACAGAACATATACATGCTGTCGTGCTTCATTTTGACAGAACCGATGAGCACCTGCACATCGGGACGCAACTGCTTGTCCGCCTGCGCCTCGTCGGCATACAACAGGTCGACGCGGGTTTTCTTCCGGCCCAGCGTGTCTGCCTTTTGGGGTTGTACAGCTTCCGTCTTATCCGGTGCACCGGCAGCCTTTTTCTTGTCCTGGGCACTGAGCAGACAGATGCCAAACAAGCATAGAATACCTGCCAAGAGGTATCTATGCTTGTTCAGAAAATGAGTTCTTGTATTCTTCTTTTGCATACAAAATCGATGTAAATCCCGCCGGATTAATCTTTAATCCAGCCCGGATACTTGAATGTACAGTTATTCTTCCAATTGTCCTTGATACGGACATAGGTATGTTTCTGCTTCTCACGAATCCACTTATCCAGCACTTCGTCACGACGTTTCTCAAGCACAATTTCTTTCAGGTTCTGATAGTCGTCGGCAATCGTTGCCTTATGACCGGTTATACGGTTCTTCAGCTTCACAATCACACATTCTTCCTTTCCGGTCTTTTGCGGAATCATAGTGAATGCTTCGGATATCTCACCCACTTTCATCTTATCTACCACCTTGGCAATCTCGGGCGGGAGTTCCTGCATCTCAAATTTGGAAGTGTTCGTATTCGGATTGGGCAGCAAACCATGATTATTGCGTGTGTCCTTGTCCTGTGAGAGCACAGAAGCGGCTTCCTCAAAAGAGAACTTGTTGCTGCGGATGTCGTCGGCAATGGAATCCAGACGGGCACAACCCGCTACCAGCGCCTCTTCCGGCACGTGCGGTTTCAACAGGATATGGCGCACCTTGATACGGTCGCCGCGCTTCTCCATCAACTGGATAATATGGAAACCGTATTCGGACTCGACAATCTTGGAAACCTTGTTCGGGTCTTGCAAGTTGAAGGCAACATTGGCAAAAGCAGGGTCCAGATAACCGCGTCCGGTGAAAGGCATTTCACCACCGTTAATGGCAGTACCACGGTCGTCGGAGTACAAGCGCGCCAATACAGAGAAAGATTCCCCATTGTTCACACGCTCTGTATATTCACGCAAACGACGCTTTACATCTTCAATCTCTTCCAAGGGGATCTTCGGCTGCTGGGTGATGATCTGCACCTCTACCTGGGTAGGGATATAAGGGATACTGTCTTGCGGCAGATCCTTGAAGTAGCGGCGTACTTCGGCAGGAGTAATCTTGATGTCGCCCACCAGTTTCTGCTGCATCTTCTGCACCTTCAAGCCTTCGCGTGCATTCTCGCGCAGGGTTTCACGAATCTGGCTGGAAGTCTTGTTGAAGTATTCCTCCATCTTCTCGCGCGAGCCGATGTTGGCGATATACATATTCGTCATGTAGTCCACACGCTGGATGACTTCGGCTTCGGATACCTCTATACTGTCGAGTGCTGCCTGATGAAGATACAACTTCTGGACGGCTATTTCCTCGGGTATTACGCAATAAGGGTCACGATCAAATTTACGCCCTTCGTACAGGGCACTCATGCGCGCTTCCTCTACTTCGGACTTCAATATAGCCTCGTCGCCCACTACCCAAACTACCTCGTCAATCACGTTGTCTTGTCCATAAACGGTAGAACCGGCTAATAGCGTCAAGGCAAATAAAATTACAAACTTAAAGTTCATACTCATTTTCATTCTTGGTGTCTTATTCTAAATAATATTTAATCTTATCTCTTCTTACCGCACGCTGGTACAAGTCGTCTTTTACCTGCTTCATAAATTCCACCTGCTTCACATTCAGCAGCATATCCTTTACCTGGCTGCGGGCAAACTCATACGGTTCCTGCTCCCCCACCGGGCGATAATCGCTCACATTCAAGAAGTAGTAGAAAGCCGTATCCTTCAGTTCCACATGGCGGTTCTTGTCAAGGTACTCTTCTACATTGGGCATTTTCAGCGGCATTGCATCCAGCACTTCCGATACCGGCACCCATTTATCATAGAAGTACTCGTACTTCACGGCATTCTGCAAACTGTACTTCTCCAGATGCTCCACAGCTTCACGGGTTTCCGTCTTGTACCAACGCCGGACATTAGCCAACTGCGGAGCCGTCAGGGGCACCTTGATGAACAAACCTTTCATCAACGGACGTTCCACCTTAAAGAGCGCTTGGTTCTTTTCGTAGTACTCCGTCAATTCTTGTTCTGAAATCTCCTCTGATAGCCGTTGATGTATTAAAGCCTGTTGGTAAGTATGCATTATCAATGCCTTGCGATAATTCTCTACAAGTTTATCTATTTCGGCGTTATTGGGGATATTGCTTTGCGCTTTATCGTACAACAAAACATCTTCCACCCAATTACGGATATAATCTTCTGCAAACAACAAGCTGTCGTCCTTGGACAAACCGGCCGGAAGTACCGATTGCAAATCTTCCCGGTAAAGGAAATTGCCGTCCAACTCCACTAACGGTGTCCGCCCTTTATGGTCGTGCTGCTCGCTGCACGCCGCACAGAGAAGGAAAATTAAAAGCCCAAAGCAGGTTGTTCGCATCACCAACTGATATTTACTTCGTTTTGAGGTACGAAGATAGTGTTTTAATCGGTTGCATCAGTGATTATTAACGGTTTTTAAAACCTCTTGGTCAATTTCAACCTTACCGGCAGCACGCAGTTTTGCTATCCAATGCTTTTCCAAATGGTTCTGATAGTCGATTGCAAGCTGGCTGCGCACCTCCTGATAATCATCCGGCCCTTTCTGCTTATCGCCTAATACAGCAGTAAAAGGAAATGACAAAACAGGAGTCGCTTTGCTGCCTTTGAAGACCAAATCGTCTACATAAGCATTATCTCCGGGGGCAAACAATCCCTGTTCCGCTTGTATTTTCGGCTCGGAGCCGGCATTGAAAGTCAGGCGAATGGCATCCAGCCATTCATCTTCGGGGATTTGCTTCAGGAACTTGCGTGCCTGCTTAGCAACACGTTTGGTGGTGCAGTGCAGCACAATTCCCTTATAGCGCGGCTTTTCCCAATGATAATCCGAGCGATGGGCCTCAAAATAGGCTTTCAGACCGGCTTCATCCGTGGCACTGCGCTCCCCCATCTCACGCCTGGTGATTTCTGCAAGTAGCAATTCGTCGCGATGCTCCTGCACCAGCAAATGAAAGTCCGGATATTTTTGTTCCAGGTGAGCATTCTCATAATCGAGAACAGATTTCATGATGAAGCCGTCCAGTTGTCTGCGAACACCTTCGGGATGGGCAGTAGCAAAACGCGCAAAGTCCTTTCCGGTGTATGCTTTATCGCCCAGTGTAAACAATGTTCGGGTGGTGCTTCCTTTAGATGTCAGTTCATTGATGCCGGCTTTATCCGGTGTATAGCGGTATTCTTCTTTCAACTTTTCAACAAGGGCCTGCGTGCCTTTATCCATACCATGACGGCGAGCCTGGCGGCGAAGGATGTCTTCCCTTAGTTCTTCAAAGGAAGGAAGATCTTTCCGTTCAAGCACCTTTACGATATGAATGCCCTGGGGGGTAAAGAAAGGACGAGAAATTTCTCCGGCTTGCAAATCGAATACAACGTCTTCAAACTCAACGGGCATCTGCAACCGGCTAACCCAAAAGGGTGGTTTCTGGTCAGAATACTTATCGACATAAGCATCGAAACTTGCACCAGCGTTATTGAGTGCCGCATAAATAGAGTCCATCCTCGATTCAGCCTCGCGCAGCGCATAGCTGGAAGCATTCTGAGGGAGATATTTAAAGATGTGCCGTACACGCACTTGACCAGCCCGCGGATGGGATTTCATCTTATCGTAGGATTGCCGGGCAGCACGCTCCGCAGCTTCTTCATCCGTCAGATAAGATTTTACCAGCCGGCGGCGATAATCGTCCAATTCCTCCCGGAAGGCACGGGTTGTATCTATTCCGGCAGCTTCGGCTGCCGCCACTTTCAGTTTGACGTTCACGAACAGATCGACAGATTCGTTCAAAGCTTTCCGCCCCTTATTGGCAGACGGATTGTTCTTCTGATATGCGCGTTCAAACTCCGAACGGGGAATATCTTTTCCATTGATGCGCATCAACACCGGGTCGTGTTGCGCCGAAGCAGCCAATCCGAACCAAAGGAGAGTAAATGTAATAATCAGTCTAACCATAAATATCGTCCATCCTATTATTTTATGCCGTGCAAATATAAACAAAATGCCCGGAAAGCAAACAAATACTTTCCGGGCATTCTTATTATACTATCAATATTACTCAGGACGGCTGTAGTTCGGCGCCTCGCTGGTGATAGCCACATCGTGCGGATGGCTTTCGAGCACACCGGCATTAGTGATGCGGGTGAACTTGGCATCGTGCAGTTTCTCAATGTTGGCAGCACCGCAATATCCCATACCGGCACGCAAACCGCCGGTCAGCTGATAAATCACCTCGTACAGAGTACCTTTATATGGCACACGGGCGGCAATACCTTCCGGCACCAATTTTTTCACATCGCTTGTACTGCTTTGGAAGTAGCGGTCCTTAGAGCCGTGCTCCATAGCCTCCAAAGAACCCATACCGCGATAGGACTTGAACTTACGGCCGTTGAAGATAATAGTTTCACCCGGCGACTCTTCCGTTCCGGCAACGAGCGAACCGATCATAACACTGTAGCCACCGGCAGCCAAAGCCTTTACGACATCACCCGAGTAGCGCAGACCACCATCGGCTATCAAAGGGATGCCGGTACCTTTCAGCGCTTTTGCCACATCATACACGGCAGAAAGCTGAGGAACACCGACACCGGCTACCACACGGGTAGTACAGATAGAACCCGGGCCGATACCCACCTTCACTCCGTCGGCACCGGCTTCAACCAATGCCTTGGCAGCTTCTCCGGTAGCAATATTACCTACCACGATATCAATATCCGGGAAACGTTTCTTTGCTTCCTTCAGTTTCTCAATCACATACATGGAATGTCCGTGAGCCGTATCAATCACGATGGCATCCGCTCCGGCATCCACCAAAGCCTGCATACGTTCCAGAGTATCATTCGTCACGCCCACTCCGGCAGCAACACGAAGGCGGCCTTTGCTATCCTTGCAAGCCATCGGTTTGTCTTTAGCTTTGGTAATGTCTTTATAGGTAATCAAGCCTACCAGTTTGTTTTCTTTATCAACCACCGGGAGTTTCTCGATTTTATGTTCCTGCAGGATTTGTGCAGCAGCTTCCAAGTCCGTAGTCTGATTGGTAGTAACGATATTTTCTTTCGTCATTACTTCATCGATACGCTTGCCAAGTTCTCTTTCGAAACGCAGGTCACGGTTAGTAACAATACCCACCAGGTATCTTTCATCATCCACTACCGGAATACCGCCAATCTTATATTCCGCCATCAACGCCAAAGCATCTGCTACGGTAGAACCTCTTTTAATAGTCACCGGATCATAAATCATACCGTTCTCCGCACGCTTCACAATGGCAACCTGGCGTGCCTGTTCTTCAATAGACATATTCTTATGAATAACACCGATACCACCTTCGCGGGCAATGGCAATAGCCATTTTCGCTTCGGTAACCGTATCCATCGCAGCAGTTACAAACGGGATTTTTAACTCAATGTTTCGTGAAAACTTTGTCGAGAGTTCGACAGTTTTGGGCAGTACTTCAGAATAAGCGGGGATCAACAATACGTCGTCGTACGTCAACCCATCCATTACAATCTTATCAGCAATAAATGACATAGGGCTATGCGTTTAAAATTTATTGCGTGCAAATATACGGTTTTTATTCAAGATGGGAAAAGCTATGAATCTTTTTTTCGCAGAAAATGGGTTCTTGACGTGGAAGAAGGGGCTAAGAATCACTCTCCGCCCCTCCCGACACGACAAACAACTAAAATGTCCGCTATTTGATGCCGTCCAATGCTTTCTTTGCAGTGGCATTGGTGGGATCGATAGCCAGAATTTTATTCCAAAATTCTTTTGAAGCAGGATAATCGCTCTTCAACAGATAGTAGTATCCCAGGTAGCTGTAACACTCTATCAGTGCGGCGTTGTACTTCGAGTCATTCTTTGCTTGCAACAGGTCTGCTACCTTTTCATAATAAGGTTTTGCCAGGCCTTCTGTTGTTTCGGGGTCAATGGCAGAATTGGTACGGGCACGCCAGATATCTCCCAGATAACTGTCGGGAGACGAAGTGGCAACAAGAGCGAACACCGAATCGGCGGACTGCAACGCGGCTGTGCGGTCGGCAGGCTGAACGGCAGATGTGTCCGCAGATGTACCCTCTCCGTAATAGAGACGTCCCAACTGGAACAAGGTTTCGGGTGTCTTTTTATCTTGCGCCAATGCATCGTAATACTTACGGTAAGCGGCTATCGCCTTGGCGTAGTCGTTGTTCTGTTCATAAACATCGGATATTTCACGCCATACATCTATCTGGCTGCTGTCTTTCTCCAATGCCTTGCCATACTCTATTACAGCTTGGTCGTACTTCTTCAGGGCACTCAGCAAAGCGCCGTAATAGCGGTAATCCAGATAAGAATAGTCGGCATTGTCCGAGGCATTGAAAAAGGCATTGGCATACCGTTCGGCTTCTTCGTAGCGCTTCAGGTCGGTATTGTTGTACATGGCAAGACGGTTGAAGGCTGCATGACGGGCATTCTTTTCCAAACCTTTCCGGGCAACCTGCAGGGACTTCTCGAAGTCGTGGTTCAGGAACAGGGCAAAGGCATACTTCAACCGGTCGTCTTCTGTAGCCACAGGGGTGTCGATGAACTTGGCATAAGTCTCGGCAGCCTTTCCGAAGCGGTTATTGGTGTAATACACTTCCGCCAGTTCTTTATCGGCTTCCACGCAATCGGGAGCTATCGTCTTGAGCTGCTGCAACTTCTCTATCGCCTGCGAAGGACTGGCAGATTTATAGGCTTGCGCATACTTCAGATAACCTTCGCGGTAATTGGGGTCGAAGTAAATGGACTGTTCGTAGAGTTGGCAGGCTTTGCCCACATCCTTCCGGGCAAGGGCGATGTCCCCTTCAAGTACGGAGACTTTCGGGTCTTTGCTGTTCGCCTTCTTTGCCAGCTCCAGGTAGTTCTCGGCTTCCGGCAGCTTTCCGGCATCCAGGTAGATGCGGGCAACGGAAGTCACAAGGTCTATATTCTTTTTATTCTTGCCTTTCAGCAATACATCGGCTTCGTCAAGAGCCTGTTCGGGACTTGTCTTTATCAGAGTTTTCATTTTATCCAATCCCGCCTGCCACTCGGGCAACGGTGTTTGGGCGGCGAGCACGCCGGTCAGCAGCAGCGCTCCCATACATAATGCGAATCTGCGTTTCATCTTAGTATCCATTTTAGTTATTCATCTTTTACGTTTACCACGCGCACCGGCTGGGTGGCGGGCACCAATCCCGACTTCAATATAATCCGCTGTCCCCGGTCGGAAGCGAGGAAAGAGGCAAATCCCCAGGGAAGTGCCCCCCGCGGGTCGTTCAGCAAGGCATAGATGCTACGTGTCAATGGATAATTGCCGTAGTACAGATACGCCTGATAGGGTTTATAACTATTCTCCGGCGTAGCCTTGTCCGCAGCACTGACGGACATCACCTGCACTTCTTTACTGAAAGAGAGTCCCGTACTGTCGTTGCGGTCGCTCAGCCAGTTCACGCCGATAATGCCGATGGCATCGGGGGTGCGGGACACATAATCAATAACTTCCTTATTAGTCCTCAACGCCTTCACCCGGTTCGAGAGCGCTGCTCCCTTGCAGATAGAATCGACGGCAAAGCGCACGGTGCTGGAATTCTTATTGTCGAATACCAGGCGGATGTCCTTCAAGCGGGAAGCCGGATAAATATCCGTCCACTGCCTGGCGTCTCCGGTCAGGATGCGGCGAATGTCTTTTACTGTGATCAGCGAATCCGGATTACCGCGATGGGTAATCAATGCCAGTCCGTCCGTAGCAATCTTTATCTCCTGCGGAAAGAATTTGCGGCTGTTGAAGGAGTTCATCTCCCCGGAAGTCAGTCTGCGGCTGGTGATTGCCAACCGCAAACTGTCCTTGAGCAAGAGATTGACGGCTTCAACTTCCGTCACATAACGGGGCACAATTCCTGCCAAAGGGAACAGACCTTCGAATACATCCGCTTCTTCCTGCACGATGGGCCGGAAACTTTCGTCGGCAGCTATTGCAATCACACCGGAAGTATAAGTATCCGTCTGTCCGTCCGCGGGCTTGCCCTGGCAGGCAGACAGCAGAGCCAGCACTATGGACAAACCTGTAAGCTGAAGTTGTTTCACCGTTTTCATACACACACTTATTGTAACCTAAACACAATCGGAACCGTATATTTCACTGCCACCGCCTGGCCGTTCTGCTTGCCGGGTATCCAGTTGGGCATCGAAAGAATCACCCGGACTGCCTCTTTGTCGCAGTAGGGATCCAGAGTCTTGAGAACAGTCACATCACGCACTTTACCGTCCCTGCCTACTACAAACTGGCAGATCACGCGGCCTTGTACCCCGTTCTCCTGAGCAACTACCGGATATTTCATATGGGTGGAGATATACTTCATCAACTCTGCCTGCCCGCCGGGGAAGGTAGGCATCTGCTCTACCATATCGAACACTTTTTCCTCGGCAACGGGAGCCTGCGTCACAACTTGCTTCAAGTCGGCGATGTCCTTGCCGTTGGCTTCGTCATTGCCTTTCACATCGGCGATGGAGATGGCGACTTTGGTCTGCGTCAGTTCGGTCTGGCTCTTTATCTCGTCCTCATCCCTCACTTCCTCGTCTTTCTTGATGACGGGAGCGGTAAACTTAATGGAACTTTTCAGTGCGGGTGGCGGTGGGGCTACCGGCTCCACGCGTTTCATTTCTTCCTGCTTCACTTCGGGTTCTTCCAATTGGGAGAGGGTGGTCACTTCGGTCATTACTTCTTTCTGTTTGGGGGTGGCCATCTTGATCAGTGTGGGCAGGCTGAAGCCTATCAACGCTATGACGATCACCAATACCACTGCTATGTTGTGGCGCTTGGGAGAATCTTCGCGCATCTTGTAGGCGCCATACGCTTTATTCTTGCCGTTGAATATCAGGTCACACCATTCGGCAGAACTTAAATCTACTTTAGCCATATTTTTCTATATTAAGTAGGTGTAACATATCATTCGGCAATGTTCTGCGACAGGTTGCCTCTGCCTTCGTAGTTCTTTATCAGGAACCGGTCGGCTTCGGCAATGTCCGTTATCACATACTTACCTATATTGCATATCTGCATTTCGTCGAGGGCGTCAATCAGATTCTTGTACGAAGCGGCGTCGGTGGCCTTGATAATGACCGTCGGCGTGTCTTTCCCGCTTTTTATTTCGGAAAGTTGCTTCCGGTAGTCTTCTTCTGATATCTTTAGTTCCAGTTTCTGCTGTTTCAGTTTGTTTACTTCGTTCACAGCGGTTCTGTTACGTTGCAGGAGTACCGCCCGCAGACCGTCCGGCTGATAGGTGGTTTCCTTCAGCGAGGTATAATCCTTGTAGTTGGGTTCTCCTTCGTAATAATACAATTTGTTGTCATCGTCCAGCAGCAACGTGATGGCTTGCGAGGCTTTCACTTTGGTTTGCTGTTCTTCGGTGATGCTCTTATCGTTGCTCGGCATGCTTATCTCCATCGTCTGGGGCTTGCTCAGCGAGGTACAAAGCATAAAGAAGGTAATCAGCAACATATTCATGTCCACCATCGGGGTGAAGTCCACCCTGACGGTCATCTTCTTCTGTTTGCTTTTGCCGCCTTTCTTATTGCCGCTTTCTTGTATTTCAGCCATAATGTTTTCCTTTCTTGTTCTACTTGTAACTCGTAGCTTGTCACTTGTCACTTGTTGTCTTCAGGGAAGTAATCAGATTATACCGGTTCTCCCTGAGGTCCTGAAGCGAGTTCATCACATTCTTTATTACGGAATAAGGAGTACTGGCATCCGCCTTGATGGCAATACGCAAGTCACTGTTCGCTGCACGGGCATTGCGCACCCAGGCTTTGAACTGGTTATCTATACTGTCAGTCGGTATTCCTTCATTCTTCAACACAGCATCCTGCTGGTCTTGCGGCAAGTCGAGATATTTCTTCATGCTCTTCATCGGCACTCCGAAAGTGGATGCCAACATGAACTTCTTGGTCTCCTCCGGAGTAAAGGTTACTCCGTACTCTTGCCCCATAGCTTCCAGCACATTGCGCAAGTCCGCCTGTTTGTCCAGGCTCATAAATACTTTCCCGTTCGGGTCGACCAGTATCTGGAGCACATTCGTCTCCGGGATCTTGATTTCTGATACGGAAGCGGGAGTAGTGACCTGTACCGGTTCTTTCTTCACAAACGTAGAAGTCAGCATGAAGAAGGTCAGCAGCAATACCGTCACGTCACTCATCGCAGTCATATCGATGAACGTACTTTTCTTTTTTATCTTCGCTCTACCCATGATTAATTGAGAATTAAAAATTAAGAATTGAGTAAATCAAGAATTAAAGGGATTGAGAATATGTAGTATCATTTTTCAATTCTCAATTCTCAATTTCCTTATGCGTAGCGGCAAAAGTCTGCACAATGGAGAAGCCAACCTCGTCGAGGCTGTAAGTCAACTTATCAATCTTGTTGGTATAGTAATTATAGGAGATAACTGCCAACGCACCGGTCAAGATACCGAAAGCAGTATTGATCAAGGCTTCCGAAATACCTTGCGACAGCGCCATAGAGTCGGCGCTGCCTCCTGCTGCCAGGGCGGCAAACGAACGGATCATACCGATAACCGTACCGAGCAGTCCCATCAACGTACCCAGCGTTGTAATAGTACCGATGACCGGAAGGTTCTGCTCCATCATCGGCAATTCCAGCGCCGTGGCTTCTTCCAGTTCTTTCTGGATAGCCAGCAGTTTCTGGTCTTTCGCCAATACGGTATCATTTTCCATTTCGGCATACTTCTTTAAGGTGGCATTCACCACATTTGCCACAGAACCGCGCTGTGCATCACAAATCTGCTGCGCTTTCTTCATATCGCCGGCAGCCAGGGCAGCTTTTATATTAGCCACGAACTTTGCCAATGCTCCTTTACCGAATGCGGCGCGAATGGCGATGTAGCGTTCAATGCTAAGTGCAATGACGGTCAGCAAGAGGGTTTGAATCACCGGAACAATGAATCCACCTTTATATATAGTACCAAGGAAGTTTCCCGGCAACGGATGGTTGTTCGGATCATTATTCATAAAGTTGGATGGATTTCCCAACACGAAGTTAAAAAGGAGCACGGCAATGATAAAACAGATTACGATTACCCAACCGGCAGATTTAATACCTTTAAAGGAGGCGGAGTTCTTTTTAGTTGTTTCCATGATTATAAATTTAATTGTTGCTGGTATTGAAATTAATTTTAAAGCATAGGGATATAACTGCCCTACTCTCTGCGCCGTCATGTGCGCAAAAGAGGACATCTGCTTTCTGCTGCAACAGAGAAAGGAGAAAGAGAGGGATTAATAAGGAAAGTATTGGCTAAATCAAAATCCGCCGAAGCGTATAAATATAGTAATCACTGCCCGTCAATGCGTAATACGGGTCTTTATCCGAATAATATAGTTTAGCCCAACCATGTACGCGAAGGTTCTCATGATTGGATAATATCAAAAGAATATTTCTGAGGAACAGATTATCTTCAAGAGTTCTGCGCAGACGCTGCTGGTTGGTGGAGTAAGTCTCGGTTATCGGTTTATTGCCATAAACCATATCCGAAGCCAATGTATATTTGGCATTGTCAAATGCAGAGCTGTTCTTTTCAAGATTGTCAGAAGAAGAGCAGGAAGAGAAAGAAGCGGAAACTTCGCCGGTTTCCTCGACATTCACTGTTTTAAAGTCGATGGCTTTACCGCTAATACTGGAAGTCAGTATCAGTAATATGCATAGCCAAAGTGTTTTTACAGTTGTTTTCATGTCGTCTCTAATATGTCTACAATAATAAACAGTTAGAGGCTATATTTGTTTTTCAATAATACCATTTTTTTTAAAACAAGAAAGCCCCCACATCTTTCGATATGGAGGCTTCTCTCTAAAATGGCGACTACCTACTCTCCCACTGTTACGCAGTACCATCGGCGTAATCGGGCTTAACTTCTCTGTTCGGAATGGGAAGAGGTGGAACCCCGATGCTATAGTC
>CAJKXC010000053.1 GCA_905203765.1 uncultured Bacteroides sp.
TTTTCAACTTTGCCACAATTATACACCGTTACTTGGTAAGTAATTCCGGTTCTTAACGCCGTTACTTGGTAAGTAACTTCCCCACTCCTTATACGCTGATACACAGCATTTCTTATGCAGCTTTCTTTTTTCCATTGCCTTCTGCAACAGAGAATATCAGTTCATCATTCGCAGCATCCACCTTCTCATTCTCAAAAGGTTTCAGGTAAGTTTCCGTTACCTTGATAGAGGAATGTCCCAGTGCCTTGCAGATGATGCCGATGTTTACTCCGGTATGGAACGCGAGTGTAGCCCATGTGTGGCGCGGCGTGTACGAACTCAGCCTTGCACCGGGCAACAACAGCGCCGCCACCTTCTCCAACTTCTTATTAAAGTGGCGCAGTGCCTGCAAGTAGGACAAATACAATTCCTTGTCCTTTTTCATCTGCCCGCTCCTTCCTTTGCCTTTTCCGTCCAAAATAGGAAACAGGTAAATGGAATCAGGGGCTTTGCTTTTGAACTCTTCCATCAACCGCACCGCTTTCCCGGGAATGCGTACACTCATCTGCCGCCCCGTTTTGTGGCGGCTATACACAATATAGTTTCCATTTACATCTTGCTTGCGCAGATATGCCAGGTCGATGAACGGCATCCCGCGGAACAGGAACATCAACAGAAAATAAGCCAACGCGCACCGTACATCTTGAGGCAACTTCTCAAAATCGGCATCCATCAGCGTATTCATCTGTTCCTTCTCCAAAGCCCGCTTGGTTTGTGACTCCACTTTCGTGTACACATCATCGAACAGCTTCACATTGTAGGGCAACAACTTCTCATAGGCAAGACGGCGGTACACCGCCTTCAAATTCCGCATATAAGTAGAGATGGTATTCAGGCTCAGGCCTTTCGGCGCTTCTCCTTTCTTTCTCATCCCTTCCTGTTTCATCCATTCCTCATACTCTTTCAGCTTTCCGGGTGTGAATACTTCGTCCACCGGCATCGGTGTGCCCTCACCCCCGTAAAACTGGGTAATGGATTTGAGCGTATAGGTGTACGTATGCACCGCCGGCCGCTTCTTGTCACTCTCTAACTGTTCAATCACCGAGCGCATATAGGATGACAAGTCCGTCATTCCCACCATTTTCGCCGTCACTCCCGCATTTTTCCTTCTTTCATCCATAAGCTATAACTTTTGTTTTGTATAAATTAATAGTCCATTTTTCATTATAAGTTGTTTTTACCGCTCTGTTTTAGGTCAATTTATATTCTTTTTTTAATAGTTTCTTAATAGCTGTCAACAAGCATGTATCTATTTTTTTGTAGATATTGGTCAGAATTTGTAAATTTGCAGATAATTACAAGAGGAAATACAAGTTATGGGAAAGAAAAAATTATGGGTGACATTACTGGCTGCATCGGCCGTATTCTGCTTGAGCAGCTGCGTTGACAAAGATGTGTATCAAGGACCCCGGGAAGAAGAGAAAGAGTTCAATGATTTTAACTTCTCTACTGTCCAAAGCGGTGTAAATCTGGAAGTCAGCTATCTGAACTGTGGTGTAAAAGCAAGTGTATATTTTGAACTGTACGACGAAATGCCGGTGACGGAAAATGAATATACCTACGTAAAACGCGATGATGTGGAGCCTCTCTTTGCTGCTTATACCGATAAAAGCGGTGTATTCAAAGGTACAGTGGAACTGCCCGGATATGCAAAGAAAGTATATATCTACACACCGGCATTCTATGCAAAAACGCTGATAGAGGCGGATGTAGTAAGTGGAAGTATCAAGGCGACGGATGATGATGCGGAAGGGGGGACGACACGCGCAGTGGCCGGAACCGATAAGGAATATGTTAGTTATATGGATACGCCCATAGATAAAGTTCCCAAAGCATACCAAAAGGATGCTCGGTGGAAAAACTGGTTAGGAACTTACAACACTAAGAGAAACGGAGAGATTGACTACAAATATACAGGAACACTTGCAGCCACAGCTGCCGACGGGCTCTATAAAGCCCAGACAAAGGTAATCAATATGAAGAAACAATGTCCTCCGGAATATCGCAGTAATTATGACATGACTATTGATAAAAGGGCTGAAATAGTGGTTACTTTTCTTGGCCAGAACACCTGCTGGAACTCTTCTTTAGGATATTACTATTACAAAACAGGGGAAGAACCAGCAAGTTTAAATGATGTACATGTCATTATGCTATTTCCCAATACGCAGGACGGACTGTGGGACAATGACCGCACTAACGCTAAAAAGTGTGCAGGCATAGATCGTCTGACAGCCGTAAAGTTGATGTATTATCCCCACATTGCCAGTGGAAGCATGGAAGAAGCAACACCCGCGTTTCCTGCAGGATATAAGATTGGTTTCGTACTTGCTACCAGTGCGTGGAGTAATCCTGTAAAAGGTCACACCACTAAAACTCCATATCGTGCCGCAACCTCAAAAGGATTGAGTGTCAATGGTAAAGGATTGGCTTTCAACCAACCACGCACAGCCGTTTACCGGTATGGTGACTGGGTAATGACTTCATTTGAAGACTATACTACCGACCAAAACTTCAGCGATGTCGTGATAACATTGAAATCCAATCCTGTTGATGCCATTACGGATATTCCTGAGGTAGACCCCAACGACCCGACAGTTCCCATCGTATTGAAAGGAGTCTATGCTTTTGAGGACCTGTGGCCCAATAAGGGAGACTATGACATGAACGACGTGGTGGTGCGCTACAATTATGGTAAGAGCATCAATGCCAATGATAAAATACAGGCTGAAACCTTCATCTTCAAAGTGTTTGAGAACGTTGCCAATAACAGTAACGGACTGGCATTCAGACTGAAAGGCAATGGCAGTATAAAATCATATTCTTTAGCTATCCGCAAAGCCGGAGAGAAAGAATTTGAAAAAGTATCAACATTGGAATATGAATCCCAAGACAAGGTATTTATACTGACCGACAACGTAAAGGACAACATGAACGGCGAATATAAAGTAACTGTAGAATACAGTTCGCCCATCTCCCAGGAATCGGGAATAGATCCCTTCATCTTCAAGAATCAGACAAACGGCTTGCGATGGGAAGTACATCTGCCGCAAACAACGCCGACTTCCAAAGTAGATAAGAGCTATTTCGGGCAAGGGGATGATGCTTCCGATATTGAAAAAGGCATATACTATGTACGCGACGGTTCTTATCCGTTTGCCATCTACCTGAGTGGAGCAACCGAAAAAGACTTGAGCAAGTTATTAGACAGAAAAAATGAAAGTACTCCTATTGACCAGCTTTACAATGGATATAAAGGCTGGGTAGAGAGTAAAGGCAGCACAAACAAGGAATGGTATAAAGAATAGAAACTTATTTATTCTTGCCATAACATAAACGCAGATGTCTATATAAAAAGGCTGAAACCCGTTTTTTAATCCGGATTTCAGCCTTTTGCCTTTCTCTCTCTATGGTGAATGATCTTGGCTACTTCTTATAAGCTGCCAGTTTAGCCCGATAATAAGCCTCTACATCTTTCCAATGATAGTAAGGGGCCAGTTCGCTCTCAACCGGAAGTTTCATTTCGTGCTCGTTGAGCAGCACTTTCACCAGGATATCATCACTCCCCTTCTTGCGGAAGAAAACAAACTGGATGTTGCTTGCCATCGGGAAGATTTTGTAGTTACGCCACACGGTATCCAAAGTGTTCAGGTCGGTAGTCTGATAACCGCAGTCGCCCAGTTCCAGAAGGCACGCCAAAGGCAGCAGGCAGGACTCGTGGCCGAAACGCAGAGTCGCACTGTTTTCGGACTTCACGACACAGGTATCTGCCGTATTCAGGAAGTTTTCCAGCAGATTGGCTTCCAGATAAGGAGCACGGCTCTTGGTGAGCGGGGAAGCAGCGTAGTTGATGTACCAGCCCTTGTTGCTGATTTGCCACAAGTCGTAACACTCGTCTTTGGTGAAAAGGGAATAGAGTTCAAGGCCGGTATCGAGGCTCTGCATATTGCTTGCCAGGTCGAAGAACATTCTCATCAGCTTGCCGGCATCTATCTTCCAGTTGACGTAGTCGGCATTGTTGAACAAAGCCTTCATCAGACGTTCGGGATGAACGTGCTCTTTCAGGACAGCCTCTCTGGCGGCAACGGCTTCGTCGGCTTTGCGCAGTTCTTTGATGGCAGGGTCGTCATGGTTCAGATAATACATATCGTGATAGCTGGCATCGTTCTTGATCCGCAGCTTCGGATTCAGAGACTGCAACTCCAGGCATTCTGCCGTCATAGAGAGGATGCAGCGGATTACGACCGTGGAACGTGCGTCGATTTCGGCTGCACCTTTGAACACTTCGGGGAAGTTGCGGTACATCCGCCCGGCAATGCCGCGATGCTGGCGCGCACCCAGCGGGGTGAGTTCGCCATACCGGCTCCGCGCCATGTGCGAAACGCTGTCCAGAATGCAGAGCGTCTTTTTGCCCAGTTCGGTAAGTACGCCGTGCTTATCGGCCTCGCGCATCACTTCCAACGGTTTCTCATAGTCGTTCGGATTGATAAGATAGCGTGAGCCGTGACGGGCGTAATGGCTCAAGTAGAAAGGTTTATAACCGGCAGGCGGAGCCGTCTGCACGGCATCCGGTTCGGGGTAGGCATAGTAGTTGGCTGCCGAACGGTGGACGTCTGCGAAAATTTCCTCTTTTGCCGTCTGTGCGCTCATTCCGAGCACCAGGCAACAGAGGACGGTCAAGAAAATAATACGTTTCATAAGCTTGATATTTTAGTAATTTACTCGTGTGAGATTTCTTTCAGGTGTTGCTCTATCTTCTCGAAGAACGCTGCCAGGTGCGAGCCATCGACAAAGGCATGGTTCACGTAGATGGAAAGGGGGAACACCAGGCGGCCTTCGCGAGTCACGGCTTTACCGGCGGTCATCAAAGGGTAACTGCAACCGTTACCCGCCTCGGCCAGCGTGTAGGTGGTGGATGTGAAATACATCTGGGGCACTGCGCTCAGATGCACTACATCATAATCGCCCTGCTGCGACAAGACCTCTTCCACTCCATAGGGATTGGCGTCTTCGGGAATATCTGTTATCAGATGACGCGCTTCGGCATGGAAACGGTCGAAGTCCTCATAGTAAGGAATGCGTACGGTATGGAAAGTCTTTCCGGGAACGGCTATGGGGGAAATAATATCCACCCGGTCGTGAAAGACGACCTGCCCGTCCTTATCTGTACGATAGCGGAGCGCATCGACTTCATTGGCGGAGCGGAGCACGGCGTAGAGGTAATAAAGGAAGAAGGAACGCCCCGAAGCCTTGGCAGCGGCACGCGCTTCGGTGCAGTCTATCTCGGTGGTAACGGAGTACCAGGAGTTGACGAAAGTACGGAAGAAGTTGTAATTGTCCCGGCGGTCCCAGGTGTTGATGTCAATAATGTGTCTCATACTTAATAAAAATAAGAAAGTTGAGAGTAACCACTCTCAACTTTCAATTAATCAGTTATTTTTCTTTCTTATAGTTGTCCAGTCCTGTCTGCAAGAATTGGATATACTTGGGTATATCTTCATCGTAGGAGTACGATTTGTTGAGCGGCTTGCCTTCATTGTCTATCAGCACATAGAAGGGCTGCGCATTGGCGCCGAACTTGACGCGCTGCAAGTAGCTCCACTTATCGCCCACGGTGCGCAAGGTACGCTCTTTGCCGTTCTCCGTTATCTTGACGGGAGAAGGAAGCGGAGTCTTATTGTCGACGTAGAGGGTGATAAGCACATAATCGTTGTTGATGAGGTCGCTCACCTTCGAGTCTGTCCAGACGGAAAGCTCCATCTTACGGCAGTTGACGCAACCATAACCGGTGAAGTCCAGCATCACGGGTTTGCCGTGCTGACGGGCATATTCCATACCGAGGTCGTAGTCGTCGAACTTGGCGTGCACCTCATTATTATACAGGTTGAAATCCTGCGTCTGCATGGGCGGTGCGAAAGCACTGACCGCCTTCAACGGTGCGCCCCACAGTCCGGGAACCATGTACACGGCAAATGCCAACGAAGCCAGCGCCATAAAGAAGCGGGGTACGCTGACCTTTGTGTCGTCATCGTCGTGCGGGAACTTGATTTTGCCCAGCAGGTAGAAGCCCAGCAAGGCAAAAAGTACAATCCACAAAGCGAGGAAGGTTTCACGGTCGAGTATGCGCCATCCGTAAGCCAAATCGGCGACGGAAAGGAACTTCAAGGCAAAGGCGAGTTCCAGGAAACCGAGCGTCACCTTGATGACGTTCATCCAACCGCCCGACTTAGGCATGGACTTCAGCCACGACGGGAACAGCGCAAACAGCGTGAAGGGCAACGCCAAAGCAATGGCAAAACCCAGCATCCCGATAGCGGGAGCCACCACACTGCCCGTTGTGGAAACCTGCACCAAGAGGAAGCCGATGATGGGACCCGTGCAAGAGAAGGAAACCAGCGACAAAGTAAATGCCATCAGGAAGATACTGAGCAAACCGCTCGTTGCTTCGGCTTTGCTATCGACCGCCGTGCTCCACTTGGAAGGAAGCGTTATCTCGAATGCTCCGAAGAAGGAAGCGGCAAACACCACCAGCATCAGGCAGAACAGAATGTTGAATATAGCGTTGGTGGAGAGCGCATTCAGGGCGCTGGCACCGAAGATCAGCGTAATGGCAAGCCCCAGCACCACATATATCACGACGATAGAAGCGCCGTAAGTCCATGCGTCGCGGATGCCTTTCTTCTTGTCCTTGCTGCGTTTCAGGAAGAAACTTACCGTCATCGGAATGATGGGCCATACGCACGGGGTGAACAGGGCGAGAAGTCCGCCGATAAATCCGGTGAAGAAGATATAAAGCCAGGACATATCTTCCTGGGAAGTGGTTTCGCCCAAAGAGTTGAGTTCGCTGATAACCGGTTTCCAAAGGTCGACATCGCCTGCCACACTGATTTCAGTAGAACCGTCCGCCCCACCGATAACGACTACAGAATCTGCATCTGTTGCAGGTTCCTGCTCTGCAGCTTGAGGGCCGCCATGCACCATTACTACGGGAGCATCTGTTTCCTTAGCGTTACCTGCCGCTTTGCCGGAGAAATTGAATTCCACCTGGGTGGGCGGCAGACAATTCTCATCGTTGCAAGCGCCATATTCCAAGTAGCCTTCTACCTGGTAAGCACCGCCGGTCAGCTTCAGCTTCTGCACGAATTGGGCTGTATTCTCAAAGTAGCGCACCTGCATTTCGAACAACTTGTCGAACGAGGAGATTTCTTTACCTACGGGTTTCAGTTTGCCTACGACTTCCGCTCCCGAGATTTTCTCGACATTGAAAGTAGCGGAGATAGGACCGCCATCGCCCAGGTCGGTAGAGTAAACATGCCAACCCTTGTCAATGGTACCCGTGAACAGGATTTCCGCTTCATCGGCCGAAAGAGCTTTCAGTTCGGATTTGAACTGGACGGGGTCGTGTATCTGTGCCTGCGCCCCCACGACAAGAAGCAACAGAATAAAGGAGAAAAATACTTTCTTCATCTATTTATGTTTAAAGTTAATCTTCGTAATCTACGCAGGCGCGGCTCTCTTTGACGTCGGCAAGGAATTTGCCGGCAGCTACGTGGTCGGGATGTGTAGCATAATACTTCACATCTTCCAGCGTATCGAACTCGCTATAAAGGGCAACGTTCCAAGTCTCGCCGGGATTGATGTTCAGTCCTACTTCGACCTTGCGGATGACAGATATTTTAGCAGGAAGTGCTTCGATAGCATTCTTGAAGTTAGTCATCGCAGCTAACTTTTCGTCAGCCGGAGCTTCGTCCTTTAGCTTAAATAATACAATATGTTTTACCATAACTTTGATATTTAAATGATTTATGTCTATATTTGTCAGCAGAAGGGCTGCATTTAGTAGCTGCAAAAATACAGGTTTTGTTTTAAATATACACTTAAACGGATGTTAATAATAGGAATTGCAGGCGGAACAGGCTCGGGAAAGACCACCGTCGTACGTAAAATTATCGAAAGTCTGCCGGCGGGCGAAGTGGTACTGTTGCCACAGGATTCTTACTACAAAGACAGCAGCCACGTGCCCGTAGAAGAGCGGCAGAACATCAACTTCGACCATCCGGACGCCTTTGAGTGGAGCCTGCTCTCCAAACACGTCTCTATGCTGCGCGAAGGGAAAAGTATCGAACAGCCGACGTACTCGTACCTGACGTGTACCCGCCAACCCGAAACCATCCACATCGAGCCGCGCGAAGTGATTATCATCGAGGGTATCCTTGCCCTGTGCGACAAGAAGCTGCGCAGCATGATGGATCTCAAGATATTTGTAGATGCCGACCCGGACGAACGGCTGATCCGTGTTATCCAGCGCGACGTCATAGAGCGCGGACGCACCGCCGAAGCCGTGATGGAGCGATATACACGCATCCTGAAACCGATGCATCTACAATTCATCGAACCCTGCAAGCGATATGCAGACCTGATAGTGCCGGAAGGCGGAAACAACCGGGTGGCGATTGATATATTGACAATGTATATAAAGAAGCACTTGGACAATTGACAATTGATAATTGACAATTGACAGTTAGGAGATAAAACATTATAATGAAAAGCAGGATGAGTGATGATATGAACTTCCGCAAGCCCCAATTGTCAATTGTCAATTGTCAATTGTCAATTATCATAGTTTTGCTGCTTTGCTGCATCGCAGGATGCGGCGGAAAGCATCACGCTGAGGAAGTAGTAGTCGACGACCTGCAACAAATAAAGGATAGCGGGGAACTGGTGGTGCTGACTCTGTACAGCTCGACTTCCTACTTCATCTACCGTGGCCAGGATATGGGTTTCCAGTACGAACTGAGCGAACAGTTTGCCAAGAGCCTCGGCGTGAAGCTGCGGATCGAGATAGCACGGAACGTGCCCGAACTTATAGAAAAGCTATTGGCAGGCAAAGGAGATCTTATCGCCTACAACCTGCCCATCACCAAAGAATGGAAAGACAGCCTGATATACTGCGGTGAAGAAGTCATCACCCACCAGGTCATCGTACAGCGTGCCGGCGGACGGGAAAAACCGCTGAAAGACGTAACCGAACTTATCGGGAAAGATGTATATGTGAAGCCCGGAAAGTATTACGAACGCCTGGTCAACCTGGACAAAGAGCTCGGCGGCGGCATCCATATCCATGAAGTAACCAACGACAGCATCAGCGTAGAAGACCTTATCACCCAAGTTTCGCAAGGAAAAATCCCTTATACCGTAGCGGACAATGATGTGGCACAACTCAACACCACGTATTATCCCAACCTGAACATCGGACTGTCCATCAGCTTTGACCAGCGTGCCTCGTGGGCTGTGCGGAAGGACTGCCCCGAACTGGCCGCCGCCGCCGACAAATGGCACGAAGAGAACATGACCTCACCCGCCTATACGGCGAGTATGAAGCGATATTTTGAGATAAGCAAGGCGATTGTCCACTCTCCTATCCTGTCCTTGCGGGAAGGCAAAATCTCCCTTTATGACAATTTATTCAAGAAGTATGCCCCGGAGATTAACTGGGATTGGCGTCTGCTGGCGTCTCTCGCCTATACGGAATCGAACTTCGACTCGACCGCCGTATCGTGGGCGGGTGCGAAGGGACTGATGCAGCTGATGCCTGCCACAGCCCGGGCAATGGGACTGCCCGAAGGAAGGGAACAGAACCCGGAAGAGAGCATAAAAGCTGCCGTGAAGTATATCGGCGCCACCGCCAGGAGCTTTGCCAAAGTGCCCGAAGAGGAGCGCATCAACTTTGTGCTGGCGTCTTACAATTCGGGAATCGGGCATGTGCTGGATGCTATGGCGCTGGCAGAGAAATATGGTAAGAACAAATACGTCTGGCGGGACAATGTGGAGAACTTCATCCTGCTAAAAAGCAACGAAGAGTACTTCACCGATCCCGTCTGCAAGAATGGTTACTTCCGCGGTATAGAGACGTATAACTTTGTGAGGGATATTACTTCACGGTACGAACAGTACAAGAAGAAGATAAAGGCGTAAATGATAATTTAGCGGCGAAGCCGCTAAATTAAGTTGACGAGCTACAAGCTACCAGTGACAAGTACCTTGCGGCGTAATAGCGCAGCAACTTGTAGCTCGTAGCTTGTCACTTGTAGCTTAGCGGGCAAAGCCCGCTAAATTCCCATTTATCAGAATAAATTCAATTTGTTCTTCTGTGCTTCTTCCAGCGATACCGTTTTTACTTGTCGCTCCTGGTTCTTCTCGCGGAGTTCCCGGTACTTCCCGTTCAATTCTTCTTCCAGTTCCCCTTTCGTTTTAGGATTCATCAGTTTGGCAGCTACGGTAGCATTCTGCGAAGCGTCCTTCAGATGGATGACCGGAGCATGATAAACCGGAGCTATCTTCAAGGCGGTATGGAGCGGCGAAGTGGTAGCGCCCCCTATCAGCAGAGGAATTTCCAGACCGGCTTTCTCCAACTCTATCGCCACGTGCACCATTTCGTCCAAAGAAGGGGTAATCAGCCCGCTCAGTCCTATCATGTTCACCTTTTCTTCGACGGCACGCTGTACGATAGTCTCGGCAGGTACCATCACGCCCAGGTCTACAATATCATAGCCGTTGCACGCCATCACTACGGAAACGATATTCTTGCCGATGTCGTGCACATCGCCTTTCACCGTGGCAAGCAACACCTTTCCGGCAGACGCAGTGCCTTCCTCTTTCTCCGATTCAATCACGGGCTGAAGGATAGCAACCGCCTTCTTCATGGTGCGCGCCGTCTTTACCACCTGCGGAAGGAACATCTTCCCGGCACCGAACAGGTCGCCCACATGATTCATACCCGCCATCAACGGGCCTTCGATGATGTCCACCGCTTTGGGATACAGTTTCAAAGCTTCGGCAAGGTCTTCTTCCAGATAGTCGCCGATACCTTTGGTCAATGCATACTTCAAGCGTTCTTCCACCGAAGTGCCTTCACGCCAGGCAAGCTGGGAGTGGGCGGCAACCGGCGCTCCACCACCGGCGGCTTTCGCCGCATCCGCTTCCGCCTTCAGGCGCTCGGCAGTTTCTATCAGCCGTTCGGCTGCATCGGGGCGGCGGTTGAGGACAACATCTTCAATGCGCTCCAGGATATCGGCAGGGATATCGGTATAAAGTACGGAAGTGGCAGGATTCACGATGCCCATGTCCATGCCTTCGCGGATAGCGTGATAGAGAAACACGGCGTGCATCGCCTCGCGAATGTAGTTGTTGCCGCGGAACGAAAAGGACAGGTTGCTAACTCCGCCGCTGACGTGTGCGCCGGGCAGGTTCTTCCGTATCCAGCCGGTGGCATGGATAAAGTCCATCGCATAGTTGTCGTGCTCGTCCATACCTGTAGCTATGGCAAGTACATTGGGGTCGAAGATGATATCGTGGGGATTGAAATTGACTTTATCCACCAAGAGGCGGTAGGCGCGTTCGCAAACTTCAATCTTGCGCTCGGCGGTATCCGCCTGCCCCTTCTCGTCGAAAGCCATCACCACGGCGGCAGCGCCGTATTGCTTGATGGTGCGGGCATGCGCCAGGAACTTCTCTTCACCTTCTTTCAGAGAGATGGAGTTGACGATGGACTTGCCTTGCAGGCACTTCAACCCGGCAACGATGACTTCCCATTTGGAAGAGTCTATCATCACCGGCACACGGGCAATCTCCGGTTCGGAAGCTATCAGATTGAGGAAGGTAGTCATCTCCTCACGGGCATCCAGCAGGCCATCGTCCATATTGATGTCGATGACTTGCGCACCGTCTTCCACCTGCTGGCGGGCGATGCTGAGGGCCTCGTCGTATTTCTTTTCGTTTATCAGACGCAGGAACTTGCGCGAACCGGCAACGTTGCACCGTTCGCCCACGTTCACAAAGTTGTTCTCGGGCTTCACTTCCAGCAGTTCGAGTCCCGACAGCCAAAGAGTATCGGGCTTCGGAGCGGGTTGATGGGGAGCGGCGCCCGCTATCAAAGCGGAGTATTCGGCGATATAGGCATCGGTCGTACCGCAACAGCCGCCGATAATGTTCACCAGCCCTTCGTGGATATACTCGCGTACCTCGTGCGCCATGTCGGCGGGAGTCTGGTCGTATGTACCCAGGCTGTTGGGCAGTCCGGCATTGGGATAGGCGCTTATATAATAAGGTGCACGGGCGGCAAGTTGTTCCAGGAAAGGCTTCAACTGGCGGGCACCGAAAGAGCAGTTCAATCCTACGGAGAAAATATCGGCATGCTGCACGGAAGCAAGAAACGCTTCCAGGGTTTGCCCCGAAAGGGTGCGTCCGCCGGTATCGGAGACGGTAACGGAAAGCATCAGGGGGACGCGGATTCCGGTAGTCTCCATAGCTTGTTCGGCAGCATAGATGGCGGCTTTGGCATTCAGCGTATCGAAGATGGTTTCTATCAGCAAGGCATCCACACCGCCTTCAAGCAGGGCTTCCATCTGTTCGCGGTAGGCATCGGCAAGTTCGTCGTAGGTCAGGGCACGAAAGGCGGGGTTGTTCACATCGGGACTCATGGAGCAGGTCTTGTTGGTAGGGCCTATGGAACCGGCTACAAAGCGGGGCTTGTCCGGGGTGAGGGCGGTGAATTCGTCCGCCACCTCGCGTGCCAACTTCACGGCGGCAAGGTTCATCTCACGCACATAGTCCTGCACATGATAGTCCGCCATGCTGACGCGGGTGGAACTGAATGTATTGGTTTCGATGATGTCGGCGCCTGCTGTGAGATATTTGCGGTGAATATCCTGTATCACGTCGGGGCGGGTGAGGCAAAGCAGGTCATTGTTGCCCTTCAACTGCCCGGGAACCTGCGCAAAGCGTTCGCCCCGGAAGTCTTCTTCCGTCAAGTTATACTGCTGTATCATGGTGCCCATAGCACCGTCCAGAATGAGGATGCGCTCACGCACCAACTCTTTTATCGTCTTCATATATAAAGTGATAAGCTATCTTTTAAACATCCGCGCCATATCGCGTTTGTCATCTTTCTCTCTCAAAGATTCGCGCTTGTCGTATTCCTTTTTACCTTTGGCAAGGGCTACAACGACCTTTGCCAGCCCCTTCTCGTTGATAAACATACGCACGGGGACAATCGTGAAACCGGGGTCTTTGGAACCGCGCATCAGTTTGTCCAGTTCTTTTTTAGTCAACAGAAGTTTGCGCTCCCTGCGTGCCGAATGGTTATTGTACGAACCATAGAAATATTCGGCTATATGCATGTTCTTCACCCACAATTCGCCATTTGCAAAGTAACAGAACGTATCGACCAAGCTTGCCTTGCCCAAACGGATGGACTTAATCTCCGTACCGGTCAGCACGATGCCTGCGGTATAGGTATCAGTCAATTCGTAGTCGAACGTGGCACGCTTATTCTTTATATTTATAGGAGCTTGTTTCATAACATTTATCAGTTCAGTACCACCGTCAGCTTATTGAATGTCCATTCAATCACTGCCGGGCATACTATTAACAAAATAGAAGAAAGAATGGTGAACCGCAAGCGGTCTTTTTCTACAATCTGCATCAATCGGGCACTTCCCTCCCACACCACATACACGATGTAGAACTGGAGCAACAGGGCTATAATCCAGAAATCGGGCAGAATGCCGATAACAATTCTCAGCAGAAACACCACCACCAGGGCATATCCCGCAAACTGTTGCGCCAAAGGTATATCACTGTCCAGCATAAACATACGGACACGCAACCCGTTAATGAGATAGGCCGCCAAAAAGTATCCTCCAAACAAGGATACAGCCGCCGCGCAACATTGCGTCATAGCATATTGAAAACTTTGCGGACCGCCCCACCCCATCGTCCACAGAGAACCGATGAAAACGGACAACCCGCATAAACCAATCATAGGATAGACAAAAGCAGTGAATACTTTTCGCCTATCCTCTAAACTAATTTCCTCCCAGGCATGCGCCGGAGAGGAAATCAGTTGCATTGCTATATGAAATAAATCTTTGTAGTTCAATTAATTCTGAGTAGATGAACCGCTATTTTGATTAAGTGCACTGCTATCCATTGAATAATCAGTATAAGTTTCAGGCATTGTTATACCATCCGTAGCAACTTTTGCTTTTATTGTCACCTTAGCAGGATAGCGACCGGTTACGCCTTTAAACTTAGCCATGATATCCTTTATGATATATGCTTTATATCTGAAAGCATTAGCATCAGTCTTTGTATCGGTACCTTTATCATGTCGCAAATAGAACACTAACTCCGTACTACCCGACTGTATCTCCTTATCTATATATACCAAACTGAATGAGTGCTGTGCCATAGTTTCTGCTTTATTTTCCATTTTCCACAAAACAGGCAGAATTACCATTTCATCACCATACAGCATGGGTTTATAAGTATTCCCATAATTATCCATAGGATTCAAAGTGTTAATAGGAGCATTATCCGTCACAGTGGCTTCCATATCAATCTCTGATGACTTTGTTACAGCCCTATAAGAATCGATTGCTTCAGCTGATACCAATTGGATATATTTACCGGTAGTAGAAGTTTCACCTGTTTCTGTTTCCACATTCTTATAGTAAATAAAAACCAAATCTGCTTTATCTATGTCAAAGCCATAGTTTGCCTTCATTGTAGCAAGCGAAGCCTCCGTCGGATAGTATTTATATCCACTAAGGTCAACAAAATAGGAACTGCCCATATAATGTACAGTACGCAAGTAGCCGCCACCATCAAAAGCGCTTTCGTTATCACCCGAATCCAGACACGAAGTTAAAGAAATGCCCATCAACAAAGTAAAGGCAACCATCAAGAATTTCAATTGTTTCATTTTTCTTATAAATATTAGAGTGTGCAAATTTAGATAAAAGAATTGAGTAATAAAGTACCCACTTCGTTTTTTCATTGTTTTTAAGATTAAATGAAAGATTAATCTTAATACTGCACACCGCACTATCTATTTAACACTTATTTGCGTTCTCTTATGTAATCTTTGCGAACTGTTCCAAGTGTTCGTCTACATAGCCGGCAACCAGCGCCGTGTATTCCTCTTCTTTCTCCAAGAACACCTCTTCCAGTTCGTCGAAAGCCTCGTATTGCTCGTACATCGCCATGAATTCATCGTCTGTGCGGTCGCGTTCCAGGTCGGCACGGTGTTCATCGTATATCTTCTTGGCAGCATAAATCAGTTTGCTTAAGTCCCCCGCTCCCCACAGGCGCATCACCTTGGCAAAGGGATTGGCAAAGATATAGCCGCCATACCCGTTCTGTATCAGTTGGCAGAAACCGCCTTCCATTATTTCGTCGCGGAATATCTGGTAGGCCAGCAAGGAATGTTGCTCACCGGTGAGCAAGGGCATCGTTTCGGCAGTCAACTCCCCGCCTATTACCTTCTTATATGCATCGGTAAACACTTGAATAAATGCGTCCATCCCCTCTCCGGCAGCCTGACGCAAAGCAGCATCTGTCACTTCTATCATAGTTCGTATCTCTATTAAATTACGCCACAAAGGTAGGAGTTTCTGCAAACTCTACTTTACATTCCGCCGAAATTAAACTTCCTATTACCTATTTTTAATAAAAAAGTCAAATTGAACGGTTGGCAGAAACCAAGAAAAGGAGTAACTTTGCATCCGACTAATAAAAACAGACTACGTTATTTTAAATTATATCACTTAAAAAAAGAGCTAATTATGACTTATTCACACGAAGTGGAACACATGTGTGTTGTGAAGAAAGGTCCTAACCACGGACCGGCTCCTATTCCCGAAGAAGGTAAATGGGTAAAAGCTAAAGGAATTGTTGACATCTCTGGTCTGACACACGGCATCGGCTGGTGTGCTCCTCAGCAAGGTGCATGTAAATTAACCCTCAACGTAAAGGAAGGCGTCATCCAGGAAGCTCTGGTTGAGACTATCGGTTGCTCCGGTATGACTCACTCTGCTGCTATGGCTGCCGAGATTCTTCCGGGCAAGACTATCCTCGAAGCCCTGAACACCGACCTCGTTTGCGACGCTATCAACACCGCAATGCGCGAACTCTTCCTGCAAATCGTTTACGGACGTACCCAGTCGGCTTTCTCAGAAGGCGGTCTGATCATCGGTGCCGGTTTGGAAGACTTGGGTAAAGGTCTGCGCAGCCAGGTAGGTACACTGTACGGTACATTGGCTAAGGGTCCTCGCTACCTCGAAATGGCTGAAGGTTATATCAAGAACATCTTCCTGGATAAGGATGACCAAATCTGCGGATACGAATTCGTTCACATGGGTAAGTTCATGGACGAGATCAAGAAGGGTACGGATGCTAACGAAGCATTGAAGAAAGTAACCGGTACTTACGGACGCGTAACAGCGGAACAGGGTGCAGTTAAACATATTGATCCACGTCACGAATAATATAAGGAGGAAATAGAACTATGATTAGAGAAGTAAAATTTGAAAGTCAAGACCGTCGTATCAAAGGAATCATCGAAGCTTTGAACGCTAACGGCATCAAAGATATCGAAGAAGCTAACGCTATCTGCGAATCTTATGGACTCGATCCTTATAAGACGTGTGAAGAAACTCAGCCTATCTGCTTTGAAAATGCAAAGTGGGCTTATGTAGTAGGTACTGCCATCGCTATCAAGAAGGGCTGCACAAATGCTGCTGAAGCTGCCGAAGCTATCGGTATCGGTTTGCAGGCATTCTGTATTCCGGGTTCTGTAGCCGACGACCGTAAGGTTGGTATCGGTCATGGTAACCTGGCTGCCATGTTGCTGCGCGAGGAGACTAAGTGCTTCGCTTTCCTGGCAGGTCACGAATCATTTGCTGCTGCCGAAGGTGCAATCAAGATTGCCGCTAAGGCAGACAAGGTGCGCAAAGAACCTCTGCGTTGTATCCTGAACGGTCTGGGTAAGGACGCTGCACAGATCATCTCCCGTATCAACGGCTTTACTTATGTTCAGACTCAGTTCGACTACTTTACAGGTGAACTGAAAGTTGTGAAGGAAATCGCTTACAGCGACGGTCCTCGTGCTAAAGTAAAATGCTATGGCGCCGACGATGTTCGCGAAGGTGTAGCCATCATGTGGAAAGAAGGTGTAGATGTATCCATCACCGGTAACTCTACTAACCCGACTCGTTTCCAACATCCGGTTGCAGGTACT
>CAJKXC010000054.1 GCA_905203765.1 uncultured Bacteroides sp.
TTCCGCAAAACTGGCTTTCTCATAGTTCACGGACATAAACAACTTAAACGCAGCTATCAGTAATTCATCACGGGTAATTTTCATATTATGAAGGTCTCTAATATTTTGTAACTCCGAAAATACTATTTTATTAGATAACTTGCGCAAAAACGGGTTGCAGATTAACGAAAATTTCAAAGTCCGTGAACGATCTTTCTATATCCGCATATTTTATTCCTTTTCTTAAACTTCCATCTACTGTAACAATATTTCCCAAAAACATATCATCATTAAAATAATTGGTTAAACATATCTGTTGTCAGTGCATAGTTTTCTTCTGTGGGCACTAATTTCTTATCGGCTTTCTCAATATCTTCGCCTTCTTTCGTCCACAAAAAAGGGAAAATAAAAAACGTTTGATTACCATCTACTTGCTCCAAATCTTCTTTCCAAGTTTTCCATTTAAAGTTTTCATAAAATTGCTGGATATTTCCATTGAACAACCAATATATGAAGTCCGAGTAACCAATTTCTAAGTTTTCCCACTCCATTGTATCTGGAGCCAAGTAATAGACTTTCCCTATGTCAGTTCCTAATTTCCCTGCATTAATAGCAAAATAGCCACCAATAACATCATCTGCAATAAGAAGAAATGAAGGTTGTTCCCCATACTTCTTAAAACTTTTTCCTTTATTCCATTCCATTAATCCACGATTGAGTTTAGAATTTCCGGAACCTAATACCCTAATCCAGCCATAATCAAAAAGAATACCACCAGTTTCATAAATAATTGCCCCCATAGTAGAATGAGTTGTTACTTGCGCATTTAAAAGTTCTTTATTGGCACGTTCTTGATCTTTAGGAAGTAGTAAATACTGGTTTTTAGCAGTACGCATCCATTCTCTAATTAAATTCCAGCCTGAATCTTCTATATCAATCAGTTCTTCTAAAGTTCTCATATTGTTCATCTGTACATAATTATTTCTTCCAAAAATACAGTTTTGTCTAATTACTTGCAAAGGAATCAAGTAGTTTTCCCCCTATCCCATAAAATTAGGTTCCCGGACAGCCAATACCGCAACTGCCAGTTGCAGTAGCATCTGTAAACAAAAAAACTCATAGCAATAATCCCCGAAACAATATCCCGACTTCAAAGTATAATCACTACATTTGCTGATTATCAACAGTAACGTTCCCTCATAGGTAGCGTTCCGAAAAAGCAGAGCCTTATGATTAAGCAAGACTATCTGATACGAATGATTCAGGAAATCGTATCTTTAATCGTTAATGCGATACTGAACAAGAAGAAAATCCGTCAGAAGGAATGGACGGAATATGACGGGCTGACACAGCAGATTTTAGGATTCCCAACCAAAGATTTGTTGAATATGAGCACACAGGAATTGATTGAAAGATATGGCAAAGACTCTGACAAAACAAGCAAAATAGAACTTGCCGCCATGAACATGTTGAAGCTATCCGAAGACATAGAAGATAATACCTTGCTGAAGTCCAAACTACGGCAAGACGGGCTGCAACTGCTGAAATACGTACAGAAAGAAGACGGTGCCTATTCGTTGCAACGGGAATATGTGATAAAACTGCTGGAAATAAACAGATAGATGACAAAGCATTCGGCCGCTTCTGCCACGGCACTTTCCAGGTACCTGCTCCGTAGCAAGTCCAATACAACTCCAATACAAGTCCAATGCAACTCCAATCTATAGTATTGGACTTGCAATGGAGATGCAATGCATCAGTAAAAGTCGAAATAAGGAGCAGCTATTTACCGCTATTCTCGCCGAAAATCTCTATTTTTGCAGCCTAAACATTAAGGAGATTATGGGAGCAGCAAAATGGATAGGCGGCATTATAGGTTTTATGGTCAAAGGTCCGCTGGGAGCTTTGGCAGGATACGCACTCGGTTCATTGTTCGATACCGACGATGATTCTGCGGACAGCAGACGTGGCAGTGGACAAGCGGGAGATATGCGGGATGCCGGATATGCCGGCCAGCGGAACAGCTTCCTTTTCTCCATGTTGGTGATGACCTCGTATATCATCAAAGCAGACGGACGCATCATGCACAGCGAGATGGAGTTCGTCCGCAAGTTCCTGAGAATAAACTTCGGAGAGGCTGCTGTCAATGAAGGACAGCAAATATTGCTCAACCTCTTTGAGCAACGCAAGCAGATGGACAAGCAGAACCCGATGGCTTTCAAGAACACCATCCGCGATTGCGGAAGGCAGATTGCCGCCAACCTGAGCTATGAAGAACGCCTGCAACTGCTGGACTTCCTGGTGAACGTAGCCAAAAGTGACGGGCACGTATGCAGCCAAGAGATAGAAGCGCTGAAGGAAGTAGCGCTGTACATGGGGCTGTCGGTAAAAGAAGTGGAATCCATGCTCAACCTGGGCGGTCGTTCACTGGACGAAGCTTACAAAGTACTCGAAGTGTCGCCCACCGCCACCAACGACGAAGTACGCGCTGCCTACCGCCGCCTGGCGCTGAAGCACCATCCCGATAAAGTGGCTATGCTGGGAGAAGACATAAAGAAAGCCGCCGAAGAAAAATTCCAAAGCATCAATAGCGCCAAAGAGATAATTTACAAGGCAAGAGGAATAAAGTGATACCATATTTATACATACCTTATACACTCTCGAATATATTTACTACTTTTGTCCACAGATAATAATAAGCATCAAATTATACTTATGAAGAAGATTCTTGCATCCATCCTGCTCGGCTTTACCGCCATTGCCAGCTATGCATCCACTCCCTTGTGGATGCGCGACGTACAAATCTCGCCCGACGGCACAGAAATTGCATTCTGCTACAAAGGAGACATCTACAAAGTACCCGCTACGGGCGGAACTGCCACGCAACTTACGACCCAGGAATCCTACGAATGCACCCCGACATGGTCGCCGGACGGCAAACAGATAGCCTTTGCCAGCGACCGGTACGGCAACTTCGACATCTTCGTGATGCCTTCTAACGGTGGGGCTGCGCAGCGGTTGACTACCAACTCGGCTGCCGAAACGCCCAGCGCATTCACCCCGGACGGCAAGTATATCTTGTTTTCCGCAGCCATCCAGGATCCGGCTACAAGCGCACTCTTCCCCGCAGCGTCCATGACCGAAGTCTACAAAGTACCTGCAACGGGCGGACGTACCGAGCAAGTATTGGGCACGCCTGCCGAGGCTATCTGCTTCGATAAATCCGGTAAGCAATTCTTCTATCAGGACCGCAAGGGTTCTGAGAATGAATGGCGTAAGCATCACACTTCTTCCATCACCCGCGACATCTGGGTATATAACACTCAGACCGGCAAACACACCAATCTTACCAACCGTGGCGGCGAAGACCGCAATCCGGTATTGTCTCCCGACGGACAGACCCTCTACTTCCTGAGCGAGCGCGACGGCGGTTCGTTCAACGTATATTCTTTCCCGGTTGCCCAGCCGCAATCCGTAAAGGCTGTGACGTCTTTCAAGACCCATCCCGTACGTTTCCTCTCCATAGGCAGCAACGGAACATTGTGCTACGGATACGACGGCGAGATTTACACCCAGCAGGGCAGTGCCACTCCGCAGAAAGTCAAGATAGAGATTACCCGCGATGACCAGCCCAAGCTGGCCACTCTGGACTACTCCGACGGAGCAACCTCTGCTACCGTCTCACCCGACGGCAAGCAAGTGGCATTCATTGCACGCGGCGAAGTGTTCGTAACCTCTACAGACTATACCACTACCAAGCAGATTACACATACCCCGGCACGCGAAGCCGGTCTTTCATTTGCCCCGGACAACCGCACCCTGGCCTATGCCAGCGAGCGAAGCGGTAACTGGCAACTCTATCTTGCCAAGATAGCCCGCAAAGAAGACCCTAACTTCCCCAATGCAACCCTGATCAACGAAGAAGTGCTGCTTCCTTCATCCACCGTAGAACGTGCTTATCCCAAATTCTCGCCCGACGGTAAAGAACTAGCCTTCATCGAAGACCGCAACCGCCTGATGGTGCTCAACCTGGACACGAAGAAAGTACGTCAGATTACCGACGGCTCTACCTGGTACAGCACAGGGGGCCAGTTCGATTTTGAGTGGTCACCGGACGGAAAATGGTTCACCCTCGAATTTGTAGGAAACAGACACGACCCATACACCGATATCGGTCTTGTCAGTGCAGCAGGCGGCAGCGAAATCGTCAACCTGACAAACAGCGGTTACACAAGCGGTATGCCCCGGTTTGCACTTGACGGCAACGCCATTCTTTTCGCCACCGAACGTTATGGTATGCGTGCCCATGCCTCATGGGGTTCGCAAAGCGATGCCATGCTCGTATTCCTCAATCAGGATGCCTACGACAAGTACTGCCTGAGCAAAGAAGACTACGAACTGCGCAAAGAGCTGGAAAAAGAACAGAAGAAGGACAAAGAGAAAGACGACAGCAAGACAAAAGACAAGAAGAAAGACAATAAAGAAAGCGATGCCCAGGAAGAAAAAGTAAAAGACATCGTAGTAGAACTGAAAAACATCGAGGACCGCATTGTGCGCCTTACCCCGAATTCTTCGGATATGGGTAGCATCATCATCTCCAAAGATGGCGAAGCGCTCTACTACCTGGCCGCTTTTGAAGGCGGATACGACCTCTGGAAGATGGACTTGCGCAAGAAGGATACCAAGCTGCTCCACAAGATGGATGCCGGATGGGCAGACATGGAAATGGACAAGGAAGGCAAAAACATCTTCTTGCTGGGTGGACGCAACATGCAGAAGATGGACACTTCTTCGGATGCCCTGAAACCTATCTCCTTCCGTGCCAGTGTGAAAATGGACCTGGCAGCCGAACGCGAATATATGTTCGACCACGTGTACAAGCAGGAGCAAAAGCGCTTCTACAACACCAATATGCACGGTGTGGACTGGGATGCCATGACAGCAGCCTACCGCAAGTTCCTGCCGCACATCGACAATAATTACGACTTTGCCGAACTGCTGAGCGAATGGTTGGGCGAATTGAACGTGTCGCACACCGGCGGCCGCTTCTACCCGAAAGGACAAAGCGAACCGACCGCCAGCCTGGGATTGCTCTTCGACTGGAACTATCAGGATAAGGGCATGCTCATTGCAGAAGTGATAGAGAAAGGCCCCTTCGACAATGCCAACACGAAGGTGAAAGCCGGCATGGTAATTGAAAAGATTGACGGCACGGAGATTACGCCCGAAATGGACTACTACATGCTGCTCAACAATAAAGCCAAGAAGAAAACCCTTGTCTCACTGTACAACCCGCAGACTAAGGAACGCTGGGAAGAGGTAACCATCCCCATCAGCAACGGTGCGCTCAGCGACCTGCTCTACGCCCGCTGGGTGAAGCAACGCGCAGCCGACGTAGACAGATGGTCAAACGGACGACTGGGCTACGTGCACATCGAGTCAATGGGTGACGATAGTTTCCGCTCCGTTTACTCTGACATCCTGGGCAAATATAATAACCGCGAAGGTATCGTCATCGATACGCGCTTCAACGGTGGCGGACGCCTGCACGAGGATATAGAAGTGCTGTTCAGCGGCAAAAAGTACTTCACGCAAGTGGTTCGCGGACGCGAGGCCTGCGATATGCCCAGCCGCCGCTGGAACAAGCCGTCCATTATGCTGACGTGTGAGGCCAACTACTCCAATGCGCACGGCACACCGTGGGTATACAGCCATCAGAAGTTGGGTAAGCTGGTAGGTATGCCGGTTCCGGGCACCATGACCAGCGTGTCTTGGGAACGTCTGCAAGATACTTCGCTGGTATTCGGTATTCCCGTAGTAGGTTATCGTTTGCCGGACGGCAGTTATCTGGAGAACACACAGCTGGAACCGGACATCAAAGTTGCCAACTCGCCCGAAACGATTGTGAAAGGTGAAGATACCCAGTTGAAAACGGCTGTAGAAGAATTGCTTAAAAACTTATAACCCCCTTAACTTAATTATGTTTGCCGATTTATTACAATCCTCTTATTTCGCACTCTTCCTCATTGTAGCCCTGGGGTTTATGCTGGGAAGAATCAAAATTAAAGGACTCTCGCTCGATGTTTCCGCAGTTATCTTCATCGCCCTTTTGTTCGGACACTTCGGCGTGGTTATCCCTAAGGAGTTAGGAAACTTCGGATTGGTGCTGTTTATCTTCACCATCGGTATACAGGCCGGTCCCGGATTCTTCGACTCGTTTCGGAGCAAGGGCAAGACGCTGATCATCATCACGATGCTCATTATCTGCTCTGCCGCACTGACTGCCGTCGGACTAAAATATGCTTTCGATATAGATACCCCCAGTGTCGTGGGGTTGATAGCCGGTGCACTGACCAGTACGCCGGGACTTGCTGTGGCTATCGACAGTACCCACTCTCCGCTGGCATCCATCGCTTACGGTATCGCCTATCCCTTCGGGGTCATCGGTGTTATCCTCTTTGTCAAGCTATTGCCCCGCATCATGCACATCGACCTCGACAAGGAAGCCCGCCGCCTGGAGAAAGAACGCCGCAGCCAGTTCCCCGAACTGAGCACTTGCATCTTTCGCGTGACGAACGCTGCTGTTTGTGGGCGCAGCCTGATGCAGATCAATGCACGTGCCATGACAGGAGCAGTCATCTCCCGACATAAACACGGCGAGCTGATTTCTATTCCCACAGCGCAGACCGTGCTCCACAAGGACGACTATATACAAGCCGTGGGTAGCGAGGACTCCCTGAACCAGCTTGCCGTACTGGTGGGCGAACGTGAAGAGGGCGAACTGCCCTTGGTAGACACGCAGGAAATAGAATCTCTGCTGCTGACCAAGAAAGACATGATAAACAAGCAGTTGGGCGAACTCAACCTGATGAAGAACTTCGGCTGTACCGTGACCCGCGTCCGCCGAAGCGGTATTGATTTATCTCCCTCGCCCGACCTTGCCCTGAAGTTTGGTGACAAGCTGATGGTAGTAGGCGAAAAGGACGGCATCAAAGGGGTAGCCCGTCTGTTGGGCAACAATGCCAAGCAACTGTCAGACACAGATTTCTTCCCTATTGCCATGGGTATTGTACTGGGAGTGCTGTTCGGCAAGCTGAACATATCGTTCTCCGATACACTGTCGTTCTCTCCGGGACTGACGGGCGGCATTCTGATGGTGGCGCTCTTCCTTAGTGCCGTGGGCAAGACGGGACCTATCATCTGGTCTATGTCCGGCTCTGCCAATCATCTGTTGCGGCAACTGGGTCTGCTGTTATTCCTGGCGGAAGTCGGTACATCGGCAGGTACAAACCTGGTGGCTACTTTCCAGGAAAGCGGATGGCTGTTGTTCGGGGTAGGTGCAGCAATTACCTTAGTGCCTATGCTGGTGGCTGCCCTTGTGGGTCTGCTTGTGTTCAAAATAAGCATCCTCGATTTGCTGGGTACCATCACCGGCGGTATGACCAGTACACCGGGACTTGCTGCTGCCGACTCTATGACGGACAGCAACATTCCAAGCGTAGCTTATGCAACGGTTTATCCTATTGCAATGGTGTTCCTGATTCTGTTTATCCAGATCATTGCGAGCGCAGTCTATTAAGAATTTGTATGAAAAAAGTAATTATCCGATAAGCATTTATAATCTCCGCTGAGACACCTTCTGAGAGGGGGCATGATTTTTTTAGTAAAAACCTTCCGGAAATTTAGTAAAAATCAATCGGGAATTTAGTAAAATCCGGTGAGGTTTTTACTAAATTCCCGGAAGGCTTTTCTTTTTGTTGGGATATTTGCCTCTTAGTAGTGAAGTTCTTACTCTCCCATATCATTCAAATGTATCTCCAGCGCCTTCACCGAGATATAGATTTCATACACCGATATAGTCAGCGAAATAATTAGCAGTACCAGCGCTAGACCGAAGATATAGACAGAAGCAAGGTATAGCCTGATATACATAACAAACATACTGACCACACACAGCAACAGGCTCGCAATCCCTGTCACCTGCATGGCGCGCGTCAGGTAAAGCCGCTTCCGCAAGTTGGCAATCTGTGCCGCCTTCACCGAAGAAGGGTTCTCCACATATTGTTCTTTCAGTGTACGCACCAGTTGCGCATACGACAGAAAACGGTTGGTATACGCCAACATTATCAAAGATATAGCTGAGAACAGCAAAGCAGGGGTAGTCAAATCTATTTCCATATTATCACATCATATTAAATGTCAAATAGCCGGTTTCTTCTTTTACAAGATTAGGACGGCAAATATAAGATTTCTCAAAGATTTATCCTACTTTTGCACCGACAACAAGTTATTTACCACCCATATAACCAAGAAATACGACTATGCGATATACCCTCTCCGCCCCCGCCACGCTACACGCCAGCATTCAGCTACCGGCATCCAAAAGCATCAGCAACCGCGCACTTATCCTGCACGCCCTTGCCCACGGCAGCCTCACGCCCTGCAATCTGAGCGACTGTGACGACACCCGGGTAATGATACGCGCCCTCGACGGCAACCCCGAACACATCGACATCCTTGCCGCAGGAACTGCCATGCGTTTTCTCACTGCATACCTCAGTGTGACACCGGGCACCCGCATCATCACCGGTACACAACGTATGCAACAGCGCCCCATCCGCATCCTGGTAGATGCCTTGCGCGAGCTCGGTGCACAGATAGAATACGTCGGAAACGAAGGTTTCCCGCCCCTGCGCATCACGGGAACGGAGTTGAAAGGCGAAGAAATCAGCCTTGCCGGAAACGTAAGTTCGCAATATATCTCCGCCCTGCTGATGATAGGTGCCGTGCTGCCCAAAGGCTTGCGCCTGCACCTGACAGGCGAGATCATTTCCCGCCCCTACATCAACCTGACGCTGCAACTGATACGCGACTTCGGCGCACAGGCTGACTGGACTACGGAAAACAGCATCACCGTACGCCCCGGCGGCTATCGCGATGTAGCCTTCACGGTAGAAAGTGACTGGAGCGCCGCCTCTTACTGGTATCAGATGATGGCACTCTCTATAATTAAAAATGAAAAATTAAAAATGAAAGGAGAAGAGGAAGAAGGGCAGGCAGCCCCCGAAGTAGAATTGCTCGGTCTCTTCCCCCGCAGCTACCAAGGTGACAGCCGCGGTGCGGAAGTATTCTCCCGCCTCGGCATCCGTACGGAGTACACCGACCGTGGAGTGAGACTAACCAAAATCGGAACTCCTGTTGCGCGCCTCGTCGAAGATATGGTAGACATCCCCGACCTGGCACAGACCTTTGTCGTGACTTGTTGCCTGATGAATATCCCCTTCCGCTTCACCGGACTGCAAAGCCTCAAGATAAAAGAGACCGACCGCATCACCGCCCTCATCACCGAACTGCACAAGTTGGGCTACGTGGTACGTTCCGAACAAGACAGCATACTCATTTGGAATGGCGAGCGCTGCCCGGCAGATGAAGTTCCCGTAATAGCCACTTACGAGGACCATCGTATGGCAATGGCCTTTGCCCCCGCCTGCCTTGTGCTGCCCCGAATACAGATTGATGAACCACAGGTAGTCTCCAAATCTTATCCTGGCTATTGGGACGACCTGCAAAAAGCAGGTTTCAATATCATATAATTATCTTAATCCTGATAGTACACCCGCTTCACCCGCGTTGAAATACTCGTAAGTACTTCGTAAGGAATGGTTTCGAGCGTATCGGACAGGACAGTGATAGATAGATGGTCACCGAAGATTTCTACCGTATCGCCTTCCTTGCAGTCGATGTCGGTAACATCTATCATGCAGACATCCATACAGATATTACCCACGTACGGCGCTTTCTGCCCGTTCACCAGACAATAAGCATGTCCGTTACCCAGGTAACGGTTCAGTCCGTCGGCATAACCGATAGGCAGGGCGGCAATACGCGAAGGACGCACCAAATGTCCCTTGCGGCTGTAGCCCACAGTATCTTCTTCGGGCACATCACGTATCTGAAGGATGGTAGTATGCAGCGTGCTGACATTATTGATGATGGAATTATCAATCGGGCTGATGCCATAGAGACCGATACCCAGACGTACCATATCGAACTGCGCCCCCGGGAAACGTTCTATTCCTGCGGAGTTGCAGATATGGCGGAGTATCTTATGCGGGAAGGCTTCCTGCAACTCCAGCGAAGCTTTCTCGAACATCACGATCTGCTGACGCGTAAAGGCATCAAACTGAGGCGCATCACTCCCTACGAAGTGGGAGAATACGGAACGGGCGATAACGGCGTTCTGTCCTTTCAGACGTTCTATCAGACGAGGCATATCGTCCGGGGCAAAGCCCAGGCGGTGCATGCCGGTATCCAGTTTTATATGAATCGGGAAGTTGGTGATGCCTTCTTTCTCGGCTTCCTTAATCAGGGCATCGAGTAGATGGAAGCTATATACTTCGGGCTCCAACTTATAGTCGAACATAGTCTTGAACGCTGTCATTTCAGGGTTCATGATAAGAATACTTGCAGTGATTCCCGCTTTACGAAGGTCCGAACCTTCGTCGGCAACCGCCACGGCAAGATAATCGACGTGATGTTCCTGCAAGGTCTTGGCAACCTCGTAAGAACCGGCGCCATAGGCAGAGGCTTTCACCATGCACACCATCTTGGTTTCGGGCTTTAACTTACTGCGGTAATAGTTCAGATTGGCTATCATCGCTCCGAGATTGACTTCCAATATGGTTTCGTGCACTTTCTTTTCCAGGACTTCCGTCAAGGCATCGAAACCAAACTTACGGGCACCTTTAATCAGTATTATCTCGTTTTCGAGGCGGAGTTCACCTCTTTGGATGGCGTGTATCAGGGAGTCTGTATCGGGATAAAATGCCTTCTCTATGTCGAAGCGGGCAGCACAAGAGGATATTTCGTTACCCACACCGATAATGCGTTCGATGCTACGGCTATTCACCAACTGTGCTACTTGACGGTAGAGGGTGGGCGTATTCTGCCCCGTCTCCAGGATATCGGAAAGTATCAGCGTCCGTTTCAGACCTTTGGAAAGGGAACGGCGATACAGGAAGTTGAGCGCTATATCCAGTGAACCGAGGTCGGAGTTGTAACTGTCATTAATCAGCAGGCAGTTATTCTTTCCTTCTTTCACTTCCAGACGCATGGCAACGGGTTCCAGCTTTGCCATACGCTCCGTAATCTGTTCGGCGGGAAGCATCAGATACAGACAAGCAGCCAGACAGTTCAACGAGTTCTCAATAGAGGCATCGTCAATAAAAGGCAGCGTGAAAGTATTGTCCATATCCAGATAGCGATAGGAGATAATGGTAGATTCGTCTTTTTTCTCTACCTTGCTTATATATAAGGGGCGCTCCATGTCCTTCCGGCTCCACGCAATTTCACGCGCAGAAAGCATAGACTTGGACACGCAGTGGCTGATAAATTCATTATCGCCATTGTAAATCACCACATCGCAGTTCTTGAAAAGCATGAGCTTCTCCATACACTTCTCCTGCATGGAGAAGAAGTTTTCCTGATGGGCTCCCCCGATGTTGGTCAGAATGCCAATGGTAGGCTGGATAATATTTTGAAGGGCACGCATTTCTCCCGGTTCCGAGATACCGGCTTCGAAGATGGCAAGTTCGGACTGTTCGTCCATCTGCCATACCGACAGGGGTACGCCGATCTGGGAGTTATAGCTGCGGGGCGAACGCACAATAGCACGTTCGGGGCTGAGCAGTTGGTGCAACCATTCCTTTACAATGGTCTTTCCGTTACTGCCTGTAATGCCGATGACCGGAATCTGGAATTGACCTCGATGCTGTTCGGCAAGTTTCTGCAAAGCTTTCAGCGGATTGGAAACCACAAGGAAGTTAACGGAGCTGTCAGCTTTCAAGCCACTACTTTTCATCTTCTTGAAACTATCTTCGCTCACCACAAAGTTGCGTACACCGCGGGCGTACAAGTCTGCAATGTAACGTGCACCATCATTCCGCTTGGTGGTCAGAGCAAAGAACAAAGTTTCCTCGGGGAAACTCAAAGAACGGCTGTCGGTAAGCAGCCAATCAATGGTAGCCGGCGTGCTCCCCACACGTCGTGCACCAATACTTTCGGTTATGCTTTCAATCGAGTATGACATGTTTCTCTCTCATTTTGGAAGTCTAAGTACGGGTATTTTCCGTTAAGTCGGTCTATTTTTAACACAATTTGTTCTAAAAAACGCTTATACTCGTCAGACTCCGAATGAAACGGTCTATGTGATAGTGCCTTACGTATATTTTCACTTTCCTCTATAATCTGTAACGCATCCGCAGAGATGCATGACTGGACAAATCGCTCCCACACATAGCGGACAGCAACTTCGGAAGGATGCACCATGTCTTCGGCATAAAAACGGTAGTCGCGCAGTTCGTCTATCAACAGTTCGTAGGCAGGGAAATAGAAAAGATGTTCGGGAAAAGTAGTTCGGAGCTGTTCGATAGCCAACAGCAAAGTTGCCTTGCTCAAAGCATTGGCATGCATTCCATCGCGGATGTGGCGTATAGGACTAACGGTTAATATCACCTTTAGGCCGGGGTTATAAGCCAACAGCTCGGAAAATAAGGAAGTATAGTCGAGCACAATCTCTTCTACAGAAAGCATACGGCGGGTAAAGCAAGATTCGGATTGCTTGTGGCAATTGGCAACAACCCGGCCTGTACCTTTGCTCTCATAAACCCAGGCAGAGCCGAAGGTTAGCAGTAAATAGTTCAACAGAGGCATATCTTTATGCGCCTTCTCTATACGCTCATTGATGTGATCTAAAGTTTCTTCCAAATCTGGTGAAGAAAAAGAGCCATGATGCATCGGACTGTTCCAGAGTCCCCTAAAGAGAAAAAGCTGGTCTGCGTTATAGACCTTCCCGGCAAGGATTTCGCGCAAAGCGGCAGAAATGGAAAGCGGGTTATAAAGAACACCGTAAGGATTGATATCACAACGGAACTTGGCATCGACCAGCCTTGTACCGATATTGGTGGCAAAGCAGGAGCCAAGAAACATCAATCTGTCCGCATGCGTCAGCCGCGGCAGGTCAGCGGGTAATTCAACGGTGGTATAAAAGTTCATAGACAAATGTGAGATTTACGTTCTCATCTTGCCATGCGCTTCAATCACGAATTATGCCTGATGAGGTTCATAAACTCCTCACGTGTCTTAGCCTGATTGAAAGCTCCGGTAAAATCAGAAGTGGTTGTGATGGAATTCTGTTTTTCAACGCCACGCATCTGCATGCACATATGTTTAGCCTCTACCACTACCATTACACCTAATGGATTCAAGGTTTCCTGGATGCATTCTTTGATTTGCAGCGTCATGCGTTCCTGCACTTGCAGGCGATGGGAAAAAATATCTACCACACGGGCTATCTTGCTCAAGCCTGTGATATATCCGTTAGGGATATAGGCCACATGTGCCTTTCCGTAGAACGGAAGCATATGGTGCTCACATAGCGAGAAGAAATCAATATCCTTCACAATCACCATCTGGCTGTATTCTTCCTGGAACTTGGCAGAACGAAGTACTTCGTGCGGGTCCATATGATAGCCCTTTGTCAAGGACAACATAGCTTTAGCCACTCGTTCCGGTGTTTTCAGCAAACCTTCACGTTCGGCATCTTCGCCCAGCAAAGTAAGAATACGGTGATAATGTTCTTTTAACTCTTCCAATGCGGGAGATACAATTTCTTCTTTTCCTAACATGATTGATCTTTATAAGGGAATGTTTATTTGCTCTTTTACAATCGAAACTTCTTTAAAAACACCGGTAGCACGCAGTTGGCGCATCATTGCATCCGCTTCTTCGATACTACGGAAATCACCTGCACGGCACAGCCAGCGAGGCGGATTGAAAGAGGTATAAACAGTAAGTTCCGGAAAGTGTTCCTTAATACGGGAAGCCACTGAGTAGGCTTCGTTCTTGGCTTGACGGGTATTGTTTCCGGCATAAACTTGTATGCGGTAGCCCGAGCTTTTAATCACTTTCTGATCTTCCGTACCGGTAGGGATATATTCCGAACCTATCAACGCCGCAATACGGGCATCTTGATGGATGGTCACTTTGCCTTGTCCCGGCACACTGCGTTCCAGGCTCTTTACAATATTATTCTGCGCTACAGAAAGGGTTGCAAAAGCAAAGCATGCAACTAAAAGTAAACCAAGCTTCTTCATAATTGATAATGGATAGTGGATAGTGGATAAATGATAGTTGATAGAGTAAAGAAATAGTGCCCACACATTTGCGCAGCCCACTATCAACTATCCCCTATCAACTATCAACTAATTAGTTAAAAGCATCGATGATACCCTTGAAGTCAGAAACCTTCAAAGCAGCACCACCAATCAAACCGCCGTCAACGTCCGGATTAGCAAACAATTCCTTCGCGTTAGAAGGCTTGCAGCTACCACCGTAAAGGATAGAGCAGTTATCAGCTATTTCGTTTCCGTACTTTGCAGCAACCGTAGAACGGATGAAAGCATGGATTTCCTGAGCCTGTGCAGGAGAAGCAGTCTTACCGGTACCGATAGCCCAAACCGGTTCATAAGCCAAAATAATCTTAGAAAAATCTTCAGCAGACAGAGAGAATACAGAAGCCAACTGAGCAGCAACTACTTCATTCTGTTTGTTAGCTTCACGTTCTTCCAGAACTTCACCGATACAGAAGATCGGAGTCAAGCCGTTAGCCAAAGCCAATTTTACCTTTTCTTCCAGGATTGCTACTGTTTCACCATAGTAAGCACGACGTTCCGAGTGGCCCAGAATCACATATTTAGCACCTGTAGATGCAACCATAGCAGCCGAAACCTCGCCTGTATATGCACCTGATTCTTTGTCTGCACAGTTTTCTGCACCTACACCAATCTTAGCAGCGTCTACCAAAGGGGTAACAGATGCCAGATGGATAAACGGAGTACAGATAACTACATCACAGTTGGGCTTTTCGCTAGCCAAAGCTTCATTCAGTTCTTTTGCAAGAGCAATACCCTCTTGAAGGGTTTTGTTCATTTTCCAGTTTCCTGCAACAATGTTCTTTCTCATTTTTTGTTTTTTTATTAAAGGGTTAATGTATCTACTATTTAATAATTTACTGTTTTACTCTTTAAAGCTATTGCCTCACCTTGCCACGCTGCCTTTCTCTTCGCCTCACAACCAAGATATCAATGCTAATAACCATCATAAGGGGCACAATGAACCACAACAACACATAACCAATGGTATTTACATCACTTACTTGCTTCTGCAGCCCCAGTTCAATCTTATCCAGGCTATCAGTCAGCACGTATTCATCGGGCAGCCGGCTATCACTCCATTTATTCAAAATCGTTCCTTCCTTTATCAGCAGCAAGCCGGGATTGGAACGGATAATTGTTTTCAGCGTAATATCATCCATTTGACAGAAAGGGTACTCCGCCCCACTCTTATCACGCCACAATTCTATTTCTTCTTCCGGAGACGAGGTCAAAGCATAAAAACTATAACCATGCTCCACGCTGTAATCATAGATTTCATTGATAAGGTCTATATTACTGTCATCTGCCTCTTCTATACGATGGGCAACCAACAAGAACGTATATCCCTTATCTGCCAACACACTGTCCGTTATATCTTCCCCACTATCCAGGCTCATCATCGAGAAGTCATGGATAGGAGCTTCATATCCCTTTTCCTTCAGCACCGTACGTGCTTCGACAAATGTCCACGTACTGTCCGGATAGTTATCCAATGTAAACTCCTGGCGTTTACCGTCTTTCTCCAATATAAAGCGGCTCTCAAATACACTTGGTTTGGCCCCTTCCGGAATTTCCATCCCCGCTTTGATGTTTGTTCCAATCTTATAAGGACGAAAATCAAGTATCGGTAAATCACTTAAGCAGTAGAATGAAAGCACAAATACAAACAAGAATGTATACATTGAAATCATCCATTCCATCTTAGATGTGATAAAACGCACCATCAGGTCCTGCCATTTAAAGACTGATATCGCTGCAATCAACAGCACTATATTCTTCCCGAAAGTCTGCCAGTTGGTCAGTACCCAGGCATCACCAAAACAACCGCAATCAGACACCGGATTTGCCAATGCCAGATAAAACGTCAGAGGTGTCATAACAACCATTAGCAACAAAGCCAATGTAGACGCTATTTTCCGACGTATCCCTAGACATAAGAAAATGCCGACACTGAATTCTATAGCAGACAATACTATGCCTAAAAACAACGGCAGGTAAGAAGGAAACCACGAAACAATGCCGAAAGCAGTCAGATAGTCCTGAATCTTATAGTAAAATCCCAACGGATCAACCGCCTTTACGAAGCCGGAAAAGATGAACAAGGCTCCCAGCAGAAAGCGGCAGGCATTCACCCATACTTTTTCGGCGATATGTTTCTTATCAGTCTCCAAATTCAATCTTAATCAAACCAAATACGGAATAATTAATCATATCCATATAGTTGGCATCAATGCCTTCTGAAACCAGAGTTTGTCCGGCAAGACTTTCTATCTGCTTAGTCCGGTATATCTTCATCAATATCAAGTCAGTATAGGAACTAATACGCATACTGCGCCAGGCTTCATCGTAATCATGATTCTTGGCAAGCATCAATTCCAAAGATGTTTTAGCATATTTATCGTATAACGCCAAAGCCTCTTCATTAGTCATATCAGCAGACTCAGCATGGCCCAATTCAAGTTGTATCAGTCCTATTATGCCATAATTCACTATAGCGATGAACTCGGAACGAATGCCTTCGTCTACCAAAGTCACCCCTTTAGTTTCGATGCTTCTGATACGATTGGCTTTGATGAATATCTGATCGGTCACGGAAGACGGACGAAGAATACGCCACGCCGGACCGTAGTCATGGAGTTTCTTGGAGAACAAATCACGGCAAATTGCAATGACGTGTTCAAATTGTTGCTTGGTATCTTTCATTCCCTATGTTCACTTTTCGCAGCAAAGGTAGGAATAATTAAAGAAAAAAGAAAAAGAGGGCACTCTAATTTATATTAAAGTGCCCTCTTCTATAGA
>CAJKXC010000055.1 GCA_905203765.1 uncultured Bacteroides sp.
AATATCAAAGATGGACAAAATAATAGGATTGGGCAACGCTTTGGTCGATGTGCTTGCAATCATAGACAACGATGAAATCTTGGCGGAAATGCAACTGCCGAAAGGAAGCATGACGCTTATAGATGAAGATAAACTACAGAAAATCAATGAATGTTTCAGTCAGATGAAGACTCATCTGGCTACCGGCGGTTCTGCCGGAAACGCCATCAGAGGGATGGCATGCCTCGGAGCGGGGACGGGATTCATCGGAAAGGTAAGTAACGACTTCTATGGAAACTTTTTCCGGGATAGCTTGCTGGAACGCGGCACGGAAGCAAACCTGCTGCTTTCTACGGCATTGCCGTCGGGCGTTGCCTCTACCTTTATATCTCCCGACGGGGAACGTACCTTCGGCACATACCTGGGAGCGGCTTCTACCCTGAAAGCGGAAGACCTCTCGCTGGAGATGTTCAAGGGATATGCCTATCTGTTTATAGAAGGCTACCTGGTGCAGGACCATGATATGATTCTGCGTGCCATCGAACTGGCGAAGGAAGCCGGATTGCAGGTTTGCCTCGATATGGCAAGCTATAATATAGTAGAAGGCGACCACGAATTTTTCTCTCTGCTGATAAATAAATATGTAGATATAGTCTTTGCCAATGAAGAAGAAGCCAAAGCCTTCACCGGAGAGGAACCGGAAAAGGCGCTGGATGTCATTGCCAAGATGTGCAGCATCGCTATTGTAAAGGTGGGTGCGCGCGGCTCCTTAATCCGCAAGGGTACGGAAGAAGTCAGCGTGCCGGCGATTCCTGTCGGGAAAGTGATAGATACCACGGGCGCCGGAGACTTTTTTGCTGCCGGTTTCCTGTACGGGCTTACGTGCGGCTACTCACTGGAGAAGTGTGCCAGGATAGGTTCAATCCTTGCCGGCGATGTGATACAGGTGGTAGGAACGGAACTTCCGGCAGGGCAGTGGGATAAGATAAAGGAAGAAATAATGTTAATTAATTGATATGAGAAGATTTTTAAAGATACGCTGGATAGCTGCTTTGCTGGTTGTAGCAGGAGCAGTCTGCTTTCTGAGCTTTAAGAGTGGCGACAGCCGTAGTTTCAAGATAGCCAAGAACCTGGACATATTCAATTCCATTGTGAAAGAACTGGATATGTTCTATGTCGATACGATCAATGCAGACAAGACCATCCGCGAAGGTATCGATGCCATGCTCTATTCGCTGGACCCCTATACACAGTATTTTCCCGAGGACGACCAGGCTGAGTTGGAACAGATGCTGAAGAACTCTTACGGCGGTATCGGCTCTATCATCAGATATGAACCGAAATTAAAACGTACCGTCATTGCCGAACCCTACGAGAATATGCCTGCTGCCAATGCAGGACTGAAGGCGGGAGACATCTTGCTGGAGATTGACGGGAAGGATCTTCTTGGAAATACGGACGTAAGCAAGTTGCTCCGCGGTCAGGTGGGAACGAGCTTCAAGCTGAAGGTGCAGCGCCCCGGTACAAAGGAACCGTTGGAGTTCAATATTGTGCGCCGTTCCATCCAGATGCCGCTTATCCCTTACTATGCGGTATTGGAGAACAATGTAGGTTACATCAACCTCAGCACCTTCTCCGGCAATCCTTCCAAAGAGTTCAAGCAGGCTTTCCTGGATTTGAAGAAGAAGGGAATCACTTCGCTGGTAATTGACTTGCGTAATAACGGCGGCGGTCTGCTGGAAGAGTCCATCGAGATAGCCAACTTCTTCCTGCCCCGCGGCAAGACGCTTGTAACGACGAAAGGTAAGATTCAGCAATCCAGCAATACCTATAAGACGTTGCGCGAACCGTTGGACTTGGAGATTCCTTTGGCAGTCCTGGTAAACGGGGGGACGGCTTCTTCTTCCGAGATTCTGGCAGGTTCCTTGCAGGACCTCGACCGTGCAGTGATTGTGGGTAGCCGTACTTTCGGCAAAGGACTGGTGCAGACTCCCCGTCCACTTCCTTACGGCGGAACAATCAAGCTGACGACTTCCAAATATTACATCCCCAGCGGGCGTTGCGTGCAGGCCATCGACTACGAACACCGTAATGAAGAGGGCGCCGCAGGGCGTATCCCCGATAGCCTGACTACAGTATTCCATACCGCAGCCGGACGCGAAGTGCGTGATGGCGGCGGCGTTGCTCCGGACATCGACGTGAAGCAGGAGAAGTTGCCGAACATCCTCTACTATCTGGTCAACGATAATCTTATCTTCAACTATGCCACGGATTATTGCCTGAAGCATCCCACCATCCCTTCTCCCGAGAAGTTTGAAGTGACGGATGCCGACTACGCCGACTTCAAGGCAATGGTGAAAAAGGCGGACTTCAAGTACGACCAGCAAACCGAAAAGATTCTGAAGAACCTGAAGGAAATGGCAGAGTTCGAGGGATACCTGACGGATGCTTCCGAAGAGTTCAAAGCTCTGGAAGAGAAGTTGAAACATAACCTGGATCATGACCTGGATTACTTCTCCAAAGACATCAAGAGCATGATTGCAGTGGAAATCATCAAGCGCTATTACTTCCAGCGCGGCAGCATCATCCAGCAACTGAAGGATGATGATGACCTGAAGGCTGCTATGAAGATATTGGGCGACCAGCCGAAGTATAAGGAGATGTTGACTGTATCTGTAACCGGTAAACAAAAATAAGATGAAACGAATATTCAGTGTAATTTGTCTTTTGCTGTCTTTGCTGCCCTTGTCGGCGCAAGATGCTTATCAGAAGGAATCGTTTATTTCTTCCCGTGGAGATACGTTGTTGTATCGCTTGCTTTGTCCGGAGACGGTGAAGGCGGGTGAGAAGTATCCTTTGGTACTGTTTCTGCACGGTGCCGGAGAGCGCGGTAACGATAATGAGAGGCAACTGGTGCATGGCGCACAAATGTGGCTCAATCCGGTGAACCGTGAGAAGTATCCTGCCTTTGTGCTGGCTCCGCAGTGTCCGGAAGGTGGTTATTGGGCATATACGGAACGCCCCGAGTCTTTTGTTCCGGCGGAAATGCCGTTGAATAATCCTATTTCTCCGATATTCCGTACCTTGAAGGATTTGCTGGATACTTACTTGGCAATGCCCCAGGTAGATAAAGACCGTGTCTATATCATCGGGCTTTCTATGGGCGGTATGGGGACGTATGACATGGTTGTCCGTTTCCCGGAAGTCTTTGCTGCCGCCATTCCCATCTGCGGTACGGTAAATCCTGCCCGGCTGAAAGCTGCCGGGAACGTGAAGTTCCGTATCTTCCACGGCGATGCGGATGATGTGGTACCTACGGAAGGTTCGCGTGCGGCATACAAAGCGCTGAAAGCAGCCGGTGCCCAAGTGGAATACATTGAGTTCCCCGGCTGCGGTCATGGCAGTTGGAATCCGGCATTCAATGAGCCGGACTTTATGAGTTGGCTGTTCAGTCAGAAGAAATAGAAAACATATAAACCATAAAAAAGAAAGCCCGCACATTCATTTGTTGTGCGGGCTTTCTTTTTATCTTTCGGTGTAATCTCCATTCGCCTTTATCAGTTCTATCAGCTTTTCTACAGCTTCTTCTTCGGGAATGTTCTTCTCTACGCATTCCTTCTTCTTATAAAGACTGATTTTGCCTCTTCCGGCACCGACATAGCCGTAATCGGCATCTGCCATTTCTCCGGGACCGTTGACAATACACCCCATGATGCCTATCTTCAATCCCTTCAGATGTTTGGTGGCAGCTTTGATGCGTGCAATGGTGCTTTCCAGGTCGTATAAGGTACGTCCGCATCCCGGGCAAGAGATGTACTCCGTTTTACTGATGCGAACGCGTCCTGCTTGCAGAATGCCGAATGCGGTAGCATCCACCACTTTATCGCTTATTGCCTTATCACCCTCTCTCTTTCCTTGATTGAATAGGAGAATACCGTCGCACAGTCCGTCGAAGATAAGTGCCCCCATATCGGCAGCGGACTTTATCTGCAGGTTCTCCGCTTCGTCTTCGGCATAGTGCTGGAAGAAAACCACCGGGTTCTTCAAACCTTCCTGCATCATCTGATGCACCAGGGCGCGTTGCTCTCCCAAACGGTTGGGATGGTTGCTTTGCGAAATGAGCACTACTTCGGGATGGTACTTCAGGCAGGCAATGGCTTCGTCATTCAAGCCCATATAGGTGATGAACAGGAACTTCAGGGAAGCATCGCAGCCACTGAGGAAGTGCATCTGGTCGCCTTTGAATGCAGGCCAGGCGTTAGGCTGCCCTGTCCAGGTATCGGCGTCTATGATGTATTGCATACCTTCCGGTCCTTGTTCGGGTACGGATCTGCCTGTATAAACGTAGTCGGGCATGAACTGCGGATCAAACTCCATGTTGCCGTCCAAACGCGCGGCAATGACTATGGGCAGGTTTTCACCGCCGATATTACGCACGGCTGCCGTCTTGCGGCGAACAGGGGAGAGGTAGTTGAACTCCGGTACATCCGGCCCGGGGATATAAGGATGGTCGTGACGTTGGACGATATAGTCCACTAACTTGCGTGCCACGGGAATTTCTGCCTCGGGAGCTTCGCTCAAAGAAACACGGATCGTATCGCCCAGCCCGTCGGCAAGCAACGCTCCGATGCCCAGAGCCGATTTGATGCGTCCGTCTTCTCCGTCGCCGGCTTCGGTCACGCCGAGGTGTAACGGAAATTGCATGTCTTCTTGCTCCATGACAGCAGCCAGCAGACGAACCGTCTTTACCATGACTACCGTATTGGAAGCTTTGATGGAAATCACCACATCTCTGAAGTTCTCTTCCACGCAGATGCGAAGGAACTCCATGCACGACTCCACCATGCCTTCCGGGGTATCGCCGTAGCGCGACATGATGCGGTCGGACAACGAGCCGTGGTTCACGCCGATGCGGATAGCCGTATGGTTCTCCTTACAGATGTTGAGGAAAGGCACGAAGCGGTCGCGTATCTTCCGTAATTCCTGTGCGTACTCCTCATCGGTGTATTCCAAATGCTTGAAGGTGCGTGCCGCATCTACATAGTTTCCCGGATTGATGCGTACCTTCTCCACATATTGTGCCGCTACATCCGCCACTTTCGGGTTGAAGTGGATATCGGCGATGAGGGGTACCATGTATCCGTCCTGCCTCAAAGCGGCATTGATGTTCATCAGGTTCTCGGCCTCTTTAACGCCTTGTGCCGTGAGGCGTACATATTCGCCGCCGGCATCTGCAATACGCTTTGCTTGTGCCACGCTGGCTTCGGTATCCTGCGTAGGCGTATTGGTCATGCTCTGTATGCGGATAGGATTGGAGCCGCCCATAGGGGTGGCTCCAATATTTACTTCTGATGTTTCCCGTCGGGAATAGTTGAATAAATCCATTTTTTCAATTGACAATTGATAATTGACAATTGACAATTTTCTCAACTGATAACTAATCTCTGTCGCACTTTAATCCGCAAGGCTTCATTGTCAATTATCAATTGTCAATTGTCAATTGACCTTGTACTCGTACTTCACTTCCTTCAAATCCTCATTTGCCTTTACAATCTTCTTCTTCAGGCCTTCTTTGTAGGCGGCAAATGTCTCAGCTAATGAAGTGTCGCTTAGCGCCAGCATCTGTACCGCCAGGATGGCAGCGTTCATAGCGCCATTGATGGCGACGGTAGCTACCGGTATGCCCGGAGGCATCTGAATGATGGAATAAAGTGCATCTACGCCGTCGAGCACCGAACCCTTTACGGGTACGCCGATAACCGGCAAGGTGGTGTTGGCAGCAATCACGCCGGGCAGGGCGGCAGCCATACCGGCAGCGGCGATAATCACTTTAATGCCGCGTTGGCGGGCATTCTTGGCAAAGTCTTCTACTGCTTCCGGTGTGCGGTGGGCAGAGAGGGCGTTCATTTCGAACGGTACGTGTAAGTCATTGAGCAGTTGTGCCGCCTTCTCCATTACAGGAAGGTCGGAAGTGCTGCCCATGATGATGCTAACGATTGGAGTCATGTTATTTAGTTATTAATTAGTTACGCATTTATCAGCGCCTTGTATGCTTCTGCATCCAGCAAACTGTCGAAGTCTGCATCTGCATCGGGCTTGATTTTGATGAGCCAGCCTTCCCCGTACGGATCTTTGTTTACCAGTTCCGGTTGGTCGGCAAGGGCTTCGTTCTGTTCCGTAATCTCTCCACTGATAGGCATGAAAAGATCGGAAATGGTTTTTACTACTTCAATGGTACCGAAGACTTCTTCAGCAGCCAGCGTCTCACCTTCTGCTTGAATGTCGACGAATACGATGTCACCCAGCTGTTCTTGTGCATAATCGGTAATGCCTACATAGGCAATGTCACCTTCCAGACGAATCCATTCGTGCTCTTTGGTGTACTTTACATTTGTTGGTAGATTCATGTTCTTAGTTTTTAAGGGTTAATACTATTTGAATTAAAAATTAAAAATTAAAAGTTGGGGCAGGGCATCAGGCTCAGAAGAGGAAGATGCGGAACAATATATTGCTCAACGGATGCAGTACCAGCAGGGAGCAAATAAGCCCTACGGCAAAACCACCCATCACTTCGCCCAGTGTATGATGTTGCAGGATGATGCGGGCAGTGCCCAATACGCCAGCCACCAGTATAAAGAGGCATAGCCATCCCACGGGATTGTATCCGAACAAGGCGCTGAAAGCTACCAGTCCGCCTACCACTGCTCCCGCACCTGCCATGTGTTCGCTGAGCTTCCACTTCAGATTGACGATGATACAGATAATCATCATCACCAGTGCGGCAAGGATGATGCCGGTCATGTACCACGGTATGTTGAGCCGGTGCATCATGAGCAGGCAGAATATATAGGAAGTGATAGTCAATATGAAAGGTATGTACCTCTTCTTCCTTTCTACCAGGTCTTCGGGAGTGAAGCCGTTTATCTTGCGGAAGATGAAGATGGTGAGCGTGGGCATCAGAATGGTAAAGCAATATACTACACCCAGCACGATCAACTTGTATTGTAAGGGCATGATGCGCAGGTACGAGAATATAAACAGAATCAGGAAGGCCAGAAAAGGAATAGAAAACGGCGTGAATACGGCCGAAATCACTTTCGCGGTCCGGATGAGGGTTCTATCTGCAATGATATGTTCTTCCACCATTTTCTACTTTATTAATTACGGATTACAATTAAACTCACTTTCCCTTACCACTTTATCACCTTATCGCCTACCACTATTTCCTCAGCCTTGCCACCGGAATGTTCATCTGCTGGCGGTACTTGGCTACTGTGCGGCGGGCTATCGGATATCCTTTTTCTTTCAGTATATCGGTGAGCTCGTCGTCTGTATAAGGCTTCTTCTTGTCTTCGCTATCGATGCATTCTTTCAGTATCTTGCGTATTTCGCGTACGGACATCTCTTCGCCGTCTTCGGTGGTGTAACCGTCACTGAAGAAGAACTTCAACGGATAGATGCCGTAGTTGGTCTGCACATATTTGCTGTTGCTGACGCGGGAGATGGTCGAAATGTCCAGCCCGGTGCGTTCCGCCACATCTTTCAGTATCATGGGGCGCAGCAAGGATTCGTCTCCTTCGAGGAAGAACGGACGTTGCAGGTCGATAATGGCCTGCATAGTGGTCATCAGTGTGTTCTGGCGTTGCTTCACGGCATCGATGAAACCTTGTGCGGCGTCCATCTTCTGTTTCAGGAACATCATGGCCTCTTTCGATTCTTTCGATTGGTTTGCCCTGTTCTTGGTATGCTCTTCCACCATTTCGGTGAAGTCGCGGCTCATGCGCAGTTCGGGCACGTTGCGGTTGTTCAGTGCCAGGTTGATGGTGTCGTCATCGTATGTATCTACAATGAAGTCGGGTACTATCTGCTGCATATTTTTACCTATCGCTTCGCCCAGGGATGCACCCGGACGCGGATTCAGTTTGCAGATTTCTTTGATGGCTTGCTCAAAGGCATCTTCTTCCAGACCAAGTTTCTGCTGTATCTTTTCCCAATGTTTGCGGGTAAATTCTTCGTAGCACTCCGATAGGATGGCTTCTTCGATGTAGAGTAGCGGGTTAGGAGTGAAGTGCTGCTGCTCTATCTTGCGACGGATTTGTATCAGGAGGCATTCTTGCAGGTCGCGGGCACCCAGTCCGGCAGGGTCGAAGTCCTGAATGATTTTTAGTACATCTTCCAGTTCTTGCGGGGAAGCGTCGATGCCGGCATAGATGGCGAGTTCGTCGCTGATACTGTCCAGTGATTTGCGCAGCAGACCGTCGTCGTCCAGCGAACCGATCAGGTATTCGGCCAATTCGCGTTGATGCTCGGTGAGGTCACGTTCGCCCAGTTGTTCTTTCAGGGTTTCGTAAAAGGAGGTGGCGTCGGAGAATGGAATTTCTTCGGCTTGTTCGCCTTTACTCCGGTTGTTTTCCTGTAGTTTATAGTCGGGGATATCGTCTTCGCTCAGATAGTCGCTCAACGAATCGTAGCTGGTATCTCCGCCGTCCTCAGAGTTGGCTTCTGCGTCGGAAGCTTCGGAGTAGTCGTCGCCGGGGGCGTCTTCCTTGCCTTCTTCCAGTGCCGGGTTCTCGAGCAGTTCGGCATGCACGCGGTCTTCCAGCTCCACAGCAGGGAGTTCCAGCAGCTTCACTACCAGAATCTGTTGCGGCGATAGCGTCTGTATCTGCTGCTGCGCCTGCGTTTGTACTTGTCGGGAACCTTGTGCCATACTTTTATATAATTACAGATTATGAATTACAAATTACAAAATTGCGGTGATGTCATTCAAATTCTACCGCAAAAATAGTGAATAGTTCGGGAACGCGAAATCTTCTCTTATGATATTTAACAAGAAAGCGGACGCGCGGTTGTATTTTTGTTGTTATCTTTGTGTCATAACTATTAAAAACTGAATGTTATGTTTGCTAAAGAAACGTATGTGCAGCGCAGAGCCCAGCTGAAGAAAACGGTCGGCTCAGGAGTATTGTTGTTCTTGGGTAATGATGAACAAGGACTGAATTACGGGGATAATACCTTCCGTTATCGCCAGGACTCCTCCTTCTTATATTATTTCGGCCTGTCGTTCGCGGGGCTGTCTGCTATAATCGATATAGACGAAGATAAGGAAATCATCTTCGGTGACGAATTGACCATTGATGATATTGTGTGGATGGGGACGCAACCCACTCTTCACGAAAAGGCTTCTGCGGTGGGTATTGCCGAAACCCGCCCTTCGGCCGATATCGCCAACTATCTGCATAAAGCTGTGCAGAGTGGGCAGACAATTCATTACCTTCCTCCTTACCGTGCCGAACACAAACTGAAACTGATGGATTGGCTGGGTGTTCCTCCTGCCCGTCAGGAAGGTTCCGTTCCGTTTATCCGTGCGGTAGTGGCACAGCGCAATTATAAGACGGCCGAAGAAATAGCCGAGATAGAGAAGGCATGCGATGTGACTGCCGATATGCACACCACAGCCATGAGGGTGATTCGTCCGGGAATGTATGAATACGAAGTAGTGGCTGAGATGAACCGTATAGCGGAAATGAACAACTGCGAACTCTCTTTTGCTACGATTGCTTCCGTCAACGGGCAGACTTTGCATAACCACTATCACGGTAATAAGGTAAAGCCGGGGGATTTGTTTCTGATTGATGCCGGTGCCGAACTGCCTTCGGGTTATTGTGGGGATATGTCTTCTACCGTTCCTGCCGATAAGACGTTTACTCCCCGCCAGCGTGCGGTCTACGAGGTACAGAATGCGATGCATCTGGCATCGGTCAATGCACTCCGCCCGGGTATTCCTTACATGAAGGTGTACGAGCTTTCTGCCCAGGTGATGGTAGAAGGATTGACGGCATTGGGTTTGATGAAAGGTAATGCCGAAGATGCTGTGCGCGAAGGTGCTCATGCGTTGTTCTATCCTCATGGATTGGGGCATATGATGGGACTGGATGTGCACGATATGGAAAATCTGGGTGAAGTTTGGGTAGGTTACGACGGTCAGCCTAAGAGTACGCAGTTTGGCCGCAAGAGCCAGCGTCTTGCCATTCCTTTGCAACCGGGTTTTGTGCTTACCGTTGAGCCGGGTATCTACTTCATCCCTGAACTGATTGATCTTTGGAGAGGTGAGAAGAAATTTACGGACTTTATCAACTACGATAAGTTGGACGAATACCGCAACTTCGGTGGTATCCGTAACGAAGAAGATTATCTGATTACTGAAACCGGTTCACGTCGCTTGGGTAAGAAGATCCCATTGACACCGGAAGAGGTGGAAGCACTGCGCTGATACCTTTTAAACAGTCATTCTGAATAAATTGGTTATGTCTGTTATTCAGATATGAATCATCCCGTTTAAAGCGGAGAACTCCTTCTTCTTATATAAAAGGAGAAGGAGTTCTCCGCTTTGCTTTGAATAGCGGGATTTCTTAGAACGAAAGATAATAACTTAGATTTTTCCACATATAAAAGTAATCGGAAGGTGTACTTTGGGTTGGTTCTCCAAACAGCACGGTTCCCGTCCATTTATTTAGGAATTGACTTGCCCTAATATAGTATTTCTTCCCTTTTGCATTCCTATATTCTACAATAAAATCGTCTTTCTTGGTCACAACGCAAAGAAACTCTTCATCTATTTCTAACATAGTAATGAAGGGCGGCTTCAACAGAAGCAAATAGTCATACAGCGGTGGGAAGTGATGCAATTCATGTTTTATATACAATGCATCCAGTGCATCGCTGATTCCCCGCAGGCTATTTTCTGCGGGGGAATCAAGCAGACGATGCACAGTACTCCGACTTATTTTTACGGATAAAGCCCGTAAATAACGATAAAGAATAATGCTGTTATTATTGACCGCCGTCATGAGTGCTTCGCCTATACCAGAAATTGGTTACAATGAGAAATTTCCCTTTAAGTGGGTATTGTCGGCTTCTATCTCAATGAGATAGGTTCCATTACTTTCACCACTTAAATCTATGTTAAGGTTTATAGGGTTGTTACAAGTTTCAGCATAAACGGTTTCACCGGTTGCTGTATTAGTAATGATAATGGTAGCGGCGGAGAAATCTTCTCCGAATGATACGGTTACTACATTATCATTTAAGTAAGCAGAAACTGGCTCGAATAGGCCACGAGTTCGAGGACCATCTTCGGGTCCAAGATCTGGAATTTCTCTCTCAGGATCATCTCCATTATAGGAAGTAAGGGCAATAGGATGGGATGCATTGATCGCTGCTTGGGCATTTGTAGTTATGCTTCCTATCCAAAATAATACGATTAGAAATAATGTATATCTCATACTGTTGCATTTTGTTTGCTGCAAAGTTCGTATGATTTTATTAAAGGAAGACGAAAAAAAGTGTCGCATTTTTACGTGAAAGTGTAACATTTTGGGCGTTACATGTAACAATACACTATAACATAGCCTTTTCGATATGCTTTTTTAATAGGATCTCTAGCTTTCCAGCTTGGTAACTCTCCCCCATTTTCTCTAAAATGTCTTTCTCTTTCCTATAAATAGTCGTTCGTTTGTAGTGCATGGTCCTTGCTTTATCCGTAAGTGATAAATCCATCAGCGATAGACAACACAAATGAATTTCATTCTCTGAGAGTTTGTATCGTATACTTATTTGGTTTATAATGCCTCCTTTATCTATCTCTGCAATAAGCTTTAACCACTCTTCTTTGTTTAAAGATTCTTTCGAATAGCCTTTCATCTTGTAGTCATCGATAATACGTTGTATTTTTGCGTATACATCCAGATGTTCTAAAGTTTCTCGCGCTAATGCCATTCGTTGCCTATTCATCTCGGCAAGTTCTTTGTATAGAGCCTTTCTACGCTCTTCATCAGTATTATTTTGTGCAATTTCTTTCTGAAGATCTGCAATTTGTTTTTCTTTTTGTTTAAGTTCTTCTTTCAGTTGCAAATATTGCTGATTTAGTATTTTTTCTGATTGAATCCTTTCTTGATCCTGTCGATGGATTTTCTTTTGGTACCGCTTTCGCAAGGTATAGATAAATGAAATACTGATTATAGTAAGAGTTATAATGTAGTAACGATACCTGCTTTGGGAATGTTTGTATTGTATTTGTTGCTGTTTTATCAAGACTTGCTTTTCTGTTTCAAGAATCTTATCTTTCTGTAGATTTAGGTCTAAACTGTCTTTGTAAGAGGAATATAGCCTCTCCATATCCAGCGACTGAGCTATATTACCACGTTTTCTTGCAATATCTGCTAAACGCATATAGGCACTTGCTTTATTGGCATAATTCCAGGAAGGTAATGCCTTGTTGATGTAATATAGGGCAGAATCATATTGTTCTACTTTATAATAAGCATCACCTAATAATAGGAAAGCTCGATAGCAATACAAACTATCTTTTTGAAGCTTGATGTTTTGTTGGGCATATTCGATAGCTTTTCTTCCATCACCTACTTTGCTATATAGTGAACTCAATGCAGCGACAATATCACTCCGTATTCCATCTTGTTCAAAATGTCCTAAAGTATGGAGTGCTTGCAGCAAGTCCTGCTCCGCTTGTGGATAAAGTTGCTGTTGCAGTTTTATGTTTCCCTGCATGGATAGTGCTTCTGTCCACAGGCTAGTGTCATTTAGCTGGATGCCTATCTGTTCGGTCTTTTGATAAATAGAATCTGCTTTTTCGTATAACCTCTGTCGAAAGTACAAATAACCAATATTATTATAGATGCGTCCTACCAGTTGTGTGTCGTCCACTTCCGAAGCGAGGGCTGCTGCTATAAGATACTTCTCTATGGCAGCCGATTGTTGGTTGGTATCTCTGTAAATGCAACCCCAGTAATAATATGCTTCAGCTTGCATTCTTTTGTTATTAGTAGAGGTGTAATACTCTACGGCAGTGCGAATTAATGAATCATTGGTTTGTTGGATATAGTTTTTGTCTTTTGCCTGCGTAATGAGCAGTGCGTAGTAAGCCTTATCGGCTTGTGAAGAGAATTGCTGTAATGTGACGTCTTGCAGGATGTACAGAGCAATGTCAGGTCTTGTGGGCATCAGTGAATCTGCTTGCATGAGCATGGGGTCATAATTAGTTCGGGAAATGCAGGCCGCCAAGAGAATAGTTAATGTCGATACGGCTGTAATGGTTCGTTTTTTCATTCTGTTTTTTCTTAGAACTGCTGCAAAGATACTACTTTCTTCCACAAAAAACATCTCATGCACAGGATTTTCCTATGCATGAGATGTATCTCTTTCAGCCTTAGCTGTAGTCTTTATGCGTGCAGTTCCAGCACAAATCGTGCTCCCTTGTTGTAGCTGCTGTCCAGTGTCAGGCTACCGTTCATTTTGGTAGCTATCAGCGAGCAGATGGGCAGCCCCAAACCATCACCTTGCGTCAGGTCTTTTACTTCGGTGAAAGGTTTGAAGATATTTTCGCGTTGTTCTTCGGGGATGCCGCAACCGGTATCGCTGATGATGAACTGGTGGGTATGTGCGCCGCGTTTCTTGAAATCGAGCCATATCTTTCCTCCGGCGGGAGTGTACTCGGCAGCATTTTCCAGCAGGTGCAACAGTATGTGTTCCAGTTGTTCGGGATTGATTTTTACATTCAGTTTGGGGGCATTCACTGCCAGCGTGACCTCTTCCTGCGTTTTTCCTTTAATCTTGTCCATTACGTTTTCGCAGAAAGTAGAAATGTTCTTCTCCTGCATTTCATAAGGCTCGGACAAACTGTTTTCTAACTCGGACAGCTCTTGGATGTGCTGCGAGAAAGTGTGCAGAGCGCGTACGCCGGGTAAGGAAGCATCCAGCGTGTTCAATGTGGGCTCCATTTGTGCGGAGATATTTTGAATGAACTTGGTCTTTAGCTCGTTGTGCTCGTTGGCAACGCTGATGGCTTTTTTCTGTTTACGGGTGAGGACGATGAAGCGCAGCAGCACGATGGCACCCAGCACCAGGGCGGCGGCAAGGATGGCTGCGAGTACACAGAGTCCGATAATGATATACTGTTTGGCACTCAGCGAATCGTCTTTCTCCTGGATGGTAGTAAGGCTTTCGTCGTATTTCTGTTTTAACGCATTCAACTCATCTTGGGCGGTAAGCGCTTTTACAGAATCTGTCCAGAGAATGTATTTGTCGTAGGTACGTGCCACTACCCCAGCGTTGTTGGCTTTGCGGGCAATGCTGATGAGGGTTTTGTAGCATTCGTCTACTTTGGCATAGTTCTTTTGTTCCTTGTACTGGCTTATCAGTCGGTTGGTGGCAGCATCGCCCTGGGTATTCATACCGAAGGTGTAATAGTAATTGGCCTGGGTGTAGAGCAGGTCGTTACTCAAGGAATCGTTGCGCGATGCCTTAGCTGTCTCTTCCAACCGGCTCAGCAATTCTTTGGCCCGTGCAGGATTCTTGGTGTTGATGTATATCTGCAACCGTTCTTTATTGATGCGGAATCGCAACTCCGGCATGGCTTTACCGGTTTTCTGTTCGCCGGTAGTTACTGCCATTTCGGCACTGCGAAGCAGATCGAAGGCCTCTTTGTAGTAGTTTTCCCGATGATAGAGCGCACTGGCATTGACACCACACTCCACTGCCTTGGCGTAGTTGTCTTGGGAGGCAAAGGAGTTGTAGGCCTGCAAAAAGAGATAACGGGCTTTGATATATTCTTTTTTATCAAGATTCTCCTGTGCTTGTTGCATCAATTCTCCGGCACGGTTTTGGGCATAAATTTGGCTATAGAAGCAGAATATAGCTAATAAGAATAGAGATATTATCTTTTTCATTATGTAAATACGTTTGATTAGCACACAAATGTAGTAATATTCTTTAATACATGGTGCAGAACAATCGCTCTTTTTTAATATTTGAAACTACTTCCACCTAAAAATTCCCTCAGCAGCGATGTGGGTGGTATTTCTTTATCCTGTACGGGTGTGAAATACTTTATGAACTTTAGCAGACGGTAGGCTTCGGCATATTCGGGACAGTTGCGCGGCACACTGGTTAGAATGGGCTCGGCATGGCAACGCAGCACGGCAAACTCGAACAGCAAGGCGGAGTTGAACATTACATCGGCATTCTCCTGATAGGGGAAGATCCATTTGTCTTCACCGGTGCGCACACTGGGCCAGCGGGAAATGGTTTCCTGTGCCGAGTAGCCGCGGTAGTTGAAGTCGCGGATGATACGGCGCAGTAAACGATTGTCTGTCGTGGGAATCCAGTTGTGGTCATCCAATGAAATAGTAGTGAGGGCAGATACGTAAATCTTGTATTTATCTTCCGCCGGGACGTGTGGAGTCAGTTCCGGGTTCAGGGCGTGGATGCCTTCGAGTATAATGATTGTATGTTCGTCGATGCGCAGTTTGTCTCCCTTGTACTCCTTCTTCCCGAGGGTGAAGTTGTAGCGTGGAAGTTCCACTTCTTCGCCTCGCACCAAGGCTTGCAACTGCCGGTTGAAGAGGTCGAGGTCGAGGGCATAGAGCGATTCGTAGTCGTAGTCTCCATTCTCGTCACGCGGTGTATCTTCGCGATCTACGAAGTAGTTGTCCAGTGAAATGGGGTATGGGTGTAGCCCGTTGGTCATCAGCTGTATGGACAGGCGCTTGCTGAAGGTGGTCTTGCCGGAGGAGGATGGGCCGGAGATAAGTATCAGTTTCACCCGGTTTCCGTTTTCGCCCCGTCGGTAGATGTCATCGGCTATTTGTACAATCTTTTTTTCCTGCAAGGCTTCAGCTACGTTGATGAGGTCGGTGGCGTGTCCTTCTTCACAGGCCATATTGAAGTCACCTACGTTGCTCATTCCCATAATATAGTTCCAGCGCAGATGTTCTTTGAATACGTCGAGCATTTTTTCCTGCTTTACTACTTCTTCCAATACATCGGGATTGTTCTTGTTGGGAATGCGCAACAGCAGGCCGTCATAGTATTTTACAATGTCGAACAGCCAGATAAAGCCGGTGCTGGGGAGCAGGTTGCCGTAATAGTAGTCGATGGTATCGCCCAACGTATAATAATAGGTATAGAGCGAACCGGAAGTCTCGAGCAGTTTCACCTTATCCTTCATACCCCGTTCACTGAAGATGCGTACAGCCTCGGCAGTGTGGCATTCGATGCGGTGGTAAGGAATGTTCTCGGCAATAATCTCTTTCATCCGCTTTTTGATAGCGGTCACGTCTTCCAGCTCGATGGGACGCCCGATGCGGAGGTTGCAGAAGTAACCCTTGGACACCGGATGCTCTACATATAGTTTGCCGTCCGGGAATAGTTCGCTGACTGCCTTGTAAAGAATAAAGCATAAAGAGCGGACGTAGGTGCGCATACCCGAGGAGTCGCGTATGTCGAGAAACTCTACATCTTTATTATTATATACCCGGAAATTTAGTCCTTCGGAGCGATTATTTACCTTGGCACTGACTACCTGGTAGGGGAAATTAAGATTAAAACCGTAATAAATATCCAAAAGTGAGCTTCCGAT
>CAJKXC010000056.1 GCA_905203765.1 uncultured Bacteroides sp.
ATGGCGGGCGTATCGCTTCCGTACTGAACATCACCAGCAAGGAGGCGAACAAGGAGAAGTTCACCGGTTCGGCAGGTATCGGACTTGTCACCAGCAAACTGAATCTTGAGATTCCTATTATAAAAGAGAAAACATCCCTTTTGCTGAGCGGGCGTACCACCTATTCGGACTGGATTATGAAGACGCTGCCCAGCAAGAGTGGCTATCGTGACGGAAAGGCGGGATTTTATGACTTGGGTGCTGTGTTCTCGCATACCCTGAACGAGCGGAACAAACTGAATGTCTACGGCTATTATAGCCACGACCGTTTTGCCTTTAATGATAATGAGAAGTATGCCTATAATAATATGAACTTCTCGGTAAACTGGCGAAGCATCTTTTCGGAGAAACTCACGGCAAACTTCTCTTTCGGCTACGACCACTACGACTATTTGAACGACGAGACAGTGGAACAGACTTCGGCGGCGCGGCTGTCTTTTGCCATCAACCAGTGGTTTGGAAAGGCGGACTTTGTTTTCGATGCCGGTCATGGCCATGCACTGAACTTCGGACTGATGAGCCAGCTCTACAACGTGAATACGGGAACTTATGAACCTCTGGGCGCAAGCTCCTTGGTGAAGCGTGATGAACTCCAGCGGGACAAAGCACTGGAAAGTGCCGTCTATGTGGGCGACCAGTGGGATATTACTTCCAAGTTCTCTGTCAATGCCGGTATACGCTACTCCATATTCAATGCTTTGGGACCGCGCACTTACTATACATATCCGGAAGGCACGTTGCCTTCCCTCACTTCGGTGGTCGATTCCATAACGGCAGGGAACGGAGAGATTATCAAGACTTATCACGGACCGGAATTCCGGCTGTCGGCGCGCTATGCTTTTACGGACGACTTCTCGGTGAAGGCGGGTTTCAATACGATGCGCCAGTACATCCATAAGGTATCTAACACTACGATAATGTCGCCTACGGATACCTGGAGGCTGAGTGATCCTAACATCAAACCTCAAACCGGCTGGCAGATAGCGGCAGGAGCCTACTATAACACGCCGGGGCAGGTACTGGAGTTATCGGTAGAGGGGTATTATAAGAAACTGAGCGACTATCTGGATTATCGCAGTTCCGCCAAGTTGCTGATGAATCATCATTTGGAGACGGACGTTATCAATACGGAGGGATATGCCTATGGCGTTGAGTTCCAGGTGAAGAAACCGGTAGGTAAACTGAATGGTTGGGTAAGCTATACTTATTCCCGCACCTTCTTGCGGCAGAACGATCCGCGCATTACCCGCCCTGTGAATAGAGGGGAATGGTATCCGACGGAATATGATAAGCCGCATGACTTTAAACTGGTGGGGAACTACAAGTTTACACGTCGGTACAGTATGTCGTTCAATATGGATTATAGTACGGGGCGTCCTACTACGATACCTGCCGGACAGTACTATGACCAAGGTCTGAAGAAGATGCAGGTCTATTACACCGATCGCAACAGCTATCGTATCCCCGATTATTTCCGTATGGACTTGTCGTTCAACGTCGAGCCGAGCCATCATCTGACGTTGCTGACGCATAGTTCGATTTCTTTCGGTGTCTATAACCTGACCGGAAGGAGGAATGCCTATTCCATCTATTATGTATCCGAGAACAACAAGATTCAAGGATACAAGATGTCCATTTTCGGCGCCCCCATTCCTTTTGTTACTTATAATATAAAATTCTAAAGCGATATGAAGAAGAAAATCAGCATAGGAGTATGGATCTGCCTGCTGGGGCTTGTCATCAGTAATTGTGTGGATAAATTCGATGCCAATCTGCCGAACGAGAATACAGGACTGCTTGTCGTAGAGGGTAATATCATATCGGACAGCACGGTTGTTTTCTACCTGAGCCGCAGCATATCCTTGAATGAGGAGGAACTGCCGCAAGACTATAACCAGGTAAATGCCCGCCTTAGTGTGGTGGGCAGCAACGGCTCGCGCCTCGATGGAGTGGCTTTGGGCAGCGGGAAGTACCAGGTTGCCATTGGAACACTGGATAAAGAGGTAAGCTATAGCCTGGAAATTGTATACAATGGAGATACTTATACCTCCGATCCTCAAAAGCCGATAGAGACGGAAGCGATAGACAACGTTACTTTTGACCAACCGAAGGAATACGGAGATATCTATATTTGCATTGATATGCATAGCCAGGGACCTGCCTACTATATATGGACCTATGAGGAAGATTGGGAGGTGAGGGCGAAATATGCCACTATCTATTATTATGAGCCCGAAACCAATACCGTAACCATTTATCCCAGTCCTCCTTATGCAAAGGGGTGGTGTCATGTACTGTCTACCGAAACCATGATAGGTACTACGGAAGCGACTGTGGACAACCAACTGAAGGAGAAGCGGGTATACTCTATCGCTTCGCACGATGACCGCGTTTCTTGTTATTACAGCACGATGATGAGGCAGCGCAAAGTATCGAAGGGCGAGTATGAGTATTATCAGGAGAAAGTGAAGATTAGTGAGGAAATGGGCGGCATATTTGCTCCCCAACCGTCGGAACTGCCTACGAATATAACGTGCAGCAATCCGAATAAGCAGGTGATAGGTTATGTGGGAGTCAATATGAATGTGTCGGAATATCGGCTCAGCTTTTCGAGTAAAGAGGTGCAATACGTCAGCTTGCGCGATTGTAGCATTCTGGATAAGGAGACTGTGGGTAAGCATTATGATATCGGATTGTATTTGATGGGATATCGTCTGGTTGCCTGGAGTGCATTCGGACCGAGGGATGAATGTGCCTGGGCTCCGATGGAGTGTACGGATGTACGTTCATTGGGTGCTACTCTTGATAAACCTGCGTTCTGGCCGGAAAATATCAATTAATAACGGAATGGCATGAAAAGAATAATAGCTATCATTATCGGTTGGATTGTTGCACTGGGGGTATATGCCCAGACGGTTGAATCCATGCGTATTTATACGGACAAGGAATGTTATGTGGCAGGAGAATATTTGTGGGTGAAAGTTTGCGTGACGGACTCGTTGCTCCACGAAAGCGTACTGAGCCGTGTGGCTTATGTGGAAATCGGCGATACCAGGCAAGTCTATGCGCAAGGTAAGATTGATTTGCAGAACGGAAACGGGTGGGGGCGTATCAGGCTTCCCCAGACCATGCATACGGGAGCTTATCAGCTTACGGCATACACGCGCTATATGAGGAACCGGCCGGAAAGCTGTTTTCCCAAGAAATACATTGCGTTGCTGAATACCACTCAGGCTACGGAGGAAGATAATGTGGAACTTATCACCGATTCTACTTCTACCGTTTCAGTTGGCAAGGCACCTTCAACGGTACCTTTGATGACAGACAAACCGATATACGGGAATCGCAGCAGGGTAACTCTGACCCTGCCCAAACTGCCCGCCGGTACTAAAGAATTGAGCTTGTCCGTGGTACGGAAAGACTGCGTGTTATCCGGCTTTCCATCACAGCCCGACAGGCAGGCAGAGGATAATCGTGTTCCGAGCCGGCATTTTATAGCAGAGTGTGAAGGGCATATAGTGACCGGGAAGCTGGTAGGACCGACATCTGTTCCTGTCAATGCGAAGTTGTCGTGTGTGGGCAAGGACATCCGTGTTTTCGACGGGCAACCTCAGCCCGACGGTACGCATGCTTTCTATACTACTGAAATAACGGATATGCAGGAGATTGTGCTGGGGGCTTTCCCGGAAGAGAAGGTTCCCTATAGGGTGGAGCTTGTTTCTCCTTTTGCCGGGATTGTGGCGAAGACACTGCCAAAACTTCGTTTGTCGTTCCGGGAAGATGCAATGATAGAGCGCAGTTTCGGTGCACAGTTGCATCCCCTTCTGCCGAAAGACTCTGCGCAGACGCGGGGAATATTGGAACAATTGCATGGCTTTACGCCTGCATCTGCCTATAATCTGGATGAGTATGTGCGCTTCAACACGGTGCGCGAAACGTTGGTTGAGTTTGTTTTGGGAGTACGCGCCAGTAAAATAGGTGGTAAAAGCATCATTCAGATACTGCAACCGGATGTTTGGCGGTTCAGTACGATGAAGACACTGGTGCTGCTGGATGGAGTGCCGATTCAGGACCATGAAGCCATATTGGATTATGATGCCCGCCGGCTCCACTATATACACCGGTATACCGGTAAATATTGTTTTGGAGACGAACTGTATGACGGTATTCTTTCGCTCGTGACGCATGAAGGTACTATGCCCGATATGCGCTTGGACGAAAATTCTCAATTATTCTCTTATGAGTTTCCGCAGAAACAACCGGCATTTGTCGCTCCCGAATATCGGTCGGAAGGGCAACTCAACTCCCGTATTCCCGATTTCCGCCATACGCTTTATTGGAATCCGGCGATTACTCCTGATACGGGTGCCGTCCATTTCTATACGTCCGATATGAACGGAACGTACACCATCACTTTACAGGGTCTTTCGGCGGATGGCAAAGAGGTAAAAGTGCAAAGTGAGTTTGTGGTGGGGAAAGCTTATTGATATTCATGGGTTGAATTCATAAATATAGTGTATATTTGTGGTTGGAATATAAAAATGAAATGCGATGGGGTGTTTAATGAATCTCTTATGGTTGATATTTGGCGGCATCTTTACCGCTGTAGAGTATCTTATAGCCAGTTTGCTGATGATGTTTACCATTGTCGGTATTCCTTTCGGAATGCAGACGCTGAAGATGGCGGGGCTTGCTTTGTGGCCTTTCGGCAAGGAGGTACGTAGCGGTGAGCGTTCGAGCGGTTGCCTCTATGTGCTGATGAATGTGCTGTGGATACTCCTGGGAGGTATCTGGATCAGCCTTTCGCATCTGGTTTTCGGGGTAGTGCTGTGCATTACCATTATCGGCATTCCCTTCGGACTGCAACACTTCAAACTGGCGGCACTGGCATTGACGCCTTTCGGAAAAGATATTGTATCTGATTAAATATACTATGAGAAGCGCGACAAATAGAAAAGGGCGAAGAACTTTCAGTTCCTCGCCCTTATTCATATTATTTAAAGGTGTTGTTTACATGGTAATGTGAGACTGCTTTGCAAGCAGTTTTTGCAGTTTGCCATTCAATGCCTGGCACATCGTTCCGTTTCCCATTGCTTGATAGCGTTTGATACGGTACTGTAACATAAAAATTTCATTTGCATTCTTTTTCATAATCGTCTAGTTTTGTGCCTTCCGCGTTTCGGAAAGCGGGTTCTACATCTTTTTCTTTTATCTTATAACGCTGCAAAGATACGAATTGTTCTTGAAATATATGTTGTATAACATAAAAATATTCATTATTCCCTCTCTTTTTTCTAAAAATAGTGGTTTTTGCAATCTGCATATTACAAATTTATTGCATATCTTTGCTTCGAAAGCGGAGATAAACATATCTTTGTCTCATATTATATTATTAAGCTATAGCTCAATGAATAAACTGACAGAACTTTTGCATAGCCCGTATCCCGTGCTTTATCAGCGATGGAAGGCAGTGGTGATACCTGCGGTCATCATTTTTCTGATACTCTATTTGCTCCAGCCCTTTGGAATAGCGCAGATAGAGGGGAATAAACTGGGCATAGCTTTCGGCTCTTCGCTTATTTCGGTGATTGCATCGTGCATTTGTACTTATTTGTTGCCGGCACTGTTCCCCTCTTTTTATAAGGAGCAGAACTGGACGCTGGGCAGGTATGTACTGAATCTCCTTTTACTCCTTTTCTTGATAGCTATAGGTCTTTGGATATACCAGTCGTGGCAGTGGAATATGTGGCTGGAGTGGCGACTGCTTCTCTTGACGCTGTTTTGGGTGGCAGTGCTTGCACCTTTTCCCACTATCTTTTTATCCATGTGGAACCGGAACATACAGCTTACCCGCAACCTGAGGGAAGCAACGGAAATGAATTTCCTTCTTTCAAAGAAGACCTCTGTTTCCACAGAGGCAAACACCCGGAAGGAAGAAGAAACGCCCTCAGCGGTCTTGACCTTCTGTGGCGGAACCAAAGAAATGCTGGAAGTAGCCGCCGGCAGTTTCCTCTATGCCGAGGCGGAAGGAAACTATGTGAAAGTGAACTACCGTTCTGCCGGAGGCGGAAAGGTGATGCAGAAATTGCTGCGCGCCACCATGAAGCAGGCAGAAGAAGCGGTGTCCGCCTGTCCTTTCATTATCCGCTGTCATCGCGCCTTCCTGGTGAACATCCGGCAGGTGGTGAAAGTGGATGGAAACTCGCAGGGATACCGCTTGCGGCTGGAGGGGAGCGAGGAAGAAGTGCCCGTTTCCAGAGCGTATGCCAAAGAGGTGAAAAGGATCTTAGTTGACGAGGGGGAGAGCTGACGGGTTGATGAGGAAATGCCTTGTTAACTTGTAGCTATATCCTTGTTAACTGTATGTCATTCGTCCCAGAAATACGCTGTTCGTCACAAGGCATATGCCATTAGTCACATATCCGGGCTGTCTGTCCCGGATATTTTTTTGCCCGGAATTCTTCCTATATGTTTGCCGATGGAAATCGAAACAAACGTATAGATATGAAACGAAGAATTCTCTTTTTAGCTTTAGGCACTTTGCTCATTGCACCATATTCTGTTGCACAAAAGGCGGTGACGGACACGGTGCATCTGAAGTTCAGTATTGACAGCATCGGCTTGGAAGAAGTGATAGTGAAGGGACATAAGACGCCTGCCGCCAACAGCCGGTGGAGCGACCTGAGTCCGGTGGAGCTGGTCACGGTGGGCGGTGCGAACGGCGATTTGTACAAAGCGCTGCAAACCCTGCCGGGCACGCAGGTGCAGGGCGAAAGCGGCGAATTGCTGGTACGCGGCGGAAGCAGTTACGAGACGCAAACCTATATCGACGGGATGCACGTGCTGAATCCTTATACTTCCACCGGAATCAATACCCCGGCGCGCAGCCGTTATTCCACCTTCATGTTCAGCGGGGTGAACCTGGCTTCGGGCGGTGCTTCGCAGGAGTATGGCGAAGCGCTTTCGGCAGTGCTGCCGCTGGAAACGAAAGATTACAGCAAGGTCAATAAAGTAGGGGTGAATGCTTCCGTAGTCGGCGTAGGCGGTGGCGGTACACGCGCTTTCGACGAAGGCTCGCTCTCCGTAGACCTGAATTACCAGAACCTGGGCTTGTACGATAAAATCTACTCCGGGCGTAGGGACTTCAAGCGCCCTTACCGGATGTTCTCCGGCGCCACCCAGTTCAGATATACGCCCGATGAGGCGACGGCACTGAAGATTTACGCCCAATACGACCGTACGGACTTCTCCACTTACGAAGGTGACGACCGCCGGCCGTTCGGGCTGGGAGAGGACAATCTCTATATCAATGCCACCTTCCGCCGCCGCACTTCGGGCGAGTGGAGCTGGTTTGCAGGAGCAGCCTATTCCTTTTACGAACAGAAGATAGGTAGTGCTGCCGCCGCCGGAGACAACTGGCTGGAACGTCAGCAGGAACTGCACCTGAAGGTAAAGACTTCCAAGCGCCTTTCTCCGGCATTCCGCCTCGACCTGGGCTTGGAGAGTTTTATCCGCCGCTACGACAATCACTACCGGCTGTACACGATAGACGACCGCAACCATATGTCTCCCTCTGTCAATGCCGGCTTCTTTTCCGCCGCCTATTATCCGGTGGAGCAGTTGAAGGCGGAGCTTTCTTTCCGTACGGAATATACCACGCGCAACCGGAAGATGAACTTCTCTCCGCGTCTGGCAGTGAACTATTATTGGGGCGATGTGATGCTTTCGGGCGTCGTGGGACGCTATACACAGCTGCCGGAGAATACGTACCTGGTACGTCAGCCCCGTTTGAAGTCCGAAGCGTGCGTGCAGTACAATCTGGGCGCTCAGTACGAGCACGAAGGCCGCTTCTACAAGGCCGAGTTCTATTATAAGGATTACGACCGCCTGGCACTGTTGGAAGTCGATGCCGAAGCAAGCCCCAACTCAGGTGCGGAAGCCTCTCTTCTGACTTCCGGCGGCTACGGGCATAGCCACGGCATCGACCTCTTCTTTCGTGACAGGGCTTTGCTGAAGAATCTGGAATACCAGCTTGCGTACAGCTACAATATCTCCAAACGCAAGTATCAGGAATATACTGAAATGACCGTTCCCCAGTATGCCACCCGCCACAACGTGGCTGCGGTAGTGAAGTACTCCATTCCCAGCCTGCACTCCATCCTCAGCGTGACGAATCGCTTCAGCAGCGGCCGCCCTTATCACAATCCCGCACGCCCGGGCTTGATGAACGATGAAGTGAAACCTTATAACAGCCTTGACCTGGGACTGACTTTCCTGGCAAGCCGGAAGGTAATTATTCATGCTTCCGCCACCAACGTGCTGTGCAGGAAGAACGAATTCGGAAAGGTGGATAACAAAGCCATACTGGCATCCAGCGACCACTTCTTCTATGTCGGAGTCTATATCACACTGGGTAAGAAGGCGGCTTATGATGTATCTAACTTCTAAAGTCATGGAGCAGATTTATTGTGCGCTTTGTGTAGATTTATTGACTATAAAATCACTGAAACGATATTCTCGTAATGCACTGGTTATTAGTACGTAAGAAAGAGACAGTCTCACTATACGACAGAGGTACTCTAAGGTTACGACAGAGGCACCCTAAGGTTACGACTGAGGTACCCTAAAGTAACGACTGAGGCTGGCTGAGGCAACGACTGTTTATATAATTTGTAATCTTGTAGAATATTATTATTAATCCTTTAAAAAACAACGAAAATGAGAACAATGATTATTTTTCTGGTATTTGTATTGCAAGGTGCGGCTCAGCTGCTGTTTGCACAGAACTTGACACTCGAGGTACGCGGCATTGAAAAGGTGGAAGGACATCTCTACGTCGCCATCTACAACTCGGAAGAAACTTTCATGAAGAAACCCCTGACAGCTTTTAGGATTGACGTAAAAGACAAGGTGCTCTCCATCCCCTGCCAGGGACTTCCCGCCGGCACTTATGCCATCTCCCTGTTTCAGGACGAGAACGGCAATGCCAAACTGGACACCGCCGCCTTCGGCATTCCTACGGAGAAGTTCGGCTTCAGCAACGACGCGCAGGGCGTAATGGGGCCGCCGTCTTACGAAAAATGCCGTTTCACGTTTTCGGAAGATACGACTTTGGTGATACATTTGAAGTAAAATCCGAATATATTCCCTAAATTTGTAGCTCAACCTTAATAATGTGCATTATGAAACGAGCTACACGACTTCTCGGAATCCTCGGGCTGGTATGCCTGTTCACTGCTTGCGGTGACTCTCATTTTATGACGGATGCTTCTTATCGTCAACGCGTAGAACAAGACCTTCTGAAGAAAGAAGCATTGTTGTCGCAGAGTGAACTGTTTGCCATCTTCGATACGGACCTGACGACGTATGAGCGGGAAGCGCTGGAGTTTCTCTATGCTTATATGCCGGTGGCAGATATCGCCGATTATTCCGGGGAGTTCCATCTGATGAACGTGCGTGCCGCACGGCGGGCAGAGGAAGAAATGCCTTGGGGAAAACAGATTCCCGAGGACGTGTTCCGGCACTTCGTACTTCCGGTGCGGGTGAACAACGAACCGCTGGACAGTGCACGGGTAGTGTTCTATGAAGAACTGAAAGACCGCGTGAAGTCCCTTTCCCTCTACGACGCCATCCTGGAAGTGAACCATTGGTGTCACGAGAAAGCCATTTACACCCCTTCCGATTCCCGCACCAGTTCGCCGCTGGCAACGGTGCGCACGGCTTACGGACGCTGTGGCGAGGAATCGACGCTGCTCGTTGCCGCGCTTCGTTCGGTGGGCATTCCGGCTCGGCAGGTATATACGCCCCGCTGGGCGCATACCGACGACAATCATGCGTGGGTAGAGGCCTGGGCGGACGGCAAGTGGCACTTCCTCGGAGCTTGCGAACCGGAACCGGTGCTCGACCTCGGTTGGTTCAATGCACCCGCCAGTCGGGGCATGCTGATGCATACCAAGGTATTCGGGCGCTATGAAGGGGCGGAAGAAGTGATGACCATGACTCCCAATTATACCGAAATCAATGTGATAGACAACTACGCGCCTACCGCCAAGGCTTCCGTCACGGTGAAGGACGAGCAAGGCAATCCGGTGGAAGATGCATGTGTAGAGTTCAAACTATACAATTATGCCGAATTCTATACGGTAGCCACGAAGCACACCGATGCCGTTGGCACTTGCGGTCTGACTGCCGGAAAGGGCGATATGCTGGTGTGGGCGTCGAAAGACGGGAAGTTCGGTTTCGCCAAACTCTCCTTCGGCAAGCAGCCGGAACTGACGGTGACGCTCGACAGGAAGGCGGGAGACAGTTTCTCCGTAGACTTTGACATCGTTCCCCCGGTGGAAACAGCCAATCTGCCCGAAGTGACTCCCGAACAGCGGGCGGAGAACGACCGGCGCATGGCGCAGGAAGACTCCATCCGTAATGCCTATGTCGCTACATTCATGACGGATGAAACAGCCCGTTATTTTGCGAAGCAATATAAGCTGGACGAGGATGCGGTAGCAGCGATTCTGGTTGCTTCTCGCGGAAACCATCGGGTGCTTACCGACTTCATGGCACGCCTGCGTTCCGAAAAGTCAAAGAAGGGTGGTATCGACCTTCTGCAACGCATTTCGGCAAAAGACCTTCGGGACGTTCGTTTTGAAGTGCTGATGGATCATATGCAGTCTCGTGTACGCGTCAACGGCGAGTATTTCCGCAAATATGTGCGCAATCCGCGTGTGAGCAATGAGACGCTGACTCCTTATAAGGCATTCTTTGGCAAGGTCGTTCCGAAAGAGGACGCTGAGGCTTATGTGGCAGATCCGATGAAATTGGTGGCATGGGTGGCAGCAAACGTCCGCATAGATAAAGACTGCAACCTGGGTGGAGCGCCTATCTCTCCCGAAGGAGTGTGGAAAGCGCGTGTGGCAGATCCTCATAGCCGCGACATTTTCTTTGTGTCGATGGCTCGCAGCATGGGTATTCCGGCACGCATCGAAGAGGTGACAGGCAAGGTGCAATTGATAGAAGACGACAGAGCGGTCGACGTTAACTTTGAGGCGGCTGAGCAGGTTTCTGCACCGAAAGGCAGGCTGGTTGCCAAGTACACTCCGATCCGGTCGTTGGACGATCCGAAATATTACTCCCATTTCACTCTCTCCAAACTGACTCCGCAAGGCAGCCTTCAATTGCTGACTTATGATGAGGATGCCGGCGCATCCTGGAGCAGCCTGCTGAAAACAGGCACATCGCTCGATGCCGGAGATTATATTTTGGTTACCGGTACCCGTCTTGCCAGTGGCGCAGTGCTTTCCGAGGCTACCTTCTTCAGCATACTGCCGGGAGAAACGACTGATATCGACCTGGTGATGCGCGAAAGTAAGGATGGGGTACAGGTTATCGGCAACTTCGATTCGGAATCCCTGTTCGCCCCGCTGAACGATACATCGTCCCGTCAAAGCTTGTTGCAGGCTTGCGGACGCGGCTACTTCGTAGTCGGTATATTAGGCGTCAACCAGGAACCTACCAACCATGCTTTGCGCGATATTGCCGCATTCAAGGCGGATCTGGAAAAGTGGGGACGGAAGATGGTATTGCTCTTCCCTGATGAGGCTGCATCTGGGAAATTCGTCAAGGATGCATTCCCCGAATTACCCTCTACCATCCTGTATGGCATAGATACAGACGGTATTTCCGCACAGATAGCGGATGGCATGAAGTTAAGGAGTAAGGACTCTTTGCCGATATTCATCATAGCCGATACATTCAACCGGGTAGTCTTTGTATCACAAGGTTACACTATCGGGTTGGGAGAACAGCTGATGAAGACAATAAAGGGGTTATGATTCCTTTTAGGGTGGAGAGAGGTCTATTTGGCAATATACCTCTCCATACCTTTCGTCAGGTATAATTGCAGTTTGCCTTCTTCGTCGGAATAGATGAAGCAGGCGTCTATATCCGGATGCGTGGCAGCGAACTGTTCGGCTTTCTCCAGTCCCATTACCATGAATGCTGTGGCATAGGCATCCGCACTCATGCAATCTTTGGCAATGACAGTGGCCGAAAGGATATTGTGCTGCACCGGATATCCCGTTCGCGGGTCGATGGTATGTGCATATTTCTTTCCGTTTTTGTAGTAGTAGTTGCGGTAATTGCCGGAAGTTGCCATGCCGGCATCCGTGATTTGCAGCACCGTCTGCAATTCCTGGTTAACCGACAGTGAATCGTCTATCGGCTTATTGATTCCGATATGCCAAAGGTCTTTCTTCGGATTCTTTCCGTGAACAACGACCTCTCCGCCGATATCGACCATGTAGTTCTGTACACCTTTCTTTTCAAGCAATTGTGCTATGACGTCTACCGCATAGCCTTTGGCAATGGCGCTGCACGAGAGCATGATACGCGGGTCTTCCTTCACCACCTTACCGTCTGCCGACAGTGCCACTTTCTCATATCCGGTAATCTCCCGCAGGCTGTCTATCATGGCAGAGTCGGGAAACTCTCCTTGCTTGAAGCCGAATCCCCATGCGTTGGCAAGCGGAGCAACGGTTATATCGAACGCGCCGTCAGTCTCTCGGGATATCTCCATGCTGCGGCGGAATACATTGACGAAGAATGTGTCGGGAACGATGTCCTCATTCAGGTTGATGCGGCTGATAGTCGATACACCGTCAAATGGAGACAGGGAGCTGTTGAAGCGCTTGAGCTCTGCTTCGATTTCTCCCTTCAGATTAGTATCGGATTGGTAAGTGATTTTATATACTGTACCGAATATCAGTCCGTTATCCGTTTGGTAAGGTACTGATTGGTTGTGGCGGGCGAGTATCCAAATGGTTCCCAATACCAGCAAGGCAATCCATAAAAAATTCCGTTGTACTTTCTTCTCCATAATCGTATTTGTTTATCAGGTGGTTAGCTAAAAAATAAATGCTCTATCAATATCTTGGTTCCGATCATAATAAGGATGATGCCACCCCACAATTCGGCGCGTAACTTGCGGGCAATGCCGCAACCAAAGCGGATACCAAACATCAATCCCGCCATCGAAAGGACAAATGACACAAACCCGATGATGCCGATGGGAGCAAGAATGGCCGAAAATTCCTTAACACCCAGAAATGCAAACGAAACACCCACTGCCAGTGCATCGATACTGGTTGCTACCGCCAGCATCAGCACTACTTTGAGGCTGGTAGGATCGTACTCGTGCTTGCAATCTTCGTCTTTGAAAGATTCTCTCACCATGCGCCCGCCCAGGAAGGCGAGGATACCAAAAGCAATCCAATGATCGATGCTCTCTATCAGGTGGCTGAACTGGCTCGCGCCTATCCATCCCAACAAAGGCATAAGTGCTTGGAAGAAACCGAAGCAGAATGCCATTACAAGCATAGGCTTCAGCCGGATTTGCTTCAAAATAATTCCGCTGGCTATAGAAACAGCGAAACAATCCATCGCAAGCCCTATAGCCAGTAGCCAGATTTCTAACCCTGTCATAAGTCCTAAAAAGGTAGTTTATAGGTTATTGTATAGGTTATCCCCATTGTGTTGGAGCCATATTTACCGAAACCGGGCACGTACCACGGGTCGCCATGCTCGTCGGTCGTGGCGGATAGCTTGAACTTGAAGCGCAACGACCATCCCATATACAGCGCCTGCCATATGTGTGCGCGAATGCCGACGCAAAACTCAGCCCATTGCATGGAACCTTTCATTCCTTTGTAATTATAGGGCAGACTGCCGCCCCAGATTCCGTCTTCCAGATTCGGGTTACCTACCATGCCGCCATAAATGGGGTCTTTCAGCCCCAGGGCTTCTACGTCATACTTGAAACTGGTTGCGCCGTAACGCAATCCTACGAGCAACATATTGCCATGTTGCTTATTGTAGAGCGCATTATAATCTATTCCGAAGCGGAAGTAAGGAGCGCTGCTTTCATAATGTATGCCTTTGTCGCTCCAGGTATCGGTGGTTCCGTATCCCAGTTCCAGGGTGGGGAAGAAGCGGTTTCGCAGGTTGACGTCCGCCGATATCTCCGAACTCAGGAAGTCTCCGCCGAGCATCGAGTTGGCAAGCCCCCACAACTCCACACCCACCGATACGCCATTGTACAGCGGTTTTTGCGGCACCACCTTCTTCTTCTCCTGCGCCCATAAAGGAAAAGACATCAGCAGGCAGAGCACCAGACTAATAGAATAATTTAAGATTTTCCTTTCCATAGTTGGTGGCTTCGTTGTTTGCTATATAAATAGAATCGAGGGTACGGCGGGTGTATCCTACTTTGGTGATGGATTGCTTCATCTGATAGCCGCAATCCATTGACAGGAAGTAAGGCGTGTTGGTGTGATGGATAACCACGGTGTCTACTCTTGTCCGGCTATAGCGGAATACCAGTTTGGTAGAGTCTACCGTATATCTCAAAGGCAGCGACAGGTCGTGCACCTTCTTCTGGTTGTTGATGATGATGGAGTCCGTACCGGCTGCCGTCACCGTCAGCGAGTCGAGGGTATCGTTCTTTACGACTTGGGTTTCAGGGTCTATCGTGTAAAGGTAGCATTGTACCATGGCACGTGTTGCCATTGAGCAGTCCGCCTCTTCCGAGCAGGAGACTGCGATGCTGATCAGGGGGCAAAGGATAGCGCCGAGTATTATAAGTCTGACTAAGCTTTTCATCGTTAAATGGTTTTCTCTATTTGGTATTTATTTCGTTCGGGAGCATTGCGCGAAATCAGTTCTCCGAGGAATCCGCCTACAAACAACTGCGTACCGATGATCATCGACGTCAGCGACAGGTAGAAGTAGGGAGAATCCGTCACCAGCCGGTAGGGCAGTCCGTGGTGCATGGAGTACAACTTGCTGATTCCTACTATGACAACGGCTATAAAACCGATGAAGAACATCAGCGAACCCAGCAGTCCGAAGAAGTGCATGGGCTTTATGCCGAAGGTCGATAGGAACCAGAGCGAAATCAGGTCCAGATAGCCGTTGAAGAAGCGGTTCAAGCCGAATTTCGTCTTTCCGTATTTCCGCGCCTGGTGATGAACCACCTTTTCGCCTATCTTCTTGAATCCTGCATTCTTGGCAAGATAAGGGATGTATCGGTGCATTTCACCGTACACTTCTATATTCTTCACTACATCTCGGCGGTAGGCTTTCAATCCGCAGTTGAAGTCGTGCAGGTTCTTTATGCCGGATACTTTGCGGGCAGTGGCGTTGAACAGTTTGGTGGGCAGCGTCTTGGACAGCGGATCGTAACGTTTCTGCTTCCAACCGGACACCAGGTCGTATTTTTCTTCGGTAATCATGCGGTAGAGTTCGGGTATTTCGTCGGGACTGTCCTGCAGGTCGGCATCCATCGTTATCACTACGTCGCCTTGTGCTTGCTCGAATCCGCAGAACAGGGCGGGCGATTTACCGTAGTTGCGTCGGAACTTGATGCCGCGTACCGCATCCGGTGCTTGTGCCTGCAGTTGTTCTATCACCTGCCAGGAGCGGTCGGTACTTCCGTCGTTCACAAAAATCACCTCATAAGAGAAGCTGTTGGCTTTCATCACCCGGTCTATCCATGCGAACAGTTCGGGAAGCGACTCCTCTTCATTATATAATGGTACGACAACTGAAATATCCATTTCTACTAATTACAATTTACTAATTACTAATTTCTCCGTCTCATGACGAACAGGGCTGTGGGGAAGGCGAGCAATGCGCCGCAGAAGACATTCGACGATATTAACTGCAATGTGATGTCTATCGGGCTTAGTTGCCGGGCTGCTTCCAATACCTCTTTGTAGGCATCGGTGTAAGTTTCTATTCCCGGAATACCGCTCCGGGCAAGGTTGCTTATCTCCATTTCGCAGGTATTGATTACAAAACCGTGGTCAATGAAGCGGTAATAGATGTAGTGAGCCACAGCCGTGAGCAGTGCGGCAAACATATACATAAACACCGTAAACACCCATGCGTGCAAGAAGCTGATACTTCCGCCGCACACATGGTTGCGGTACATCCGTGCATAGTAATATCCCATAACGGGAACACCCAGCGTCAGCCCGATAAAGAGGAAAGATAAAAGGGGAATGGTCAGCGCCAGCGGGAAGAGAATAAACTTCAATATCCAATATCCTCCCATGTAAGTGCCGAATAGCATCGCGTATCGTTGTATGTAACCTCTGTTTTCTGCCATCTTTCTAAGAAATAGGACGCAAAGTTAATAATAATATTGTATGTATAGGTCGTATTCTTGTTAAAGTTGAAAAAAGTTAGAGTGGGGTATTGCAGATATAAAAATAATGTCTACCTTTGCAACCGCAAAACGAAAACGGGTAAGTCCTATACGGCCAGCTCCCTT
>CAJKXC010000057.1 GCA_905203765.1 uncultured Bacteroides sp.
GGCAGGGCGCGGCGGCGGGGGCCAGCGCCATGCAGCGCAGGTTGACGTAGAGATGGGTTTCGCCGCCGGGGTCGAGCATGCCCACAAAGCCCGAGTAGTAGCTGCGCTCGTAGCCCTCATTGAGAGGGATGAAGCGGAAGGCATCCTCTTTGGGCAGCCCGCATACGGCAGGCGTGGGATGGAGCTCGTGCAGCAGGTCGCCCAGGCAATGGGTAGAGGGCAGCCGGAAACCGAAGTCGGTCTTCAAGTGCACCACTTGCCCGGCGCGGGCGGTGTAGGGGGCGCACTCGGTCAGCGATTCGGCGTACCGTTGCAGAATGCGGCGGATGTAGTCCGCCACGTAGGCTTGTTCTTCGCGGTTCTTCCGACTCCAGTCGGTGGGCATCACTTCACCCTGCATGGGCATGGTACCTGCCAGGGCGACGGTGTTCCACCGGGTGTCTTGCCCGCTGAGCAGGATTTCGGGGGTGCTGCCTATCCACGTGCCCGATGCCGGGGTGTGGCAAAGGTATGTCATCATGCGCGGGTAGCGGTTGCAGGCTTGCACAAAGGCGGTGAGCGGGGCGAATCCGTCGTCCAGGCGCCGCGTGGCGGAGCGCGACAGGACGAGTTTCTGAAAGCGTCCGCTACGCAAAGGCTCGATGAAGCGCCCGAAGGCTTCGGTATAGCGCGCCCGCTCTGTTTCTTCGGAGACGAAGGGGGCGGAAGCGGAATCAACTTCATCGGAGACGGATGCCCCGGCGTCATCAGGAATGGATGTATCGGGGATAAACACCCCGGCAGTATCGGAGATAAACGCGTCCTCTCCCAACTCCAGCGCATCCAACGCCCGGCTTATCTCCCCCCATCCGTCCGCCGTCACATCCGGGCGGATAAGCACCAACGGATGCGCTGCCGACAGCCGGAAAGGCGCCATCACGAACCCCGCTTTGCCGTTCAGCCCGCGTATGCTTGCCAACTGTTCCACCTCGCCCGATGCCTGCAGCACCAGGCGGAAGCTGTCCGCCCAGGGCAACCGGCACAGAGCAAAGCCGAACGGGCTGCGCGTCAGACCGTTCAGCACCGCCTGCGTCCGCCTGTCCGGCAAATCTATTTTTGATTGAATCTTCTGCATGCTTCTTATCAATAAGACTGCAAAATTAAACAATCCCGCCCAAACTCTATGTTATTTCATAAGGAAAGTCTATATTCTCCTGTTTCTCCCCGCGTCAATCCGCAGGAAGATGAAGAGCAGAATGGTGAATCCCCAAAGCGAGGACCCCCCGTAACTGAAGAAAGGCAACGGAATGCCGATGACCGGCGTCAACCCCAGCACCATGCCTATGTTAATGAAAAGATGGAACAGGAAGATGCTCAGCACCGAATAGCCATACACCCGCCCGAATGCTGACGGTTGCCGCTCCGCAACCGACACCAGCCGCAATATCAGCACCAGGAACAGCAGCAGCACCGCCGCCGAACCGATGAAACCCTCTTCCTCGCCCACGGTGCAGAAGATGAAATCCGTGTCCTGCTCGGGCACATACTTCAGCTTGGTCTGCGTGCCGTTCAGGAATCCTTTGCCCGTCAGCCCGCCGGAGCCGATGGCTATCTTGGACTGGTTGACGTTGTAGCCCGCTCCCGCCAGGTCCTCTTCCATGCCCAGCACCACCTCGATGCGGATGCGCTGGTGCGGCTCCAGCACCTTGTTGAAGAAGTAGTCGCTGGAATACAGGAATCCGATGGAACCGAGCGCAAAGAGCCCTATCAGCAGATACGTCCAGCAACGGCCCGCCAGCGACAGGAAGATGAGATAGCCCGTCAGCAGCACGCACAGCCCCCACTCCACCCATACCAGGTTGAACGGAACGATGTACTCCGAAACGAGATATGCCACCAGTAACACCGCCAGCGACCCGCCTATGATGTACAGCGCAGGTCCCCAGCGCCGTTTATATACCCATACCATGCTTCCGGCAAAGAGCAGCACCATCAGCAGCACCGCAAACTCGCCGATAGGCGTCGGCGTATCGGCTATCATCACCGAGTCGAAACGGATGCCCACCACAAAGTAGACCACCGCCGCCACACCGGAGAACAGCACCACCCCCGGCATGCCCTCGCGATAGAGCATCAGGAAGAAAGCCAGGTAAACCAGCGCCGAACCGGTCTCCTTTTGCAGGATAATGAGTATCATGGGCAGCAGGATAAGCGCCACCAGCGCCGCGAAGTTCTTCCAGTTCTTCATCGTGAAGGAGTAGGCGCTCATATACTTGGCAAGCGCCAACGCCGTGGCAAACTTGGCAAACTCCGCCGGCTGCAAACTCACCGGCCCCAGGATGAGCCACGAGCGCGACCCCTTGGTATCGGGCGCTATAAAGATGGTGACAATGAGCAGCAGCATCAGCCCTATATATATAAGGTAGGCGAACATATCGTAGAGGGTATCGTCCAGCATCAACAGCACAAAGCCCAGCCCGAAGGAGCAGATAATCCATACAAACTGCTTGCCGGCACGGGTGGAGAAGTCGAGGAAGTCTCGCCCCGCAGACACTGAACCAGCCGAACACAATCAGCATCAGGTAGATGACAATCGTCACCCAATCCAATGATTTCCATATACTGTCTCTACGCATCTGTATAATTACTGATTATTAATTACCGTTTAACTATTAAATATCACCTATCAACTTTCAACTGTCACCTACCTCTCCTCGTCCCCGTAAAGGATAACGCGGTTACTGAAATCTTCCGCCCGCAGTTCGTTCTCGGGCGAGAGTTTGCCGTTGAGGTATTGATCCATCATCATGGCGCCGATGGGCACGCCGTAGGTGGCACCGAAGCCACCGTTCTCCACGTACACCGCAATGGCTATCTTGGGGTTGTCCATCGGGGCGAATCCCATAAAGACGGAGTGGTCTTTTCCGCGGTTCTGCGCCGTACCCGTCTTTCCGCAAGCCTCTACGCCGGGAAGGATGGTACCCACCATGCGGCAGGTGGCGCTACCGGTGCTTCCGGTGACGGCGGCACGCATACCTTTCACCACCATTTCGTAGTATTCGCGGTCGATGGTGGGGTAACGCGGGGTACGGTAGATGCTGTCCAGCTCGTTATCCTGTATCTCCTTCACGATGTGCGGGGTGATGAAGTGCCCGCGGTTGGCGATGGTGGCGCCCAGGTTGGCTATCTGCAACGGGGTGGCAAGGATTTCGCCCTGCCCGATGGCGATACTGATAACGGTCAGCCCGTTCCAGGAGCCGCGGTATGCTTTGTCGTAATACTTGGCGTTGGGAATCAGGCCGCGCAGTTCGCCGGGAAGGTCTACGCCGAGACGGTAGCCGAAGCCCTGCGACACCATGTGGTCTTTCCATACGGTGATGGCGTTCTGCGGAGAGCCGTACTTCTTGTCGCCGAACATACGGAACAGCCCCCAGCAGAAGTAGGAGTTGCACGAAGTGGCGATGGCCGGGATCAGGGGCAAGGGGGAACCGTGCCCGTGGCATCCTACGTGCAAGCTTCCGTAATTGAAACCGTGTGCACAGGGATAAGCCGGATAATCCTCATGGATAATCTCCTCTTGCAGGAAGGTAAGCGCCTGTGCCGTCTTGAAGGTAGACCCCGGCGGGTAGGCTCCCATAATGGCACGGTTCAACAAGGGTTTGCGCTTATCCATCTGGAGCAGGCGGTGGTTCTTGCCGCGCTGGCGGCCGATCATCAGGTGAGGGTCGAAAGAGGGAGAGGACACCATGCAGAGAATCTCGCCCGTAGAGGGTTCGATGGCAACAATGGCGCCTATCTTATGTTGCAACAGGCGTTCGCCCAGCATTTGCAGGTCGATGTCAATGCCCAGTGTCAGGTTCTTGCCGGGCACGGAAGGACGGTCCAGTTTGCCGTCCATATAATGCCCCTGGATGCGTCCGTGGGCATCTCGCAGCAGTACTTCCACGCCTTTCTCGCCCCGTAGGTACTTCTCGTAGGATTTCTCGATGCCTTGCTTGCCGATATAGTCGCCGCGGATGTAGTAATCGTCATTCTCGATGTCTTTCTTGGATACCTCGCCGATGTCTCCCAACGTATGCCCGGCGGAGTTGTAGGTATATTGCCGGATGGTACGCCGCTGTATGTAGAAGCCGGGGAACTTGAACAGTTTCTCCTGGAATACCCCGCACTCTTCGGCGGAGAGCTGTGTCATAAACACCTGGTGCGTGTACTTGGAATAGCCGGGATTCATCCAGCGGTTCCTGACGTCCTTCATCCGCTTGTCGAACTGCTCCCGGGTAATGTTCAGAGCGTTGCAGAGGTCGAGAGTGTCGAGCTGGGTCACCTCGCGCGGCACGAAGGTGATGTCGTAGGCAGGCTGGTTGAATACGAGCAACTTGCCGTTGCGGTCGTAGATGGCGCCACGCGAAGGGTATTGTATCTTGTTGAGAAAGGCGTTGCTGTCCGCATTCTTCTTGTAGTCGTCCGTCATGATCTGCAAGTCGAACAGGCGGAACATATAGATGAGAACGATAACAATAGCCACCGCCCCTATCACATATTTACGCTTCTCCAGTATATAATCTTTTGCCATTACTCAATCCCCATCAATCACTTTATCACCCTATCACTTTATCACTTATCACCCTGTCACTTCTTCCCCATCCCCTCTACCGCCATAATGCAGCATACGGTAAGCAAAGAGCTCGCCACAATCCGGAGCAGCAGCATCCCGAGGTGGGCAAAGGAGAAGTATTCGATGGTAAGCAGTACCCCGTGGTGCACAACCACACTCACAACCAGATACTTCAGAAACGGGGAAACACCCATCGTACGGATAGCAGGCACTATGCTGTCCAATGTATCGCGAGGCACAAACAAACGCAGGAAGGTGGGACGCAGGAATGCCAGCAACACGGTAGCCGCCGCATTCATGCCCGGAGTATCGGAAAATACATCGACCGTCAGCCCCAAGAAGAACGCCCACAGCATCAATGCGTTGCGGGGAGTGTCCGACTCGAACTTCAATATCAGGTAGATGTACAGAAACGGAGTGGCGTAGCCTGCTATGTGCACATTGTTCAGGATCAGCACCTGCAACAGCACCAAACCGATAAACCATCCTATTTTATGCAGATAATTGATTACCAACTCTATCTATATTTACTGTTTCCAAACGGAAACGATCTGTCACTTCAATTCTTTATCATTCTCCAGCGCCTTCTGCTCCTGTTGCCCGTTGCGCGATATGACGCGCACGTTGCTCACTTTTCCGAAGTCCGTACCCAACTTTATCTTCAACAAGTACGAAAGCCCGTCGTGCGAGTCGGACATATCATCGACCGTACCTACCAGGACACCTTCGGGGAAAACCGTAGAATAGCCGCTGGTCACCACCGTATCGCCCAGGTTGAATTCTGCATGGCGGGGCAAGTCCTTGAGATAGGCGTAACGTGAATCGCCCCCTTCCCACTTCAGGTAACCGAAGTAATCGCTGCCCACAATCTTACAACTGATGCTGGACTTACTGTTCAGCAACGGAATGACCAGCGAATAGTGGGGAGACGTCTTATACACAATGCCTACCACACCGTTGGCGTCTACCACTCCCATCTCAGGGCGGATGCCCGCTTCCGTACCACGGTCCAGAGTGATGTAGTTGTCCGCCCGGTTCAGGCTGTTCTTTATGACGTTCGCTTTGAATATCCGGTTTTCGGCAGTGGCAAGCCGCTCCAGGCTGTACAGCCTGACAGAGTCCTGCCCTTGCTCCTTCAATGCATTCTCCAAAGCAGTAACCCGTTGCTCCAGCCACACATTGCGGTCCAGCAAGTCTTCGTTGACCGACTTCAGATGGAAATAGGAGCTGATACCGCCCGAAATCTCATAAACCTTCCCCGCCACTTCGTTGGCAGATGTGAAGTACACACTCTGCTGATAATGGTTGAAGCGGAACAATAAAACAAAACTGGCAACCTCTAACAGAAGAAAGAGGAACCAGTAATTGTATTTAATAAGAAAGTTCAGTAAATTTCGCATACGCCGGTATTATCTCATTAAGAATGAGAAGCGGTCGACGTTCTTCAATGCTACGCCGGTACCTTTGGCAACAGCATGCAAGGGGTCTTCCGCAATGTGGAACGGTATGTTGATCTTATCTGTCAAACGCTTGTCCAGTCCGCGAAGCAATGCACCGCCACCTGCCAGGTAGATACCGTTGTGCACGATGTCGGCATACAGTTCGGGGGGAGTGTTCTCCAGGGCATTCAGGATGGCTGTCTCAATCTTCGAAATGGATTTCTCCAGACAGTGCGCCACTTCCTGATAGCATACCGGCACTTCCATAGGCAAGGCTGTGATGCGGTTCGGGCCGTGAACGATGTAATCCTCGGGAGCGTCCTCACCCAGTTCGGTCAAGGCGGCGCCTACGTTGATTTTGATACGCTCTGCCATACGCTCGCTGACTTTTACATTGTGCTGGCGGCTCATGTATTCCTGTATATCGGCAGTCAGGTCGTCACCGGCAATACGGATGGAGTTGTTTGCCACGATACCGCCCAGGGAGATAACGGCGATTTCCGTAGAACCACCGCCTATATCGACAATCATGTTACCTTCCGGTGCCTCTACGTCGATGCCGATACCGATAGCGGCAGCCATCGGCTCGAAGATCAGGTATACATCACGTCCGCCGGCATGCTCGGCAGAGTCGCGCACGGCACGAAGCTCAACCTCGGTACTTCCCGAAGGAACACCGATCACCATGCGGAGTGAAGGAGAGAACAGGCGGTTACGGTTGTTCACCATCTTGATCAGTCCGCGTATCATCTGCTCGCAAGCATAGAAGTCGGCAATTACACCGTCGCGCAACGGACGGATGGTACGTATGTTTTCGTGGGTCTTTTCGTGCATCATCTTTGCCTTGTCACCCACGGCAATCATCTTGTCAGTACGACGGTCCAGCGCCACCACCGAAGGCTCATCCACCACAATCTTACCGTTCGTGGTGATAATGGTATTGGCTGTGCCAAGGTCCATCGCTATTTCTTGAGTAAAAGAGAATAATCCCATTGTTTATAATTAGTGTTTAAAGTGACGGAATCCGGTAATTACCATTGCTATGCCATGCTCGTTGCAATACTCAAACGAAAGTTCGTCTTTGATACTTCCGCCCGGTTGGATAACGGCTGTTACGCCTTCGTTGCCCGCAATCTCCACACAGTCGGGGAAGGGGAAGAAAGCATCGCTCGCCATAACGGCTCCATTCAGGTCGAAACCGAAATTATGGGCTTTCTCAATGGCTTGCTTCAAGGCATCCACGCGGCTGGTCTGGCCTACGCCGCTTGCCAGGAGTTGTTTGCCTTTTGCCAGTACAATGGCGTTGGACTTGCTGTTCTTTACGATCTTGTTGGCGAAGAGCATATCTTCCACTTCCTGCTCCGTAGGAGCTTTGGCAGTCACCGTCTTCAGATCTTCGGGAGTTTCTACCTTGAGGTCACGGTCTTGTACCAACACACCGTTCAGCAGAGAGCGGAACTGCTTCTTGGGCAGGGCAGCCTGCTTGCGAACCAGGATAATGCGGTTCTTCTTCTGACCGAGGATTTCCAGCGCATCCACATCATAATCGGGAGCGATGATAACCTCAAAGAATATCTTGTTGATTTCTTCGGCAGCCGCCTTGTCTATCACGCCGTTGGTGATAAGCACGCCACCGAAAGCCGATACGGGGTCGCCTGCCAGTGCATCGTTCCAGGATTCCAGCACCGTGGCACGGGAAGCCAGACCGCAGGCATTGTTATGCTTCAATATAGCGAAAGTCGTTTCATCGAATTCATCAATCAAATCAACGGCTGCATTAATGTCGAGCAGGTTGTTGTAAGAGATCTCCTTGCCGTGAATCTGGTCGAACATCGCATCGATGTTACCGTAGAAGTAACCTTTCTGATGCGGATTCTCGCCATAGCGCAGCGTCTTCTGGTTGTTGGCGGAGCAACGGAAAGCAGAACCTTCTTCCCCATCGAAATAGTTGAAGATAGCCGAATCGTAGTGGGAAGAAACGGCGAAAGCCTCTTTGGCAAACCAGCGGCGTTCTTCGAGCGAAGTAACGGCGCCATGCTCCATCAGCATATCGCGAAGCGGCTGGTACTGGGCTTGCGAAGCAACGATAACCACATCGTTATAATTCTTGGCAGCGGCACGAATCAGGGAGATACCGCCTATATCTATCTTCTCGATGATTGCAGGTTCTTCGGCACCGCTTGCAACGGTAGCTTCGAACGGATACAAATCAACGATCACGAGGTCTATTTCAGGAATTTCATACTTGGCAATCTGCTGCATGTCTTGCTCCAATCCGCGACGGCAAAGGATACCGCCGAATATTTTCGGATGCAAGGTCTTCACACGTCCGCCCAGGATGGAAGGGTATGTGGTAAGGTCTTCTACCGCCTTGCAAGGATAACCTAAAGATTCTATAAATTGACGGGTTCCGCCGGTCGACAGGAACTCTACACCTTCTTCATGCAGTTTGGTTATGATTTCGTCCAAACCTTCTTTATGGTAAACAGATACCAAAGCTGTTTTAATTCTTTTTGTTTCAGACATGGATTTGCGTATTAAAATATGCGTATATGAGTATTTGATGCGCAAAGTTACAAATTTTGTTTATTCGCACATACATTCATACACAATAAATTAGGTATAATTAAAAAAGGCGGGAGAAGATGATAAAATAAACGCGGATTAACGCAGATTTCCGCAAAGAAATATTTGCGTTGATCTGCGCTAATCCGCGTTTCAAAAAAAGTGATGTCTTTCCCTGCTTACCAGATAGAAACCCGTTTGTCTACCGGCAGGAACATCGGATCATTCTCTGTGATGTTGAATGCTTCGTACCACGCACCGATTTGAGGCAGCGCACCGTCCACACGCCATTTACCCAGTGAGTGCACGTCGCTCTTCGTGCGGTTCAGCACTTCTTCGGGACGGATGTTGTTGGCCCATACACCGGCATAAGCCAGGAAGAAGCGTTGTTCGGGAGTAAAGCCGTCGATTTCCGGCAGCGGAGCACCTGCCGTAGCCTTCTTGAATGCCTGGAAGGAAACCTGCAAACCACCGTGGTCGGCAATGTTCTCGCCCAGCGTCATACGGCCGTTGCCATATACGCCCGGAGCAACCTCGATGCTATCGAAGTAGTTCACCATGACCTGTGCGCGTTCATCAAACTTCTTGGCATCCTCTTCCGTCCACCAGTCTTTCAGGTTACCTTCCTTGTCGTATTGGCGGCCCTGGTCGTCAAATCCGTGCGTCATCTCATGCCCTATCACCACACCGATAGCGCCATAGTTGAAAGCATCGTCCGCATTCATGTCGAAGAACGGATATTGCAGGATGCCGGCAGGGAAACAGATTTCGTTGGTCGACGGATTGTAGTAGGCGTTCACAGTCTGCGGAGTCATCAGCCACTCGTCCTTATCCACCGGCTTGCCGGCTTTGGCAATCATCACGTTATGACTCCATTCGTTGGCGCGTTCTACATTCGCCCAGAAAGAGTCGTCTTTGATTTCCAAGGTAGAATAGTCTTTCCACTTATCAGGATATCCTATCTTTACGTGGAAGGTAGCCAGCTTCTCCAACGCCTTCACCTTAGTGGAATCGCCCATCCAACTCAGGTTCTTGATACGCTCGCCCAGGCTCTCCTGCAGATTCTTCACCAGAGTTACCATACGCTCTTTGGCAGCAGCAGGGAAATACTTCTCTACATACATCTGGCCGACAGCTTCGCCCAAAGCGGAACTTACCGTGCCGACAGCTTTCTTCCAGCGGGGCTGCATTTCCTGAGTACCGCTCATGGTACGGCTGTAGAAATCAAAGTTCTGTGCAACGATTTCGTCATTCAGGCAATTTGCAGAAGCATCGATCAACTTCCATTGCAAATAGAGGCTTTGCTGGTCGATAGGCAAAGTATTCAGGATATCGGCAGCAGCTTTCATAGAAGCGGGTTGTCCGATGATAATTTCTTTTACATCCTTCAGTCCCAGGGCAGCCAGATAAGCATCCCAGTCGAAAGTAGGATAATTCTTCTTCAACTCTTCCATGCTCATCTTGTTATAGTTGGCATGCGGATCGCGCAACTCCGTACGGGAGCGGAATGCCTTGGCAAGACGTGTTTCCACATCCATCACCACTTCCATGCCTTTCTTGGCGGTAGCCTCATCGAAGCCTGCCAGTTGGTACATCTTCTGCACATGAACGCGGAAGGCATCACGTATCCTGGAAATAGCTTCATCGTTCTCCAGATAATAATCGCGTTCGCCCATGCTAAGGCCTGTTTGGAAGGACTGTACGGCATTCATGTCGCTATTCATGTCATCGGCGCCTACACCTACATAGAAATAGGATATGATACCTTTTTTCTGCAATTCTCCAAGCAAGGGATACAGTTCCTTAGTATCCTTCAGGGCAGCCAGCCGGTCAAGTTCCGCCTTGATGGGAGCCACACCGTCCCGGTTCAGTTTCACGCTGTCCATTACGATTTTATAGAGGTCGCCTACCTTCTGGGCAACGCTACCGGCTTCATGCTCAGTAGCAGCCAACTCTTCGATAAGGCCTTGTATCTGCTTCTGGTTGTTTTCAGCAAGAATGGTAAAGGAACCATACTGTGAATACTCGCCGGGGATCGGATTATTCTTCATCCAACCGCCACAAGCGTATTGATAGAAGTCGGTTCCGGGTAGAGCCGTTGTGTCAAGATTGGCAAGCTGGATGCCGGCTGTAAGTTCAGCCTGCTTCTTGCCGGTGCTGCAGGATGCTGCCAACAGGCAGAACGCTGCGATGGGTAAATAGTGAATTGCTCTCATACTTATAATAATTAAATTTATGCGCCAAAACGCTGCTATTGTTTTATCATGCTTTCTTAAATTCTTCCAGTTCCATCGATGCCGCATCCCATTCTTCCATCACCTGGTCCAGTTGGGACTTCAGCTTCTGATGCTGCCCGTAAAGAGACATGTCCGAGGCGCCTTCCGGCGTAGCCATCTTGGCTTCCAGAATGGCGATGGCCGATTCGGTCTGTTCTATTTCGGCTTCACAGTCCGCCACGCGGCGTTCCAGTTTCTTCATCTTCTTGTTAAGCTCTTTTTGGGCTTCGTAAGACAGCTTGTTGTCCGAAGGCTGTGCAGCCTCTGCATCCGCCGCTTTTGCGCCGACCGGCGATGCCGACAGCGAAGGGGCTTTCTGCAATTCGTTCAGATTCTCTATCTGCTTCTTTTGCAGGAAGTCGTAGATGCCGCCCAGGTGCTCTTTCACCAAGCCGCCGCCGAACTCATAGACCTTAGTCGCCAGTCCGTCCAGGAAGTCACGGTCGTGGCTCACGATAATCACCGTGCCGTCGAAATCACGGATAGCATCCTTCAGAATATCTTTCGAACGCATATCGAGGTGGTTCGTGGGCTCATCCAGAATCAGGAAGTTCACCGGTTCGAGCAACAGCTTAATCATGGCAAGACGGGTACGCTCTCCACCGGAGAGCACTTTCACCTTCTTGTCCGAAGCCTCGCCGCCAAACATGAATGCACCGAGTATATCGCGTATCTTCGTGCGGATATCGCCCACCGCCACGCGGTCTATCGTATCAAACACAGTCAGATTCTCGTCCAACAGTTGCGCCTGGTTCTGTGCAAAATAACCTATCTGTACGTTGTGCCCCAATGTCAGCTTTCCGGTGTAGTCCGTTATCTCGTCCATGATACACTTCACCAGGGTAGATTTACCCTCGCCGTTCTTGCCTACAAAAGCTATCTTCTCGCCACGGTTGATCGTCAGATTTACATCATGGAAAATGACGTGGCTGCCGTAAGCCTTGGCTACATCTTCACAGATAACGGGATAGTTGCCGCTGCGGCTGCTACAAACAAACTTCAGCCTCAATGCCGAGTTATCTTCCTCGTCCACTTCGATGCGGTCTATCTTCTCCAGCTGCTTGATGCGGCTCTGCACCTGCACCGCCTTGGTGGCTTTATAGCGGAAACGCTCTATGAAGGCTTCGGTATCTTCAATCTGCTTCTGCTGGTTCTCGTAGGCACGCAATTGCTGTTCCCTGCGCTCCTTGCGCAGCATGATGAATTCGTCGTACTTCACTTTGTAGTCGTAAATGCGGCCACAGGTTATCTCAATGGTACGGGTCGTTACATTATTAAGGAAAGCCCGGTCGTGGCTCACCAGTACTACCGCATTGGCACGCGTAGCCAGGAAGTTTTCCAGCCACTGGATACTTTCTATATCGAGATGGTTGGTCGGCTCGTCCAGCAGCAACACATCGGGACGGCGGAGCAACAGCTTGGCAAGTTCGATACGCATACGCCACCCCCCTGAAAATTCGGAAGTGGAACGGTCAAAGTCCTCGCGGCTGAAGCCCAGTCCCTGAAGGGTGCGTTCTATTTCGGCACGGTAGTTCGTACCGCCCATCATCAGGAAGCGTTCGTTCTCGTGCGTGAAGCGGTCTATCAGTTTCTGGTAATCCTCGCTGTCATAGTCGGTGCGTTCGGCAAGCTGCCGGTTCATGCGTTCGATGTCCGCCTGCATTTCAAAGATATGGTCAAAGGCAAGTTCAGCCTCTTCCATCACGGTGCGCTCATCGCTGAGTATCATCACCTGGGGCAGATAGCCGATGGTACATTCCCGTGGAACCGCCACCGTGCCGGCAGTGGGCTGCTGCAAGCCGGCCAATATTTTGAGCATGGTAGATTTACCCGCACCATTCTTGCCCACCAGGGCGATGCGGTCTTTCTTGTTGATTACGTAAGAGACGTCTTCGAACAGAGGCGTAGCATTGAATTCTACCTTCAGTCCTTCTACAGATATCATAGTGTCAATGATTTTATCATTCAGGGCTACAAAGGTAGCGTTTTTCAGTTGTATTCAATAAGAAAAAGACGATAAATCTATCAAAGCTCTCAGGTGGCAGCCTGCAATGGCAATACTATCGTAAAACGGGTGCCTTCGTTCTTCCTGGAAGCAACCGTTATATTCCCGCCCAGATGTTCAATTATATTTTTACAGATCGGCAGCCCCAGCCCCGTGCCCTGCACAAAAGCATCCCCCTTATAGAAGCGCTCGAAGATATGGTCCAGCACCTCTTCCGACATACCTGCTCCTGTATCCCTTACATACAGTTCTACCGTTTCAGGGCTTTTCTGTCTATATCCCAGGCTGATGGAACCTTCGCAAGTAAACTTCACGGCATTGTTTATCATGTTATTCAGCACCTGCCCCAACCGTGCCGAATCGGTATGAAGGCGCAAGTCCTCTGCGGGTAAGTCCACCACCATTTCCACTCCGTCGGGCATATTCAGTTTCTGCGCCTTGCCTATATCCTCGAGCATCGTATGCAAGGAAACGTCCTGGAAATGATAATCCATCGTATTCGATTCTATCTTGGACAAGTCGAGGATATCCGATATCAGCACCATCAGCAACTGGCTGTTCTTTTCTATCAACGAGGAGAATTCGTTGATCTCTTCCCGGCTCAACTCCGCATCCTCGGCAGCCAGCAATGTAGAGAATCCCACTATCGCGTTGAGCGGTGTGCGTATCTCGTGGCTCATGTTGGCAAGGAACATGCTTTTCAGCTGGTCGCTACGCTGGGCTTTTTGCAGAGCCTCGTTCAGGCGGGCTTCCGTATCCTTGTATTTCTGCGTGCTCATGCAGATGCCGATGACGCGAAAAGGCAAGTTAGCCAACTGCCCCACATAAGTGGACTGCACCTCAAACCACTCGTAAGTGCCATCCCGCCGGCGCAAGCGGTAGGGTATAAGGTTTTCATTCAGATTGCCTTCCAGTTGTGAAGCCAAAGCGCCGATCACAGTGTCCACATCGTCGGGATGCAGATAGTTCTTAAACTCTTCGGTGGTCAGCGTATAGTCTTTGGTCGGTATGCCCAAGTATTCGAAGTAGCGGGGGTCGATCACCATCAGGTCCCTGTCCATATCATACGACCATTGGAAGATTTGCATCCGGTTCAGGGCGATGTTCAGCAGGCGGGTACTGGTACGTTCCTCGAGTACATTCCGATAGTACAATACAATCCTGGACAGCTTTCCACCATCATATATCCCTACGATAGAGCCTTCTATCAGGAAACGGACTTTCCGTTTCAGTTCACAGATGAAGCTGTTGGAAGAGAATGCAATCACGCGTTCCCTGTCTTCCTGTATATTCTGCAGGAACCGGGGCAGCACATTCTCCTGATCCTGTATTATCTCCAGAATAGAGGCAAGATGCCGGTTCAGCATGCACCCCATATTCTGCTGAAGGTCTTCAGCGGCTTGCTTGTTGATACGGTCGATATACCCCTTCGGGTTGGTAACGATAATACCCACCGGCCACGAATCGAACAGCTGTTCTGCTATGACATTGACCATCTTTTCCGCCTCAGGCGTGGTATGTGTACGAAAAATATAGATACACAGCCCCGCTATGACAGCCAGCAGAATGACAATAAGTATTACATAAATATCGGCATTCCCCCTTAGCAAGGGAAGAAAGGTAAGAATAGAGAGATACATAAATCAGTGTTTATTCATATTATTCGGTTTAAGACTCCCAAACGAATTATCCCCGCAAAGAGATATAATAAGTTCAGCCCGCAAAGTTCGGAGAAAACACTTACATAACAAAATATCCCAAAAATAAAAGCATTCCATTGCAGTCAACATATATTCCATTATTTACATCTTTATTTTATTTAACAGAACAGTTTCATGGAAGACACCGAATATTAACTATAATTTCAGTAATAATACACCAAGATCCCCCATTTTTGTACACTAAAGAATGACACATGAATATATCCCGATTCAATATCAGTAAAGATTTCATTGCCGTAAAGGTAACTGCCGCCGAACTGAAGAAAAGCCTGACGCAGTCGCATCGCGCCCAAGCGTGTGTTTTCGCCCTTTGCTGCAAAGGCGTACTGAAAATAACCATAAACCTCACAAAGCACCGGGTCGGTCCTAACGACCTCATTGCCATTCCGCCCGAATCGTTATTCCAAATTGTAGATATGTCGAACGATATAGAATTATATGTCGTGATGTACTCGCAGCAACTGATACAGGATACCGATACGGGCAAAAGCATAATGGACAAGTTCCACATGATTGGAAACAATTGCATAATACCTTTACCTAAGATTCCGTTCCAACTCTATGAAGAAATGTTCACATTACAAGCACACCTATATAAAGAGGTCAGCCACTTACTGAGCCACCCCACCCTGCACTCACTACTGGCCCTGACGCTGCAAGGCATTTCCGAACTTTTCCCGAATCGGGCAGAAGTCAGGGATTTCCCCGGAAGCAGGCACTTCCAGCAATACCGCATTTTTCTTCGGATGGTGCATACCGAGTATATCCGGGAACACAAAGTGAGCTACTACGCCAAAGAAATGAAGATGCAACCGGCTGCCCTTTGCCGTCTCGTCAAGAAAGAATCAGGACAGACGGCAATGGAAATTATCAACCACGCGCTTATCATGGACGCCAAGACGCAACTCCGCACCGGCAGTACGTCGGTGAAGGACATAGCCATAAGCCTGGGATTCAACAATGCGGCTTTCTTCAACAAGTTCTTCAAGCATCATGTGGGGGTAACCCCGCAGACGTTCCGCAAGGGGTACACTATTTAAACAGGGTTCATCCCATTCATCGACCTGCAACAAATGCTTTACAGCAGGTCGATAGCGGGTGAAGACAAAGCGCTTTCAAGTATTCTTCGCTGCCTTCAGCCTTCACCGTCAGTTTCAACGAAGGAAACTCCCAGTTCCACTATAGCAAACTCCCAGTTTCAAAGCATGAAACTCCCGGTTTCATTATAGGAAACTGACAGTTTCAAAGGTTGAAACTGACAGTTCCAACGTATGGCACTTTTTGGAACTGAGTTTACTTGTACGCAGGCGCAACCTTATTCAACAATCCACTTCTCTATGTTGCGGGTTGCCGGGCTGAAGTTTATAACGATTGACTACGATAATACCCATAAATGATAATTTACCAGCGTAGCGCTGGAGCAAGATTTCCTTGCGGCGTGCCCTGAAAGGGCTCAATTATATAGCGTAGGGCATCGCCCTACGTAAGAGCGTTCCTCTGAATTTGCACCCTGAAAGGGCATAACCTGCATACAGTTCCGCCCTTTCAGGGCTTGTATCGTATGTGACCTTTTACGTAGGGCGATGCCCTACGCTATATAATTGAGCCCTTTCAGGGCATGCAGCTAAATTCCCATTTATCCATTATGGATATTATTGCGAATTGACTTGTCCTGATATAGGTTGACTATAACATCCAAAAAGTTATGGTAAATAGA
>CAJKXC010000058.1 GCA_905203765.1 uncultured Bacteroides sp.
TTGTATCTTTGAACCCGTGAGATAGGCAGACAAACAGCGGACAAAGCCGGACAAAAGCGTTAATAAAAATCGTTACTGTTTCGTTACCTATTTGAAATATTGGAAAATAAAAGACTGATTTATAGGCGGTTGGGTGTTTGGGTTCAGTACCCTGTCTCTCCGCGAAGTTGTTGTAAATCAGTGACTTAAGGAACTACCCAACTTTACATTTAATAATGTGAAGTTGGGTAGTTTTTTTATTTATGTCTTTAACTGTGATTCTTTCTTTATATTTCATCCACATCTATCCATTCCATCCTCGGATCTACGAGCGTCCGTTCCGTCACCTGTTTGCGCTGTCCACGGCTGTATTCGGGTATGAAGCGCACTTGCACGGATGTAATCTGTGCCGGATTTACTTCTTCGGGCGTGTCTACGCCTCGTCCGTTCGCCTGGCAGGTGCAGTAGAACGTACCCACACCCATCAGTTTCACCGACCGTCCGGCGCTCATCATGTCCGCCAGTACGTCGCCCAGATTAGCCAATACGGCATATGTGTCTCCCCGGCTTACGGTGGAGATTAACGATAATCGGGCGGCAACGTCGTCCGTTGTATAAGGCCGCCCTTCTGTGATAGCTCGGGGATACCACTTCCCATTCAGTTTCTGTTTTTTGTAAAATGCCATAACTTGTTTTCTCCTTTTATAATTAGTGAGCCATGCCGATATTCTGACTAAGCCCGATTGACTCCGTAGCTGTGTCTGGCCGATGCCAGGACTCAGTATAAAATCATCCCCAATGATTATATAAATCATCCCCAATGATTATGGAAATCATCCCGGATGATTATAGGCATCATCCCCAATGATTCTTATCCGAGTCGTAAAGATAGCACAATTAACTCATATAGTAAGCATGGCTGAGTCCATAATTTTCCTTACTTTTGAATAACATAACTAATAGGGTATTCCGACGGTTGATGAGGAAATTGAAAAAAAGTTCTCTGATTGATGTCAGTATTTTGTAGGATGACAGACTAAACTATCAGAAGAAACAAAATAATGAACTTATTAAGAACAAGAACATGAAATCAATTATCAGTTACATTGTCAGCCCATTCCCACAACTTGCACGTTTGGGCTATTACATTTCACTTTTAAGTATCGTGCTTATTATGTTGTGGATTGGCTTTTTCAAATTTACACCTACTGAAGCGGCTGGTATCAAGCCATTGGTGGAGAATCATTTTCTGCTATTCTGGCTGTACGACGTATTGAGTGTGCAGCAAGTATCCAATCTGTTCGGAGTAATCGAAATGACTACGGGGCTGCTGCTGCTTTTTAGTCTGAAGTACGACGTCTTGAGACCATTTGCGGCTCTTTGCCTTATCGCAACGTTTTTGATAACCTTCAGTTTCCTATTTACTACCCCCGGAATGTGGAATATAGTAGATGGAGTGCCAACTACGAACTTTATGATTCTGAAAGACATTCCTATGTTAGGACTGGGTTTTATGTACCTTCGTCCTTCACCTTATTCACTAACATAAAAAAAGAAAGATATATGAAAACTATTATTTTGACTATTGCGTTGCTTACATATGTTGGACTGGCAACTGCGCAAGAAACAATGAGCGGACAGCTCTCTAAAAATACGAATATGAGTGATGTAAAAGAAATCTATTTTGCAGGCGGATGTTTCTGGGGAACAGAACATTTCATGAAGCAGATTAATGGCGTTGTCCATACACAAGTGGGCTACGCCAATGGGAAAATGAGTATCAAGAATCCTACTTACGAGCAGGTTTGCAGCGACGACACCGGATTTGCCGAGACAGTGAAGGTGAGTTATAACCCGCAACAGGCTGACTTGAAGTTGTTGATAGACCTTTTCTTTAAGACCATCGACCCGACGACTCTCAACCGGCAGGGCAATGACCGGGGAACGCAGTATCGCACCGGCATCTATTATGCCGATGAAGCGGACCGGGCTCTTATCAAACAGGCGGTGGCGGTTTTGGCAAAACAGTATACCAAACCGGTTGTGGTGGAAGTGGGACCGATAAGGAATTTCTATCCCGCCGAGGACTATCACCAGGATTATTTGGATAAACATCCGAACGGCTACTGCCATATCAGCCCCGAATTGTTTGATATGGCGAAGAAAGCCAATATGAAGAGTGAAACGGTCGCGGGCGCTTCTGCCTCTCAAAAGAAATACCGGAAACCGGATGAGGCCACATTGCACGCCACGCTGACCGCCGAACAGTATGCAGTGACGCAAAAAAGTGCAACCGAAAGAGCCTTCCAGAATGAATATTGGGATGAGAAGCGCGAAGGGATATACGTGGACATAACTACCGGTGAGCCTCTGTTCGTCTCGACCGATAAGTTTGATTCCGGTTGTGGCTGGCCCAGTTTCTCGAAGCCCATAGACAAGAGCCTGGTTTTGGAAAAGACGGATAACTCTTACGGCATGCAGCGGACAGAGGTACGCAGCAAGACCGGAGACGCACATCTGGGACACGTGTTCGATGATGGCCCGGCAGATAAAGGCGGATTGCGCTATTGCATCAACAGTGCATCGCTGAGGTTTATTCCGAAGGAAAAGATGAAAGAAGAAGGATATGGCGATTATCTTTCGCTACTTGATAAGAAATAATGAAAAAAGACTATCTTTGTAGGAGATAAAACGATGAGCGTATGCAGCAAAATGAAATCTCCACATCGGTTTTCGAGTTGGAAAGTTGGATAGATGACTATTCACAAGTCCTGTTGGAACGGGCATATTATATGCTTTCTGATAAAGAAGATGCCAAAGATGTGGTTCAAGAGGTTTTCTTTTCCGCTTACAAAAGCAGGGATTCGTTTCAAGGAAAGAGTTCGCCGTTAACCTGGCTGACGGGTATCTTGCATCACAAAGTAGCCGATATATATAAGAAACGGTATAATGGAAGTGCTCCGTCATTCTCTTTCGATGCGTTTTTTGATAGACATGGCGAATGGATTGAACCCGATGTGGCGGACCCTTGGGAAGAGGACGAGTTTGCAGTAAGTGCACTGTTGAACAATGACAGTTTTTATGAGGTATTCAATCGATGCCTTGAAAATCTGCCCCGGCAATGGTTGATTGTAGTCAATAAATGCTATCTCCAGGAACAAAAGGCAGCCGATATATGCCGTGAGTTGAATCTATCGGCTGCCAATTACTGGAAACTATTGCAGCGCAGCCGTCTTCAGTTGAGGAAATGTATTGATGTTCATTGGTTTAAATCGTAGGTAGAAATGCTAAAAGAGTTTATACATATATTTACGCTTTCGTGCAAGCAAGCTACATATTTAATAGAAAAGCGTATTCATGTTCCTCTGTCCATGACGGAGAGGATTCGTTTGGCTATTCATCTTTCGCTTTGTAAACTGTGCCGTGCATACGATGCAAAGGCTGTCTTTCTGGATCGCCTGATGAAGAAGGGGGCTGGGGAGAAGATTTGCAACTGCCGGTTTAAAGAGGATGAAGTGGAACGGTTCAAGACAGACCTGAAAGAAAAAATAACCGGGTGACGGAACAGAATTCCCGCCTGATAATCTAATAACTTAAAACAACACGTATTATGAATCAAGAACTGGCAATGAGCCCCAATCTGTTGGTGGCTGACCTTCAGAAACCGGCTTCCGAATTTACGAAAGCGGACATTATTTCTTATATCGAGAAGAATGACATTCAGATGGTGAACTTCATGTATCCCGCTGCAGACGGGCGGTTGAAAACATTGAACTTTGTCATCAATAATGCTGCCTATCTCGATGCCATACTTACTTGCGGCGAACGGGTGGACGGTTCGAGTTTGTTCCCGTTTATCGAGGCGGGCAGCAGCGACTTGTATGTAGTGCCTCGCTTCCGCACGGCGTTCGTCGATCCGTTTGCCGACCAGCCTACACTCGCCATGCTCTGTTCTTTCTTTAATAAGGATGGCGAACCGCTGGAAAGTTCGCCGGAATATACTTTGCACAAGGCCTGTCGGGCGTTTACCGATGTAACGGGCATGGAGTTCCAGGCAATGGGCGAGTTGGAGTATTATGTTATCTCCGAGAACGACGGTCTGTTCCCTGCCACTGACCAGCGCGGATACCATGAGTCGGCTCCTTATGCCAAATTCAATCAATTCCGTACGGAATGTATGTCGTATATTGCGCAGGCGGGCGGACAGATAAAGTATGGCCATTCCGAAGTGGGCAACTTTACGCTCGATGGCAAAATCTATGAGCAGAATGAAATAGAGTTCCTGCCCGTACGTGCCGAGAATGCTGCCGACCAGCTGATGATAGCCAAGTGGGTGATTCGTAATCTGGCGCACGAGTATGGGTACAACATTACTTTCGCTCCGAAGATTACAGCCGGCAAGGCAGGTTCGGGGCTTCATATCCACATGCGTATTATGAAGGACGGTCACAATCAGATGTTGCAGGACGGCGTACTTTCGGAAACAGCCCGTAAGGCGATTGCGGGAATGATGCAGCTGGCACCTTCTATCACAGCCTTCGGCAATACGAACCCTACCTCTTATTTCCGTCTTGTTCCCCATCAGGAAGCGCCTACCAATATTTGCTGGGGCGACCGCAACCGCTCTGTGCTGGTGCGTGTTCCGCTTGGCTGGTCGGCAAAAACGGATATGTGCATGCTTGCCAATCCGCTGGAAGGTCCGAGCCACTATGACACTACGCAGAAGCAGACGGTAGAGATGCGTTCGCCGGACGGTTCGGCAGACTTGTACCAGTTGATAGCCGGTCTGGCTGTGGCATGCCGTCATGGCTTCGAGATAGACAATGCCCTGGCCATTGCCGAGAAAACATACGTTAATGTAAATATCCATAAGAAAGAAAATGAAAATAAGTTGAAACAACTGGAACAACTTCCCGATAGTTGTGTTTCTTCTGCTGACTGCCTGGAAAAACAACGCGCTATATTTGAACAATACCGGGTATTCAGTCCTGCAATGATTGACGGTATTCTTGCCAAACTGCGCTCTTACGACGACAGGACGCTCCGTAGCGATATACAGGATAATCCGGAAGAGATGTTGAAGTTAGTCGAGAAATATTTCCATTGCGGATAAGCGCTAAGGTTAATGATATTGAAAATATAAATGTCCTAATGATGTTATGAAAGAGAATAAGTATGATGATGAAACCTTCTTTGAGAAGTACAGCCGGATGGCGCGTTCTCAGGAAGGACTGAAAGGAGCGGGGGAATGGCGTACGCTGCAAGCTATGTTACCGGACTTTCGGGGAAAGCGTGTGCTGGACCTGGGATGCGGGTATGGATGGCATTGCCGTTATGCGGCGGAACATGGTGCGGCATCTGTCCTGGGTGTGGATATTTCTCATAAAATGCTGGAAGAAGCGCAAATCAGGAATTCTGCGCCTCAGATTTCCTATCGGTGTGCAGCTTTGGAAGATCTGGAATACCCGCCTCAAGCGTATGATGTTGTCATCAGCTCTTTGACTTTTCATTATATTCAGGATTTTTCTCTTATCTGCTATAAGGTCTATCTGACTTTGACGGATGGGGGGCATTTTGTTTTCTCGGTGGAGCATCCGGTATTTACCGCTTATGGCAATCAGGATTGGCATCGTGATGAGCAGGGCAATGCCATGCACTGGCCTGTCGATAATTACTACGTCGAGGGGAAGCGGGAAGCCGTATTCCTGGGAGAGCCTGTCGTGAAGTATCACCGGACACTTACCACCTACATCAACGACCTTACGGCTGCCGGTTTCAGCATTGTAGATCTGAAAGAGCCGCAGCCCGATCAGGAAATGCTGGATACCATTCCCGGTATGAAAGACGAACTGCGCCGTCCTATGATGCTGATTATTTCGGCCGTCAAAGGGACGACGCTTTAAAGACTGGTGTCACCTTCTGTATTTCCGATTCAAATCCAAACCAATAACCTTCCTCTGCTTTCTCGCCGACAGGCAGGAAGCAGAGCCGAAGGTTATCTTTGTATTCTCCGTAAATTACATTCCAATGCTCGGGTGGGAGTTGGCGTTTGGTTCTCACTCGCTCTGCCGGCGCTTTCTTCAGTGACATGCCCGCTTCTATCCAGGCGATGGTGACTGCAACCTGATAGTCGGGATAATTGATTCCGCAGAATTCGTAAAGGGTTAGTCCGCGCTTTTCCAGGCTCATCGGCTGGTCGATAAGGTTCTTCCGTATCAGATATTCCAGGAAGAGGTGAAGGAAGTTTTCGTCATCTAATATCAGTGTGCGGGTGATGGCTTGCCAGGCAGGGGTATTATAAAATCCGTCCAACAGCCGCGACAGCTGGCGGGCGGTTTGCAGTTCGCTTACGCTGATTTCGTTTGTTTCCAATACCTCATAGGGTGGGAAAGGGGAGTATCGGATGCCCAGTTCTCCGGCTCTTCTCCGCATCTCCGTACCGGGAAGCAGTTTCAAGGATTCCAGTTGTATTTCGCCGGCGTTGTATCCGGCAAGCGTGCGCACGTCTTCAAATATCTCGGATAGGCGGTACAGGGGCAATCCGGCGATGAGGTCGGCATGGGTTTCCATATTGGGCAGTGCGCACAAGAATTTCAATCCGTTCAGCGCATCGTCCAGTTTGCCTATTCGCCGGCTCTTTTGGAGAACGGGCTCGCGCAGGCTCTGTATGCCGGCTTCCAGATGCAGCAAGCCTTCGGGCAGTTGTTGCAGTTCTTCTTTCAGTTCCTCGGTCAGCAGGGCAGGGTGCATTTCCAGGTGGAAACGTATATCGGGAGAGAACTCTAAAAAGAGTTGTAGCAATTCTTTTGCCCGGCGGGCATTGTAGTTGAACGTCCGGTCCAGGACGCGGACATTCTTGATACCGTGCTGATGAATGATTTGAAGGCGTTCCCGGATGTCATCAATGGATAGCGTGCGTACCGGCTTTTCGCCGCCGCTCACACAGAAGGCGCAGGTGTTGAAGCATCCCCGCGTTGTTTCGAGTTGCACAAAGGGCTTGCTCCAATTAAAGAAACGGCTTTTCTCGGGTGGTATCAGGTCCGGGAAATTCAGTACACGGGCTATTCCGTTGTCCGCGTATCGCCCTTCACGGTCGAGGTAGCATAATCCCGGAATAGTGTCCCATTCTCCAGGTTGGTTCCAGCACTTCAGCCATTGCGGGAATACTTCTTCTCCTTCTCCCCTGAACACGCAGTCGATGAAAGGATTCTTACGAAGGAATTCCTCGTTGTGTCCCAAGAACTCCGGCCCGCCCAATATGAAGCGGCTTTGGGGCAACAATGCTTTCAGCCTTGCCGTGATGTGCAACAGTTGCTCATGATTGAACAGCCAGGCTGTTGCTGCCAGAATATCGGGGCGATGGCTGTATATCTCGTCGACAATCATCCCTACATTCTCATTGATAGTAGTGGATACTGTTTCCCATTCTATAGAATCGTCGTCGGCAATCTGTGCGTGCAGTGCGGGGAGTGCCAATGAAGAGTGGGCGTATGAGCTATTAAGGTCTATCCAGAGAATTTTCATGTTTTGACAGGATTTATGTGGGTGCAAAGAAAAAGAAAAATCCTCAATAATCATTGATTATTAAGGATTTCTTTGGGTGACTGATGGGACTCGAACCCACGACATTCAGAACCACAATCTGACGCTCTAACCAACTGAACTACAGTCACCATGTTAGTGCATTTCTTAAATGCGGTGCAAAGATAGAGATATTCTTTAATATAGCAAAGAATAGAGAAACTATTTTTGCTTTTTCGGCATCATTTTTTATTCTCGTAGATTCCTATATTGTGTTGCTGAAGGAGCTTCCGGGAGTTATCAGTAAAGATTTTCAGACGGTTACGGGCTTCTTGCGGCAGATTCTCCGGGGGAAGATACGCAGGATAAAGAATGAAGTTTTTTTCTTCCGTAAGTTCGGGACGGCCTGTCCATACAAGGTCATATCCGCAGGAAGAAACACGGCAATAAGGAAAAGGGGTACATTTTAATGCAGGGTCTTCACTTTGTCCGGCATAGCTGGGACGGATGGGCTGGGGCAGGGGGTATTTCTCCAGTTGCAGGGTGAAGATGAGGCCGCCGTCGGTGTTTATATTGCTCATGTTGGAGATGAAGTTTCCTAAAGAATAGACTACGACGTGCTGTCTGGTTCCGTCTGTACGCAGTTCCATCGGCTGGGTGACGTGCGGGGGCGAGCCGATGATGTGCGTCACACCCTGCTGAAACAGCCAGTCGGCAAGGTCTTCTTGTTCGCGGTTGGGCAGCGATTGATATTCTTCTCCCCAATGCATACACGCAATGATGGCATCCGGTCGGCGGGCTTGGGCGCTGCGGATATCTTGCAGGATGATGTCTTTGTCGATGTAGTTTACGATATTGGGCGGGGTCACTTTGATGCTGTTCGTACCGTAGGTATAGTTGAGCAAGGCGATGCGGAAGCCATTCTTATGAATGAACAGCGGATAGCGTTGCTTCCGTTCCGACGGATTCCGGTAGGTGCCGGCATACGGAATGTGCAGTGAGTCGAGCATCAGGATAGTACGTTCCAATCCTTTTTTGCCACGGTCCAGGCAGTGGTTATTGGCTGTTACCAGTATGTCAAAACCGGCATCCTTGATGGCTTGAAGATATTCATCGGGTGCGCTGAATACCGGATACCCCCGATATGGCTCTCCCGCCAGGGTTACTTCCAAGTTTCCGATAGCAAGGTCGGCACGGGAGATTTGTTCCTTGACAAGTGAGAAGCAGGGCGAGTAGTCGTATCCGCCTTCAGGGGTACGTGCGGCATCTATCTGCGTCTGGTGCTGCATCAGGTCACCAACAAATAATAGCGTAATCCTTTCCTGTGAGGAAAGGGTTACGCTATGCAGAAAGGCAATAAAGGCTATGAGCGCTTTCATTCCCTTTTTTATTGGTAGATTGCTTTCTTACCTGCCAACAATGTATTTTTCATCAAAGAAACGATGGTCATCGGTCCTACACCACCCGGTACGGGGGTGATGAATGAGCACTTCGGAGCAACCTCGTCAAACTTTACGTCACCGGTCAGTTTGAAGCCGGACTTCTTTGTTGCATCCGGCACACGGGTAGTACCTACGTCGATAACGACTGCGCCTTCTTTCACCATTTCAGCTTTTACAAAGTTGGGCTGTCCCAGGGCGGCGATGATGATATCGGCTTCCTGGCACTCTTTCACCAAGTCCTTGCTGCGGCTGTGGCAAACGGTTACGGTGGCGTCACCGGGATATGCTTTCTGCATCATGAGGGCGGCCATCGGCTTACCAACGATATTGCTGCGTCCCAGTACCACGCATTTCTTGCCCGAAGTTTCTATTTCATATCGCTTCAGCAGTTCGAGAATACCGTTGGGAGTGGCAGATACATAGCAAGGCAGTCCGATAGACATACGTCCTACGTTGATCGGATGGAAGCCGTCTACATCTTTGCGGTAGTCGATGGTTTCAATCACTTTCTGCTCCGAGATATGTTTGGGCAGAGGAAGCTGTACGATGAAACCGTCCACGTCTGCATCCTCGTTCAGTTCGCGTACTTTGGCAAGCAGCTCTTCTTCGGTTACATCTTCTTCGTAGCGGATGAGGGATGACTTGAATCCACAGACCTCACATGCTTTTACTTTGGAAGCTACATAAGTTTCGCTACCGCCATCGTGTCCTACGAGAACGGCGGCCAGGTGCGGACGTTTGCCGCCGCGTGCCACTATCTCGGCTACTTCTGCTGCAATCTCCTGCTTTACTTGCTCTGAGATTGCTTTTCCATCAATTAGTGTCATATCGTATTATTTTTTCATTTTCGGCATCATCTTGCCCATCTTACTGCCGGTCACCATCTTCATCATCTTGCGGGTCTGGTCGAACTGTTTCAGCAAGCGGTTCACTTCCTGAATATTCGTACCGCTACCTTTGGCGATGCGTTGGCGGCGCGAGCCGTTCAATATGGCGGGGTTGCTGCGCTCTTCGGGAGTCATGGAGTAGATTATGGCTTCGATGCTCTTGAAAGCATTGTCGTCAATATCGATATCTTTGATAGCCTTGCCCACACCCGGTATCATGGACGCCAGGTCTTTCAGGTTACCCATCTTCTTTATTTGGGCTATCTGGCTGAGGAAGTCGTTGAAGTCGAACTGGTTCTTGGCAATCTTCTTTTGCAGGCGTTTGGCTTCTTCTTCATCGTATTGCTCCTGTGCACGTTCCACCAAAGAAACGATGTCACCCATACCGAGGATACGGTCTGCCATACGTGAAGGGTGGAACTGGTCGATAGCATCCAGCTTTTCGCCCGTACCCACGAACTTAATCGGCTTGTTCACTACCGAGCGGATAGAAAGGGCGGCACCACCACGGGTATCACCGTCCAACTTCGTCAGTACCACACCGTTGAAGTCCAGGCGTTCGTTGAATTCCTTGGCGGTGTTCACTGCATCCTGACCGGTCATGGAGTCCACTACGAACAAGATTTCGTTCGGGTTGATGGCCTTCTTGATGGCAGCGATTTCGTTCATCATCTCCTCGTCCACCGCCAGACGACCGGCAGTATCGACGATTACCAGGTCATAACCTTTGGCCTTCGCTTCCTGGATGGCATTCTGGGCGATGCTTACCGGGTCTTTGCTGTCCGGTTCGGAGTACATCGGAACGTCAATCTGCTCGGCCAGCACGCGCAACTGCTCGATGGCGGCAGGACGATATACGTCGCAAGCTACCAGCAGAGGTTTGCGGTTCTTTTTGCTTTTCAGCATACGCGCCAGCTTTCCCGAGAAAGTGGTCTTACCGGAACCTTGCAGACCGGACATCAGAATAACGGCAGGTTTGGAGTCGATGTCGATTTCGGCAGTTTCACCACCCATGAGCTGGGTCAGTTCGTCGTGCACGATTTTTACCATCAACTGGCTGGGCTTTACGGCGGTCAGCACGTTTTGTCCGAGCGCTTTTTCCTTAACGGTATCGGTGAAGCTTTTGGCTACTTTGTAGTTTACGTCGGCATCAAGGAGTGCTTTGCGCACATCCTTCAATGTTTCTGCAACGTTTATTTCGGTGATCTTGCCTTCACCTTTCAAGATTTTAAACGACCTTTCAAGTCTTTCGCTTAAATTATCGAACATAGTATTTAATTACAATTACTAATTACTAATTACAAATTACTTCTGTCGGAGAGTTTTAGCTGTTCATGCTCATTAGGAACTCGTCGTTGTCCCTGGTCTTTTCCATGCGGTCTTTCACGAAATCCATTGCTTCTATCGGGTTCATGTCGGCAAGGTATTTACGCAGAATCCACATACGGTCCAAAGTCTGCTTGTCTTGCAGCAGGTCGTCGCGGCGGGTGCTGGATGCAACGATGTTGACGGCAGGGAAGATACGCTTGTTGGACAGGTTGCGGTCGAGTTGCAACTCCATGTTACCCGTACCCTTGAATTCCTCGAAGATAACCTCGTCCATCTTGGAGCCGGTATCGATCAGTGCAGTGGCAAGGATGGTCAGTGAACCGCCGCCTTCGATGTTACGTGCGGCACCGAAGAAGCGTTTGGGCTTGTGCAGCGCATTGGCATCCACACCACCGGACAATACCTTGCCCGAAGCCGGAGAAACCGTGTTGTAAGCACGCGCCAGACGGGTGATGGAGTCGAGGAAGATAACGACGTCGTGTCCGCATTCCACCATACGCTTGGCCTTTTCGAGTACGATGCCTGCAATCTTCACGTGGCGTTCTGCCGGTTCGTCGAAAGTAGAAGCAATTACTTCGGCGTTTACGGTACGTGCCATGTCGGTTACTTCTTCAGGACGCTCGTCGATGAGCAGCATGATCATGTAAACTTCCGGATGATTGGCTGCGATGGCATTGGCAATGTCTTTCATCAAAATGGTCTTACCGGTTTTGGGCTGTGCCACGATCAAGGCACGCTGGCCTTTACCGATAGGAGCGAAGAGATCGACCACACGGGCAGACATAGAGTCGGAATAGCCACCTTTGCAAAGGTTGAACTTCTCATCGGGGAAGAGCGGTGTAAGATGCTCAAAGGGTACGCGGTCACGAACGAAAGCCGGGTCGCGTCCGTTGATTTTAGCCACCTTAACCAGCGGGAAATATTTTTCACCTTCTTTGGGCGGACGGATCACACCTTCTACCACATCGCCGGTCTTCAGGCCGAAGAGCTTGATTTGCGATTGTGATACATAGATATCGTCCGGTGAAGAAAGATAGTTATAATCGGATGAACGAAGGAAGCCGTAGCCGTCCTGCATGATTTCCAGTACGCCGGTTCCGGTGAGGATATCATCGAATTCGTAGGCTTTTTCGCGTTCTGCCGGTTTGCGCTGTTCGGCAACGGGAGCGTAGTTGTCTCCGGCGTTGTACGGCTGGGCAGGGCGCTGCGGTTGTACGGCAGGGCGTTGCTGGTAACCGGCACGGTTATTATTGTTGTTGTTATTGGCGTTGTTCTCACGCGGACGCAGGCGGGGACGCTGCTGTTGCATCGGTGAGTGCTGTTCGGCGGGTGCGACAGGAGTTTCGGCTTTGGTAGCTTCGAATTTGCCGATGAGTTCGGAAGGCAATTCTATCTTTTCGGTCGGCAGGTCTTCAATCGGAATGAAGTCGTCTTCTGCTTCTGTCAGGATGGGGCTTTCGTCCGGTACAATTTCTTTGGGGGCTTTGGGCTCTACCTTGACGGGCTTCGGTTCGAAGTTCAATTCCGGTTCTGCAATAGCCGGGGTTTCCTGTTCCGTAACTTCGGCAGCTTCTTCTTTTACTTTACGCGGACGTCCCGGTTTACGTTTCGGGGCAGAAGCCGGTTTTTCGGAAGTTGCTGCGGCAGCGGCGGTGGTTGTACCCTGTTCTTTGGGGGTAACTACTTTGGGCTGCTCTTTGGGAGTTTCCTCGGTTTTGGATTTGGTGAGGTCGCCGTTTTTGTTGGCGGAGAATACTTTGTCGTTATTTTCTTTCTTTACAGTTACTCGCGAACGCTTTTGCTTGTCTCCGCCTTTGCGTTCTTCTTTCAGTTTGTCGGCAGCTACTTTCTTGGTGGCTCCGGCAATGGCTTGTTCATCGAGTATCTTATAAACAAGTTCTTCTTTTTTAAGTGATTCTGTTTTCTTTATACCCAGTTCTTGGGCAATAGTTTGCAGTTCCGACAAATTCTTGTCGTTCAGTTGAATGATGTTATACATACAGTATATGTGTGAATGGTTTAATATTTTTCGTTTGAAAAGGCACAAGTGCGCAGTTGTATATGTCGTCTGGAACAACTTTGGCAGGTTTGCCTTGTAATTTATGATTTATGGGATATTTATTATTGAACCGGAAATCTGGTTAACAATTCTTGCCGCAGCAGGAAGTCGCAGAATGTTTCAACGGCGCAAAGGTAATAAATATTTTTGGTTTCATAAATAAATTGCCCTTTTTTCAATTTAAAACTTTACCTTTGCCTTAATTAGAGAAGGTAAATTATTCATTGGAATTAAATAAAAGCATTGATTTATGAATATAGATGAAGCACGCCTGATTACGTTTTCACCCACTTGTACTTCTAAACAAGTAGGTAAGGCAATTGTTCGCGGTACGGGAATTTCTTCTGTGATGGAGATGGATTTGACTCTGAAAGCTGCCACTGACCGGGAGATTCCTGCAAATACTTTAGCCGTGATTGCCGTGCCGGTTTATGGCGGACATGTAGCTCCGTTGGCATTGGAACGTATGAAGGATCTTCATTCGGACGGTGCGCCTGCCGTAATAGTGGTGGTCTATGGAAACCGGGCTTACGAAAAGGCGTTGACCGACTTGGATGCTTTTGTCACCGAACGCGGTTTCAAGGTCATTGCGGGAGCTACTTTCGTTGGAGAGCATTCGTTTAGTAATGATAAATATCCGGTAGCTGCCGGGCGTCCCGATGCCGATGACTTGGAGTATGCAGCGCTTTTCGGCGAGAAGATACGCACCAAGATTGCTGCCGCCACTGATATGGAAAAACTGTATGGAGTGGACGTATCGCGCATTCAGCGTCCTCGTCAGCCTTTCTTCCCTTTGCTCCGCTTTTTGCGCAAGGTTGTTAAGTTGCGTAAGAGCGGTGTTCCCACCCCGGTCACTCCGAAAGTGGATGCCGAACGCTGCACGCATTGCGGATATTGTGCCACGCATTGCCCTACGGGTGCCATCTTGAAAGGGGATGAATGCAATACGATTGCCGAGAAGTGCATCCGGTGCTGTGCCTGTGTAAAGGGATGCCCCCAGAAAGCGCGTACTTACGATACGCCGTTTGTGGTATTGCTGGCAGATTGTTTTAAGAGGCAGAAGGAAGACAGGATTATTATTTAGTGATTAATGATTAGTGATTTGTATGTCATAAGCAAGTCACTAATCATTAATCACTACTATTAGCACTTTCTTCGTCCCCTCATCTACCCTGAAACGGTTGTCCGCCCGTTCTCCCACCAGCCAGATGATATCATCGCCGCAGCAGAGTATCCATTGCCGTTCTTTGCGCAAGAGGGAGAACTTGCGGTCGGTCAGATAATCGCTTACTTTTTTCCGTCCTTTCATGCCGAAGGGCACAAACGTATCTCCTTGCCGGAAAAGGCGTAATGAGAGGGGATGCTGCAATTTATCCGCATCGAAGCAGGCGGTGTTCTTGTCTCGTGGAATCACGAAGCCGGGGGTATGTTCATACTCTTTCATCGTTAATTTCGGTTTCGTCGCTTCTTGCAGCGGCTCTATCAGCAGCAGTTCCCGGTCTTTGACGACGCGCCGGCAGGTACTGGCGAAGACTTTGCCCGGCTGTCCGTTCAGTGCCCGGTATATATCTTTCACCTGGGCGGCATTGAATCCCAATGGATACAGTATTTCAAACAGTACTGTTTCCGGTGCCGTCTCTTGCAACAAGGCGCGGATGCATATGCCTTCCGGGGTTAGTATTCGCTTTTTGGCTTCTTCTATACCTCTTTTATATATAGAGGCTGCATCTTCCAGGTGCTCTGCTGTTTTTAGAATACTTTCTTTTACTGCAGGGTTTATTTCCTGCATCATGGGCAGCAGGTTGAGCCGTATCTTGTTGCGGGTGTATTCGTCTTGCAGGTTGGTGCTGTCCGTCACGTAACTTTGTCCGAGGCTGTCCAGATAATCTGTTATTTCTTTCCGGTCCAGGCAGAGTAGGGGACGTACTATTTTCCCGTTCCGGGGCTGTATTCCCCGCAGGCCGTTGATGCCGGTTCCTCGGATCAGATTGAGTAGGAATGTTTCCACGCTGTCGTCCCGATGGTGTGCCACGGCTATCACTGATGCACCGCATTCTTTCCGTACTTCTTCAAACCAGTCGTAGCGCAATTCCCTTGCCGCCATTTCAATAGAGATATGCCGTTCCTTTGCCTCTTTCTCCGTGTCGAAATGGACGGTGTGCAGGACTGTTTCCTGTTCCCGGCACAAGCAGCGTACAAACTCTTCGTCCCGGTCGGATTCCGCTCCGCGAAGATGAAAATTGCAGTGGGCTGCTTCGCAGGTATATCCCAAGTGCAGGAGCAGGCGCAACAATGCTACCGAGTCGGCTCCACCGCTCAGTGCCACCAGTACTTTGTCTTTTGCTGTGAAGAGCTGGTGGTGGTTAATGTATTTTGCTACATGAGATTTTATAATACTCCTTCTTTAGGTTTGCCGAAAATAAACAGCGGTTAATTTTACGGCGGTTAATTTTACCGCTGTTGCAAAGATATACATCTTTCGGATGAAGTGCACTCGAAAGGTACACAAATTATGCAGAAAATTGTTACTTAACGGCTAACAACCGATGTCGGTTGTAAATACTAAAGAAAAAATGATGATTAAATCCGAATTGAAAGGTTTCATGGAGTCCGTGATAGCGGACCTTGAATCCGAGGGGCGGTATTCCACCGCCCATGTGTATCGTTGTGCGTTGAAGGCTGCCCTTGCTTATGAGGGCGATGGCCTTTGTCTTGAAAACATTACTTGTAGATAATAACTGAAAAGTATTCCACTTAGTAATTGAAAAGTATACCACTAAG
>CAJKXC010000059.1 GCA_905203765.1 uncultured Bacteroides sp.
CCGTATGCACTCAGACGCTCAGTTCGCCGGTTCTTCATCAGTTCCTGCTCACGTAGAAATGATGGGATTCCTGGGAATCGGTAACAACCCGATGGTAGGTTGTACAGTGGCTTGTGCGGTAGACGTGGCTCAGGCTTTGGCTAAGTAATTTAAGTTACTATAAATAGGAAACTCCTGCAATCATGATGGTTGCAGGAGTTTTTTTATTTAAAATATAAAGTCTATATTTGTGCCTTTAAAATTAAAGACGAACTTATATGGTACAAAAACTTGAAGGACACACACGCATCGACGTAGCCGATGTGCTACGCGGACTGGCCGTTATGGGCATTATTGTATTGCACTCTATCGAACATTTCAATTTCTATTCATTTCCTGATACGACGAATCAAAGCGTCTGGCTTAACTTCACTGACAGAGCTATTTGGGACGGACTATTCTTTATGTTCGGCGGAAAAGCGTATGCGGTATTCGCTTTGCTGTTCGGTTTCAGCTTCTTCATTCAGGACGACAACCAGCGTATGCGTGGGAAGGACTTCCGTTTGCGCTTCTGCTGGCGGTTGATACTGCTGTTCGTTCTCGGTAATATAAATGCAATCTTCTTTACGGGTGAAGTATTGGTACTTTACTCGCTGGTAGGTTTTATTCTGCCACTCACCTGCCGGATGAAGGACAAGTGGCTGTTTGTGCTGGCATGCGTACTGCTGATGCAACCGTTACCACTATATTACGTGATACGTGCCTGCATGGATTCCTCTTTTGCAATGCCTTCCATTCCTACCGGCAGTTTTTGGGCTGCTGCCTTCGAAATGCAGAGCCACGGAACATTCCTCGGAACACTGCGCGTGAATTTATGGGAAGGACAGCTTGCCAGCCTTGCCTGGGCATGGGATCACGGACGGGTGTTCCAAACTGCCGCCCTCTTCCTGTTCGGTCTGCTGATAGGTCGCCGGGGACTCTTCCTGAAGGAGAATATCAAGTTCTGGAATAAGGTACTTTGCGGCGCACTCATCGCCTTCTTCCCGCTATACGGACTGGGCAATATGCTTCCCCGTTTCATTACCAGCAAGTCTATCCTGGCTCCCCTGTCACTCACCATCACTTCATGGTCCAATTTTGCATTCATGCTGATATTGGTATCGGGGGTTATCTTCGCTTTCTACCGTACAAACCTGCACGGATGGTTGATGAAGTTGACTCCTTACGGCAAGATGAGCCTCACCAATTATATCACTCAAAGTATTGTAGGCTCACTTATCTTCTATAATTGGGGATTTGCAATGCACTCCCAATTGGGAATTACTGCCAGCAGTATGGTAGGCGTACTCCTGTTTATTGTGCAGTTGGCCTTCTGCCGCTGGTGGATAAGCCGGCATGCACACGGGCCGCTGGAATATTTGTGGAAACGGGCTACCTGGCTGAAATAAGGCATAACACAATAATTGAAAGAGCTTTCCTGATTATGGAAAGCTCTTCCTGTTTACCGCCTAAGCCTTCCTCATAAATTCTTTAGGTGTTCTTCCGAAGTATTCTTTATACCGGCCTCTGAAATTCTTCAGATTCTTCATACCTACCATTTCGGCAACTACGGTTACGGAGTATTTCCCGCTTTCCAACAGTTCGCGCGCCTTTTCCATCCGTATCCGTGAAATCAGATATTTAGGAGCCTCGCCTGTCAATGATTTCCATTTATTATAAAAAGTGGTCCGGCTCATACACATCTTAGAGGCAATGTCATCAATCGTCAAATCTTCTTTATCCAGATTCTCCTGAATATAAATCTGCACTTCATCCAGAAATTCCAGGTTAGCATCCTGCAAAGATTCATCCAGATGCCTGGCCAGGAATCCCTCTCCAAAGACTTTCTGCAAAAAAGCCTTCCTCAGGCAGCGGCTGTTGTTTATCAGTACGGAGATTTCTATCTTGAAATCTTCCAGATTGAAAGGTTTATAAATAAAGAGGTCCGCCAAAGAGAAACGCCGTTTTTCCCGACGCTCCATATCGATGTGCGAACCCAACAGTATCACCGGAATGAAAGAAGTCTCTCTTGCCGTCTTCAACTTCGATGAGAGTTCTTCACCGCCCATACGGTGCAACATGATATCACAAATCACCAGATCGGGGTACTCCTCACGTATAGCATCCAAGGCTTCCTGCCCATCACTAAAGCTTTTCACCGTGAAGTATTCCGACAGGCGATTTGCCAGATAGCACCTGAACTTTTCATCATTATCTGCAAGGATGACCAAAGGTTTATCCAAACTCTTCCTGCCGGCAGATTTATGAAAAAGAATCCTCGTTTCGTCTTCCATAAAAGCATCCGGCATCTTCTTGCTCTCATGCACCACAGTCTTAGCACATGGGCATTTAATGGGAAACTGAAGCAAGACTTCCTTGTCCAGAACAAGGATCTTTCCATTACACAAGTCCAATAACTTGTCAAAGAAAACCCCGCCCATAGCATGCCGTTTGCTATGCAATGCTTTAGGGCATTTGATAGCCCAATATCCGTCTTTCAAAGAAAGGTGCATGGAAAGATGCGTTTCGGAACGGGCGCATTCAATGGCATTCAGTATAAACTTATCAATGACCGGAGATATCTTCCCCTGGTCGAACCAAGCACTGGCATAATCGAAATCGGGCACAAGTTCCAAAGTCATCTGTAACCCGGCAGCATAAGTCTGCAAAGGATAAACCTTCTTCTTCATAAATGCCCCAATTTCATGTTCCGCCACAATCAGGTTGCCGGAATGGATAAAAAGATGCTTCAGTTCCATCAGTCTTATCAGATGCCGTTCCAGACCATCGATATTGTGAATGGCAACAGCAAGTTCTTTCTTTATAGGTTCCGGGCATATCCCTTCGTATGCAGCATCCAACGGCGTTTTTATTAATGAAATAGGATTGCGGATATCTTGAAATGTATCAATGAAATACTGGTTCCCTTCTCTCAGCAAATCCCGTTCTTCCCGGGTATAACATAAATGGAATAAAAGCCAGCACAGCAGACAAGCCACACTGAACAACATCGGTAAAACCGCACCCGGAAACTTTTGATACACTCCAACCGATATAAAGAAAATAAATAGCGATGCTATTACTATTAATATATGTTTCATACTATCTGCATTTAGGTAACGTCACTTGGATAAACTAACAAATTGTTTATATTCATTTTTCGATCTAATAATTCAGACAATAGCAAGACTGTCTGACCATTAAATCAGGGGGCGGTCTTATAGGGGATTTTATCATTCTCAAAAAGAAAATAATACAATAACAAACAGAATGCGAAAAAGATGGTAGCATTAGTCCCGGATTTAAAGAAATATGAAGTGAAGATACATTTCGACCTTGCATTAATGGTAGAATAGCCCAAAGAAACTATCTTTGCAGCATGAAACCAGAATTGAAAGAAAACGGCGGATTGCCGGCATATATACTTTGGACGCTTGCCATCGTGGCAGGCATATCAGTAGCTAACCTGTACTATAACCAGCCATTGCTGAACGTAATGCGGCATGACCTGGGTGTCTCGGAATTCAAGACGAACCTGATTGCCATGATTACACAAGTGGGCTATGCCTTGGGATTGCTGTTTATTGTTCCGCTGGGTGACCTTTACCAACGCAAAAAGATCATATTGATAAACTTCTTCCTGCTTATCTTCTCTTTGCTTGCCATTGCGGTAGCTCCGAACATTTACATCATATGGGCGGCATCGCTCATAACGGGCGTCTGCTCCATGATACCTCAGATATTTGTTCCGATAGCTTCGCAGTTCTCACGTCCCGAAAACAAAGGACGGAATGTGGGTGTTGTCATATCGGGTTTATTGACGGGTATACTGGCATCACGTGTGGTCAGCGGATTTGTGGGCGAAGTGCTGGGTTGGCGGGAAATGTATTTCATTGCGGCAGGCATGATGCTGGTATGTGCCATTGTGGTGCTGAAAGTACTGCCGGACATACGTCCTACGTTTCAGGGCAAGTATGCCGATCTGATGAAATCGCTGTTCGTGCTGGTGAAAGATTATCCGGCACTGCGCATTTATTCGGTGCGTTCGGGGTTGGTGTTCGGTTCATTCCTTGCCATGTGGTCGTGCCTTGCCTTCAAGATGGGCGAAGCTCCCTTCTATGCAAATAGCAATGTGATCGGGATATTAGGATTATGCGGCATTGCGGGAGCACTTACAGCTTCCTTTGTAGGCAAATATGTGAAAACGGTCGGCATTCGGAATTTCAACTTCATAGGTTGCACGCTGAATGTGCTGGCATGGGCATTGCTCTATTTCTGCGGAAACAGTTACGCAGGCATCATTGCCGGTATCATCCTGATTGATATAGGTATGCAGTGCATCCAGCTCAGCAACCAGACAAGCATATTCGAGGTCTGCCCTTCCGCCTCCAACCGGGTGAACACTATCTTCATGACGACCTATTTCATTGGCGGTTCGATGGGAACTTTCCTTGCCGGCAGTTGTTGGCAGGCATGGGGATGGGCAGGAGTAGCCGGCATCGGTACGATGCTGACTGTAAGTTCGCTCACTATTACGCTTTGTACGAAGAAATAAAAGATACTATCAGCACAAAGCAACTTTGCCCAGATTACCGATTTCCAGTTTGGCACTCAAACCCATGGCTTTAAGTAGTTTGATGACAGTGGCGAATGTCAGATTCTTACCATTCTCAATTCTTGAGATTTGTGCCTTCTGAACACCTACCAGTTTGCCCAACTCCTCTTGAGTCAAGTTCTTTGCCTGCCTTGCCTGCTTGATAGCATCGCCAATCAGGAACATCTCCAACTGCTCGTCATACTTATCACGCTCAATAGTTCCTTTCTTGCCGATTAACTCATCTTTCATCTCTTCATGAGTATAAAATCTCATCTTATCCATAGTTCTATTTTTTATGTTCAAAATATGCTTTCATTATCTCATTAGCCCTTGCTATCTCTTTAGACGGTGTTTTCTGAGTCTTCTTGATGAAACCATGTGTAGCGATAACTAATGTATCAACACTTTTAGATTTATCCCAAAATGCTAATAACCGATACTGCTTGCCGTTATATAAAGTTCGAAATTCCCAAATATCCCCGGTCAGTTTCTTGAACAGTTCCGGGTCTAATACATAAATGGCTTTATCAATGTTATAGACTATCTTCTCCCGTGTTTTAGTATCTATTCTCCGCAGAAAATCCATTGCATCCGGAGAATATACTACTTTAAACCGTGCTTCTGCTTTCATGTTTTCACTATTAATGATGCAAAGATACTAAATGTTTCCATAAACAGAAACTTTAGCAAACAAAAAGCAATAGAAGATTCAAGCTGATAATTGCGCTTGTAGTTTCTATTGATTTATCTTACCTTTGCGCCATCCATAAGCAAATACATTACAATGAGTTCTACAAATAAGAAAGTACCTTCTCCTATTGTATCCCTTCTTCCAGTAGCTTTCCTGGTAGGTATGCTGTTTGCCACTATCCGTACCTTCGGGAGCGATGCGTTGAGTGGTGGAAGCCAGGTTTCGCTGCTCACTACCACGGCGCTCTGCATCTTTATCGGCATGGCATTCTACCGCATCCCGTGGAAGGATTACGAATTGGCGATTACCAACAATATTGCCGGCATTGCCACAGCCACTATCATTCTGCTGATTATCGGTGCGCTGAGCGGTGCATGGATGATAAGCGGAGTAGTGCCTACCCTCATATATTATGGTATGCAGATTATCCACCCGGATTTCTTCCTCGCTTCCACCTGCATCATCTGCGCACTGGTATCGGTGATGACGGGAAGTTCGTGGACTACGATTGCAACAATTGGCATTGCCCTGCTGGGCATAGGCAAGGCGCAAGGTTTTGAGGAAGGATGGATAGCAGGCGCCATCATATCGGGAGCCTATTTCGGAGACAAGATATCGCCGCTATCGGACACGACGGTGCTGGCTTCGTCGGTAACGGAGACACCTCTGTTCACCCACATCCGGTATATGATGATTACGACTGTTCCGTCGCTCGTCATTACCCTTATCATTTTCACCGTGATGGGGCTGACGCACGAAACGAATGACACGCAGCAGATTGCAGAGTTTGCCGCCGCACTGGATGCCAAGTTCAACATCACTCCCTGGCTGCTGATTGTACCCGTAGTTACAGGAATACTTATCGCCCGGAGAGTGCCGTCCATTATTACGCTGTTCCTCTCCACCATGCTGGCAGGCATATTCGCCCTTATCTTCCAGCCGGAACTGCTACGCGAAATTGCTGGTGACGGAGACGTCTTCAAAGGTGCCATGATGACCTGCTACGGCAGTACCAGCCTGCTGACCGACAACGATATGCTGACCGAACTGGTTGCCACGCGAGGCATGGCGGGCATGATGAATACGGTGTGGCTCATCCTCTGCGCCATGTGCTTTGGCGGGGCGATGACGGCAAGCGGGATGCTGGGCAGCATCACTTCGGTGTTTGTACGGTTTATGAAAAGTACGGTCAGCGTAGTGGCATCGACAGTGTGCTCGGGGCTGTTCCTGAATCTGGCTACCGCCGACCAGTACATCAGCATTATCCTCACCGGAAATATGTTTAGCAACGTATACGAGAAGAAAGGATACGAAAGCCGCCTGTTGAGCCGGACCACGGAAGATGCCGTCACCGTGACGTCGCCGCTGATTCCGTGGAATACGTGCGGAATGACGCAAGCCACCATCCTGAGCGTACCCACGCTGACGTACCTTCCCTACTGCTTTTTCAACCTTATCAGTCCGCTGATGAGTATCTTTATAGCTGCTATCGGATATAAAATAATCAAAAAACCGGTGAACAATCCTGCATAGGCATTGTTCTTGCAATAAATTTATAACGAACAATTTATTAAACCTAAACAAAAAAGATTCGATTATGAAAAAATTTATTGCATTAGCAGCATTAGTATTAGTGAGCATGGCGTCAACCACCATGTATGCACAAGAGAGTAGAGCCGAGAAGCGCGCAGACCGTAAAGCCCAAAGAGACGCAGAACGTGCCCGGCTGAGAGCAGAAGAACAGGTACAAGACGTTATATCCTACGATGACGCCGTAGCCGCCCTGCAGTCACAGCAGTTCGTGATGGAAGCCGACCAGGTGATGTTCCGCGACGGACAGACTGCATTCGTGAACTCCAACACCAATTTCGTACTGGTAAATGAAGGACGCGGTACCGTGCAGGTAGCCTTCAACACCGTATATCCCGGTCCTAACGGCATCGGCGGCGTGACGGTGGACGGAACGGTTTCGGACATGCAGATGACTACCGACAAGAAAGGCAACGTAAACTGTAACTTCAGCATACAGGGCATCGGCATCTCTGCCCAAATATTCCTGAGACTGACCAATGGCGGAAACAATGCTACCGTCACCATCAGCCCGAACTTCAACTCCAATAACATGACCTTGAGCGGCAACCTGGTTCCGCTGGAACAATCCAATATATTCAAGGGACGCTCCTGGTAAAAGAGAACCTATTAAAATTATATATACTCTCTCTCCGCTGCAAGTCACTCAAAAAGTGTACATTTGCAGCGGAGTTTTTTTACCCCCTTCAGGGAGACGAAAGGATAAGATACCTATGAGAGAATTTATCATCGCAGACAATCAAGACATCACCAAAGCCGGTATGATGTTCCTGCTGGGCAGGCAGAAGGACACCTCTCTCCTGCTGGAAGCCGGCAATAAGGCAGAGTTGATACAGCAACTGCGGCTGCACCCTGCGGCAGTAGTCATACTGGACTACACGCTTTTCGACTTCACGGGTGCCGATGAACTGATTGTGCTGCACGAGCGTTTCAAAGAATGCAACTGGCTACTGTTCTCCGACGAACTGAGCATCCCCTTCCTGCGGCAAGTACTGTTCAGCAGCATGGCATTCGGGGTAATATTGAAAGATAATTCCAAAGAAGAGATATTGACTGCCCTGCAATGCGCCTCGCGCAAAGAACGTTTCATCTGCAATCACGTCAGCAACCTGCTGCTCTCCGGCAGCGGCGCATCCTCCCCTGCCCATCCGTCCATTAAAGACGACCTGCTGACCGTTGCCGAACGGAGCATCCTGAAAGAAATTGCTTTGGGTAAAACGACCAAAGAGATAGCCGCCGAACGGAACCTGAGTTTCCACACCGTGAACAGCCATCGCAAGAACATCTTCCGCAAACTGGGCGTGAACAATGCGCACGAAGCCACCAAGTACGCCATGAAGGCGGGTATCGTAGACCTGGTGGAGTATTATATATAGATTTCCCCGCTCCCGATGCACAGCCGAGAAGCCTCATCATAAACCACGCCGAACTGTCCCGGCGCAATGCCTTGCAGCTTCTCTTCCGAAACAATGCGATAGCCGCCGGCTTCCTGCTGCAATGTACCCCGGATGAATTCCGGCGTATGGCGTATCTTGAAAGTAACATCCACCTGTCCCGAAAGCTCTCTCCAAGGATTATCCGTAATGAAATGGAAGTCGTGCATACGGAATTCATGTCCGTATTGCTGCTCCGTGTCATATCCGCGGGAGACATAAACCACATTTTCGTCGATATCCTTGCGGACTACAAACCACGGTCCGCCACTCAGTCCCAACCCTTTGCGCTGGCCGATGGTGTGAAACCAGTAACCGCGATGCCTGCCCAGCTTACGGCCTGTTTCCAGTTCTATGATATCGCCCTCCCGTTCGCCCAGGAAACGGCGTACGAAGTCATTATAATTAATCTTTCCCAGAAAGCAGATACCCTGGCTGTCGCGACGCCGGGCGCTGGGCAGAGCCGCACTCCGGGCTATTTCGCGCACTTCCTGCTTCATCAGTCCGCCCAGGGGAAACATCAGTTTGGAAACTTGCAAGGCATCTATTTGGGCAAGGAAGTCGGTTTGGTCTTTCACCGGATCTACGGCAGTACCCAGCCAGGTTTTGCCTTCCCGAAACACGGTGGTAGCATAATGTCCGGTTGCCGTAAAGTCGAATTCCCTGCCTACGCGTTGTTCAAAGCAGCCGAACTTGATGAGTTTGTTGCACATCACGTCCGGATTGGGAGTCAGTCCACGGCGTATCTTGTCAATGGCATAGGCGGCGACGTTATCCCAATACTCGCGATGCAGGTCTACCACCTCCAAAGGCAATCCGTAGCGGCGGGCGATAGCAGTGGCTATCTCCAAATCCTCCTCGGCGGAGCAATCCATATAGCCGGCATCGTCCCTCCCTATTTTGATGTAAAACAGAGAGGGACGGTGGCCTTGTTCGCAAAGGAGATGGACAACCACAGAGCTATCCACACCTCCTGATAATAATACAGCAATATTCATCAATAAAGAATGAGATTTTTATTTACATAGAAAAGGTATATAAGGAACAGCCGTAACCTTAGGGTATCTCAGTCGTATACTTAGGGTACCTCAGTCGTAACCTTAGGGTGCCTCAGTCGTAACCTTAGCCTACCCCTTTTTACAGCACTGATAATCAACCTCTTACAAAACAGCCGTTTGGCATCCATAAATCCATACAAAGGTACGTCCTCTCCCCCATTAATCAGATCTTATCCAACGCTTGCGTCAAGTCATCCAGCAAGTCGTCGATATGCTCCGTGCCAATGGAGAGGCGAACCGTACCCGGCTTGATGCCTTGCTCTTCCAACTCTTGCGCATTCAGTTGCGAGTGGGTGGTGGTAGCAGGATGGATGACGAGAGATTTTACATCCGCCACGTTCGCCAGCAACGAGAATATCTCCAGGCTGTCGATAAACGTCTGCGCCTCTTTCACTCCGCCTTTTACCTCGAAGGTGAAGATGGAACCGCCACCATTGGGGAAATACTTCTGATAAAGCGCGTGATCGGGATGCTCCGGCAAAGACGGGTGGTTGACGGCAGCTACCCGGGGATGATGCTTCAGAAAGTCCACCACTTTCAAGGCATTCTCCACATGGCGCTCTACGCGGAGCGATAAAGTCTCCAGACCTTGCAGCAGGATGAAAGCGTTGAAGGGGCTGATGGCAGCACCGGTATCACGCAGCAGCACGGCGCGGATGCGGATGGCATAGGCAGCCGGACCGGCAGCATCGACAAAGCGCACACCGTGATAACTCGGATCGGGCTCCGTCAACTGGGGGAACTTACCGGAAGCTACCCAGTCGAACTTTCCGCCATCTACAATGACACCGCCGAGAGACGTGCCGTGACCGCCAATAAACTTGGTGGCGGAATGCACCACGATATCTGCACCGTGCTCGATGGGACGAATCAGGTAGGGAGTACCGAAGGTATTGTCTATAATCAAAGGTATCTTGTGGCGATGGGCTATCCCGGCAACGGCGTCAATGTCGATGATGTTGCAGTTCGGATTGCCCAGCGTCTCGATAAATACGGCCTTGGTATTCTCCTGAATGGCTTTCTCGAAATTGCTCAAGTCGCTCGGATCGACGAAGGTAGTAGTTACTCCGTAGGCAGGCAAGGTGTGCGCCAGCAGGTTGTACGTACCGCCATAAATAGTCTTGGCAGCTACGATGTGGTCGCCGGCACGGGTGATGTTCTCAAAAGCATAAGTAATGGCGGCGGCTCCCGAAGCCACAGCCAGTGCGGCAACTCCGCCTTCGAGGGCAGCTACGCGCTTCTCGAATACATCTTGTGTAGAATTCGTCAGACGGCCGTAGATGTTTCCCGGATCTTGCAGGCCGAAACGGGCAGCGGCGTGTGCCGAGTTACGGAATACGTACGAGGTTGTCTGATATATAGGTACGGCACGCGCATCGGTTGCCGGATCGGGTTGTTCCTGTCCTACATGAAGTTGTAAAGTCTCAAAGTGCAATTTCTTTGTTTCCATTGTCGTTTGTATTTAAAGTGAATAAGTTTATTTTTATTGGGATGTTGCAAAGATAAGGGGAAGAAACGGGACGGGCAATGACATATGATAGGGAATTTTATACCATATTTGTGGTAGATAAACAAACTATTTCCTAATTTTGTCCCCATGAAAGCAAGAAATACACTGATACTCATACTGGGAGCACTCATTCTCCCCCTCTACTTCACCTCTTGCGGCGAGGACCGCTGGAAGGCATACGCCGAACAAACCGAGACAGACCGCTGGATTGACGACACAATGCGCGTGTGGTACTACTGGCTGGACGAGATGCCCAATAGCAATAAAGTGAATTATTTTCAACCGCCGTTCACCTTCTTTGCATCACTCCGTTCCAAGAGCGACAGGTTCTCTACGATAGACAGCCTGGTGAGCACCACCGCCACCCGCAGCATCCCGTATACGGACTACAGCTATGGTTTCCAGTTCACCACCAACCGGGTGGAAGACAATGACACCGCCCTCTATGCCCATGTACTCTATGTGGCAAGCGGCAGTCCGGCAGCAGCCATCGACCTGGAACGGGGCGACTGGATTATGGAAATGAACGGGGAGCCCATCACCGAAAAGAATTATAAAAAACTGTACGGAAGCGGCAGCATGGAACTTACCGTAGGCTACTATGATGCCGAGGACGATACCATCCTTGCCTACGACCAACCAAGACAGATAGCTGCCGCCCGCAGCATAGACGATAATCCCGTATATTATAAGAATGTATATGTGAACGGAAGCAAGCGCGTCGGCTACCTGGTGTATAATCACTTCAGTGCCGGACCTACCGACAACAGCAACGCCTACAACAACGACCTGCGCAACGCCTTCCAGTACTTCGCTTCCCAGCAAGTCAACGAGTTTATCCTCGACCTGCGCTACAACAACGGCGGACTGCTGAGTTGTGCCGAACTGCTGTGTGCCATGCTGGCACCCTCTGCCGCCTTGGGCGAAGAACTTGGTTTCCTGGAGTTCAACCGCCGTACCAAGCCTCAAATTCAACCCTTCTACTTAAATCCCGACTTGATACAAGGCGGAGCAAATCTGAATCTGAGCACTCTCTATGTGCTTACCAGCAGTCAGACAGCTTCTGCGTCCGAAATGGTAATCAACTGCCTCAGCCCGTTTATGGACGTTGTCCTTATCGGCGGAACTACGGTGGGAAAGAACGTAGGTTCCCTTACCTTTGCCAATCCGGAATTGATGATAACCATGAGCCCCATTGTCTGCAAGATTTACAATTCGGAAGGAAAGTCCAACTACGAAGCAGGCTTCAAACCTGCGCATTCGGAGTTTACAGTGAGCGAAAGCAGCAATATGGCGCGCTTTCTCCCCTTCGGAGATCCTGACGAGATGATGTTGGGTACCGCACTCGGCGTTATCGACGGAAGCATTAAACCGGCAGAAAAGGATAAAGACAAAGCCAGCAGACTGAAAATTACTACCCTTACGAACTCTATCGACCGCAGGGCAAGCAGTTCAGTCCGCATAAAGTAAAAACCCAATAAAGACACAATACAAATAAGATGCAACCAAGCAAACTAAGATCCGTATCCGCCTATTTCCCCGGAATGCTATTCAGCCTGCTGCTTATCGGCGGGCTGGCAGCCTGCAGCAACGATGATGACAACGATAATGGAAAAGGCCAGCACCCTACCACTTCTTTCTCTAAGATAGAGTTAACCGAAGTGATGACGGAAGAACCCACTGTGCCGGTTACTTCCACCAAGACTTATCTCTATAAGTCCGGCAGACTATCCGGCTACACCTATCTGCAAAGTTTCGTTGCGGGCGGAGAGGCGTTCGAAATAACAGGTACTACCACCGTGAAATACGGCGACCACCAGGCCGTAGTGACTGATGAAACCGGCACTGTATCCACCTATACACTGAATGATAAAGGGTATGCCGTCAGTTGCATCCGTCAGGAATCCGACGGGAGTGTCCGCACTTACGAATTCTCCTACCTCGTCAATACAGAAGATAAATATTACCTGACGAACATCACGGAGAAGTTGAATGACGGCAACGTCTACTCGTCCATCGACATCGAGTTCAGCAGTTTCAGAAGCATACACATCAAGCAAAAGGTAGGCACCTACGAGCACAACAGCACCGCCATCACCGCGCCGGACAACGAGATAGCCAATATCTCCGAAATCCCCTACCCATACCTTGCAGAGCAGCATCCGCTCGAAATGCACACCGTTGCCATATACGGGAAATTATTGGGCGAACCCTTCGACTGCCTCATCACCCAGCTTTCTCCGGACGACAACAGTGAAAGCCAGGAAACGACCACATATACTTACACGCTCGATGCCCGCGGCATCGTCACTTCCTGCAAGGAAGTGACAAACGACAAGTACGGCGTAGCATATAGGCGCACTGTAGAATACACTATCGAATAAGCTCCTTGTTTTATCTTTTTATTGTTTATTTTTTCTAAGCAATGTCAATATCTATAGTAAATTCATAGGAAACACTATCTTTGCGACATAAACTATTCGCAATCCTACTATGGAATTTATTATCATTTTACTATTACTTATTCTGAACGGTATCTTTGCTATGTATGAAATTGCTTTGGTATCGTCGAGCAAAGCACGACTTGAAACCCTTGTCGGAAAAGGAAACAAAAGAGCCAGGGGAGTATTAAAACAATTGGAAGAACCGGAGAAATTCCTTTCTACAATCCAAATCGGCATTACTTTAATCGGTATCATATCCGGTGCCTATGGTGGCGCTACCATCGCCGATGATGTAGAACCGCTGTTCCTTATGATTCCGGGAGCGGCCGCCTATGCCCCAACCCTCGCCATGATTACGGTAGTAGCCATTATCACTTACCTGTCGCTCATTATAGGCGAGCTGGTACCCAAATCCATCGCTTTGAACAATCCCGAAAGATGGGCTACCCTGCTCAGCCCGTTCATGATTGTGCTCACCAAGGTTTCTTACCCATTCGTTTGCCTGCTCAGTGCTTCTACCAAGCTGATGAACAAACTCATCGGACTAAACAGCAGCGACGAACGTCAGATGACGCAGGACGAACTGAAAATGATTCTGCACCAAAGTTCGGAACAAGGCGTCATCGACAAGGAAGAAACGGAAATGCTGCGCGATGTATTCCGCTTCTCGGACAAGAGAGTCAATGACCTGATGACTTACCGCCGCGACATCGTAGCGCTTCATCCCACGGACACACGCGAGGAAGTGCTGCACACCATCCGCGAGAAACATTTCAGTAAATATCTGCTGGTAGAGCAAGGCAAAGATGAGGTTACAGGAGTAGTCTCCGTAAAGGATATCATCCTGATGTTGGGCGATGAACAGCCCTTCGACCTGCGCAAGATTGCCCGCCCCGCCCTGTTTATTCCGGAAAGTTTGTATGCAAAGAAAGTTTTAGAGCTATTCAAGAAGAACAAAAACAAGTTCGGAGTTGTTGTAGACGAGTATGGAAATACAGAGGGTATCATCACCCTGCACGACCTGTCGGAAAGCATCTTCGGAGACATCCTCGAAGAGAACGAAACAGAGGAAGAAGAGATTGTTGTACGCCAGGACGGTTCCATGCTGGTAGACGCTTCCATGAATCTGGACGACTTTATGGAAACGATGGGCATCTTGAACTATGATGACCTGAAGGAAGAAGGTTTTACCACCCTGGGCGGCCTCACCATGTTCCTCATCGGGCGCGTACCGAAAGCCGGAGATTTGTTTACCTACAAGAACCTGGACTTTGAAGTGATGGATATGGACCGCGAAAGAGTGGACAAACTGCTCGTCATCAAAAGGGAAGAAGAAGAGAATTAACGCTATTGCGTCTTTATATTAACTTAAACCATTAAAGCAATGAAAAAAGTAATGATGATTGCAGCTATCGCCGCTGCATTGGTATCCTGCCAATCAAAAGGAACCCAGAACAACAACACCGTCGCCGATATGGACGAAGGTGTAATGACGGTTGCCGGTAACGATTCGTCTGCCGTAGCCGTATACGAAGGCATTCTTCCTGCCGCCGACGGCCCGGGCATCCAGTATGTACTGAGCGTAGACAGCGTAGGCCCTGACGGAGAAAGCGGATATACACTGGTAACCACTTACCTCGATGCCGACGGTGCCGGAAAGAACAAGAGCTTTACTACCAAAGGCAAGAAGCAGGTAATCCAGAAAGACGTCAATAACAAAAAGAAGACAGCCATCAAACTGACTCCCGACGACGGCGATGCTCCCGTTTACTTTGTTGTAGTCAACGACACCACCCTGCGTCTGGTGAACGACAGTTTGCAAGAGGCAGTAAGCGACCTCAACTACGACATTATTCAGGTGAAATAACCAATCCCACCTATACAAAGAAAACAGCCGGAATCATTCTACGAAGAACGATTCCGGCTGTTTCAGTCAATAAATCCTTTCACCTTCATCCGGGGAAGGTGATTATGTAATTACCTTTATTTCTTTGGAGAAGAATATCTTGCATTCAGACCGTCCAGTATTTCACGGGTAATGTTATAAATACTGTCAGCATACAGCAGGTTGTCGAAACCGGTATTGCTGATAATCATGCTATAACCTTTAGTCTTATTGTATTCTTTCAGGAAAGCGTTGATAGAGTCGCGCAACTGCAAGCTGTTCTTTTCGTTCTCGCTCATCAACTCTGACTGCAACTTGTTGCTCAGGTTTTGCAGGTCTTGTTCCAGTTTGGCAATGCGGTTATACTCTTGCTGTGCTCTTTCCTGAGAAAGATAAGCATTGTTCTGGTACTTAGTCTGGAATTCCTGCTTCTGTTTGTCCAGTTCGTTGGCTTTCTGGTTCAGTGTCAAACGAACATTCTCGCTCTTCTTCACCATTGCTTCATTCAGATCAACGCAATAGTTATATTTTGCCAAAAGCGTATCTATTTCAACATAAGCTATTTTCATTTCAGATAATCCGCCGGCTTGTGCAGGAGCGCTTGTTGTTTGTTTATCAGTATTGCCGGCACATTGAGCAAATAAAACGATAAGTGCAAGAGCTGCCAAACCGTTCATAAGGTAGTTTAATCTCTTCATAATTTGATAAATATTGTTTTTAAAATTAGTTCATACTATCGTTTAAGGCTTTTTCCAGTTCATCAATGGAA
>CAJKXC010000060.1 GCA_905203765.1 uncultured Bacteroides sp.
TTACAAAAAAAATGCGAACCACAAGCGTTTTCAGCTACAAATGTATTCTTTTTTTTGTTCTCCCGCTTCATTCTCCCAGTTTTATATTAAATAAAATCTCAAAATTAATAAACTTTAAAATCTTCAGAAGGTTATTTGAGCATTCCGAACACTTTTAATGAGCTTCCTGAAGTGACCTCTGCGACGTATTCAGGCGACTTGTGATATATTTCGGCAACTTTCATTAAAGTATCTTTCACATTAGCACTTTCGTTCCGCTTGCCCCTATTGGGAACCGGAGTCAGATAGGGGGAATCGGTTTCCAATACAATGCGTTCCAAAGGGATATTACCCAGCACTTCGGGTAACGTCGATTTCTTGAAGGTCACCACCCCATTGATACCAATCATAAAGCCGGGAAACTCCATAATGCGAAGGGCTTCTTCCGTTGTACCCGTGAAACTATGCAGGATTCCACGCAAAGACGTACTTTTATAGGGTTCCAATACTTTATATATATAATCGAAAGCATCCCTGCAATGAATGACAACAGGTAAATCGTATTCCAAAGCCCACTCAATCTGCCTGTTCAATGCCACCTGCTGTTCTTTCAGAAAGGTTCTGTCCCAGTACAAATCCATACCGACTTCACCGATTGCCACATATTCATTGGGAGCAGCCAGTTCTCGGGCTACAATTTCCAGCTCCTTCTCATAATCTGCATTTACCGAAGTCGGATGCAAACCGATCATTGGAAAACAAAAGCCTTTATATTCGTTGCATACCCGAAGCATGGGTTCTATGGTAGAACTATCTATATTGGGCATAAAGATATGGATGAGTCCTGCCTCGCGGGCACGCTCCATTACTTGCGGCAAATCTTCTGCGAACTCTTCTAAAAAGAGATGGGAATGTGAATCTATTAACTTCATCCTGCAACCTTAGTCATTACGTTTTTCGCCGGTACGATAATAATAGATAAGTCCATAATCACGGCACAGATCCAAACGCTTTTCATTAGGAGTCACCCCCTCATATTTCTTTTCTACCTGATTCCATATATCCAGAATCAGTTCATCTGCCGTAGCGCGCATGGAAGCTAAGGCATCCAAACTGCGGCTCGTCAACGCCTGGAGATTCTTCTGTTTTTCATAGCTATCCATAAAGATATCATAGTGTACTCTTACCTTTGCAATCGTAGGGTTATAGATAGGTATACCACCCTGAGAAATCCGTCGGTTCTCACCGTCCACAATCTTACGGCCCCACTCGGCCAGTGCAGATTCCGTAGACAAATCGGGCACATTATTATTGCTTGTATCCAGACCGTAGAACTCCTTATGCGCTTTACGCACTTCGGAACGTACAACTGCCAGATTCAAGACTTGAATAAAATGAGAAATATACAAACGCGCAGTCTTCACATTCGCCTGATGCTTGCGCCCCGCCTGCGCTTGGCGCTCAAAGCATTCTGCGTAATAGGCTTGCGCAGCTTCAAACTTGGTCAAGAAATTCCGGACGCTGGTCAATGTCTTTAAAGATACAGCCAGATCATATACATTATATATATCCGCTTTTACGACCACTGCCTTCAGCGCCCGTATTCTTGCTTGATCTGTATTAGGTAATCTTCTATAAGGCATTCTTTTCAGATTAAGAGGTTTATACTTCCCTATGCATCAGATTATCCATCAGCTTCTTCAATTCCTCTTTCTTTTCATCCGCCACTTTCACAACTGCAAGACTTTCCTTTGCGCGTACGCAATACTCTGCCATCTTCTTTTCACAGAGCTCCTTCACTCCGATCTGATTATATAAATCAGTGACGGCAGCTATTTTCTCCGATGGTTCAAAGGAGCAGGCATCCACCCATGCATTCAACCGGGACAGTTGTTTATCATCCGCATGCTCAAAAGCCTTTATCAACATATAAGTCTTTTTGTTGCACAAAATATCGCCGCCGATGTTCTTTCCGAAAACAGCCGGATCTCCATAGACATCCAGCAAATCATCTTTCAACTGGAAGGCGACTCCTATGTTCATGCCAAAATCATATAAGCGTTCCGCATCTTCAGAAGAGGCACCACCAAGGATAGCACCGATTTTCAAGCTTGCTGCCAGCAAAACCGAGGTCTTCAAACGGATCATTTCCAGATATTCTTCTTCCTTCACATCTTTACGATGCTCAAAATCCATGTCCAGCTGTTGTCCTTCGCAGATCTCCAAAGCCGTCAGGCTGAATAAGTCCATTACTTCTTTCAGATGTTCAATGGGACATTGCGCCATAAACTGATAAGCCAGCACAAGCATTGCATCTCCCGAAAGGATGGCCGTATTATCATTCCAAACCTTATGAACTGTTTCCTTGCCACGGCGGCGGTCTGCACGATCCATCAAATCATCGTGCAAAAGGGTGTAGTTATGATAAACCTCGATACCCGTTGCCGGATGGAAAATGCGGGTTACATCTTCCTGATAAAGATTATAAGCCATCAGCATCAATACCGGGCGGATTCTTTTACCGCCCATGGACAATACATAAGTAACGGGATCGTATAAACCTTGAGGAGTACGAGTAAACTGCAATTCTGCGATGTGAGAATTTACCTTTTCTAAAAGCTCGGAAGCTGTAAACATGATAATTACAAATTTAGGGATAGAAGATAATGAAAAGAGGCTGCAACCCGGCAGCCTCTTTTCATTAATAGATATTTTATTACTGCAATCTAAACATTACAGGAACTGTATACTTAACACGTACCGGTTTACCGCGTTGCATACCCGGTTTCCACTTCGGCATACCCATGATCACACGGATAGCTTCTTTATCCAGATACGGGTCAACACCTCTCAGTACTTTAGCATCAACGATACTACCATCTCTGTTTACAACGAACTGTACAGTTACACGGCCTTGAGTTCCGTTTTCCTGTGCGATAGTAGGATACTTGATGTTCTTGCTCAGATACTGCATCAAACCTGCCATACCGCCATTCGGGAATTCAGGCATTTGTTCTACGACTTCGAAGATAGTCTGTTCTTCCGGTTCTTCTTCTTCTACAGCTACAGGAACATATTTAATTTCTACAGCCTGATTCAATTCCTCAGAAGATACGATAGCTGTTTCTTCAACGTCGGCATCATCTTCCACAATAGTCAATGTTTCGGCTATTGAAGGAGCTTCAGGGGGTGGTGGGGTCACTTGTTCGGGTTGTTCCGTGATCGGAATGATTTCCTCCTCAAACACAAGATCGGATATGGCTTGGCTCGTATCAATCTTGATGTCGCGTTTAGTCCATTCAAACGCAACAAACATGAAAGCAAGCACGATTACATAACCGATAAGCAGCCAAGTCGATTTCTTGTTCTCCAAGTCCGCTTTAGGTGATTTTTTAACTTCCATAATCTATAATATAATAATTAATAGTGTTTCTCATTTTGGGCAAATATAAGACTTTTCCCCTGAATGTTCACATCACGCTGTTTTTTTTTACAGAATAGACGGCGCATTTTTATTTTTTTAATCCTTCAAAAGCTTCCATTTGCTTTTGTGCGGCAAATGTAATGAGATATTTTAAAAATGCCGTATCTTTGGCAAGAAATTTATATGGAAGTAATGAAAAAGATAACGATAGCAATCGACGGGTTTTCCTCTTGCGGAAAAAGTACGATGGCCAAAGACCTCGCCCGTGAAATAGGATATATATATATAGATAGTGGTGCCATGTACCGTGCCGTAACTTTATATAGTATGGAGAACGGAATTTTCGAAGGCGACCGTATCGATACCGAGAAACTGAAGAAGCAAATTGGAGACATTCATATATCTTTCCGTCTGAACCCGGAAACCGGACGCCCGGACACTTATCTGAATGGTGCCAATGTAGAAAGCAAGATACGCACAATGGAAGTATCTTCGCGCGTCAGCCCCATCGCCACACTGGACTTTGTGCGCGCAGCCATGGTAGCACAACAACAAGAAATGGGCAAGGCCAAAGGCATCGTCATGGACGGACGCGACATCGGGACCACCGTCTTCCCGAATGCCGAACTGAAGATTTTCGTAACTGCCACTCCCGAGATACGCGCCCAACGCCGCTTCGACGAACTGAAAGCGAAAGGTGAAGAAGCCAGCTACGACGAAATACTGGAGAACGTGAAACAGCGCGACTTCATTGACCAGAACCGGGAAGTAAGTCCGCTCCGCAAGGCCGATGATGCCTTGCTGCTGGATAATAGCCATCTGACCATCCTTCAACAGAAAGAATGGCTGATGGACCAATTCAATAAAACAGTCAAGGAATAGGCAGACAGATGGCAAAAGTAGAAATAGACGAAGGTTCCGGTTTTTGCTTCGGAGTGGTCACTGCAATCAATAAAGCCGAAGAAGAGTTGGCAAAGGGTGGTGTGCTCTATTGCCTGGGCGACATCGTGCATAACAGCCGCGAAGTGGAGCGCCTCAAAGAGATGGGGCTTATCACCATTAACCACGAGCAATTCAACCACCTGCACAATGCCAAAGTATTGTTGCGCGCCCATGGAGAGCCCCCCGAAACATACGCCATAGCACAACGTAACAATATCGAGATCATTGACGCCACCTGCCCTGTAGTGCTGCGCCTGCAAAAAAAGATAAAGCAGGAGTACACCCAGGACAGCAACGAGAACAAGCAGATTGTAATCTACGGAAAGAACGGCCATGCCGAGGTATTGGGGTTAGTAGGGCAAACCACCGGAAAGGCGATCGTGATAGAAAAGCCCGAGGAAGCCAGGAAGATAGACTTCAGCAAGGACACCCGCCTCTACTCCCAAACCACCATGTCATTGGACGAGTTTCAAGAGATCGTGAGTTATATGGGGAAACATATCTCACCGCAAGTCACATTCCAGTATTACGACACCATCTGCCGGCAAGTGGCCAACCGGATTCCCAACATCCGCAAGTTTGCCGCTTCGCACGATCTGGTTTTCTTCGTAAGCGGCAAGAAAAGCTCCAACGGAAAAATGTTGTTCAGCGAATGTCAGAAAGTAAATTCTAATTCCCACTTGATAGACAGCATAGAAGACATAGATGACTCTCTGCTGGCAGGAGCCAAGTCCATCGGGATATGCGGAGCCACTTCCACTCCCAAATGGTTGATGGAAGAAATATCCAAAACAATCAAATCGAGACTCTAAAAACAGAATGTCATCCTTTTGGAACAGCAAATTAACGTAATTTATCAGTCACACCCTCAGCTTTTTACTATCTTTGCCGCGAAAGCGAAGATAAGCTGCACCTCGGCATAAAAAATGAACAAGTTCATTTTATTCTACTCTCGGTTTGCATTATCTTTGCCCACGATTATTAATACTAAACAAATAGATTGTTATGGGAACAGTTAAGTGCATTGGTATCTTGACATCAGGGGGTGATGCCCCGGGAATGAACGCGGCTATACGTGCCGTAACACGCTCAGCTATTTACAACGGACTTCAAGTTAAAGGTATATATAGAGGTTACAAAGGTTTGGTGACCGGTGAAATCAAAGAATTCAAGAGCCAGAACGTCAGCAACATCATCCAGTTGGGTGGTACGATCTTGAAAACGGCCCGCTGCAAGGAGTTCATGACCCCCGAAGGACGCCAGGTCGCTTATGACAACATGAAGAAAGAAGGCATCGATGCCTTGGTCATCATCGGTGGCGACGGTTCATTGACCGGTGCCCGTATCTTTGCACAGGAGTTTGATGTACCTTGCATCGGACTGCCTGGAACAATTGATAACGACCTTTACGGAACAGATACGACCATTGGTTACGACACAGCCCTGAATACAATTCTGGATGCAGTGGATAAGATTCGCGACACCGCCACCTCTCACGAACGTCTGTTCTTTGTAGAAGTGATGGGACGCGATGCAGGCTTCCTCGCACTGAACGGAGCGATTGCTTCCGGAGCAGAAGCAGCCATCATCCCGGAATTCAGTACAGAGGTAGACCAATTGGAAGAATTCATCAAGAACGGCTTCCGCAAGTCCAAGAACAGTAGTATCGTATTGGTAGCCGAAAGCGAACTGACCGGCGGCGCCATGCATTATGCCGAACGTGTGAAGAACGAATATCCGGGATACGACGTACGCGTCACCATCCTCGGCCACTTGCAACGCGGCGGAAGTCCTACGGCACACGACCGTATCCTCGCCAGCCGTCTGGGTGCAGCTGCCATTGACGCTATTATGGAAGGACAGCGCAATGTCATGATCGGTATAGAACATGATGAAGTGGTATATGTTCCTTTCACAAAGGCTATCAAAAATGACAAGCCGATTAAAAAAGAACTCGTAAGCGTATTGAGAGAATTGTCTATCTGATAATTATCAATGAGAGCATAAAGATAAGAGGCACGGATGTTACAAATATCCGCGCCTCTTTTTATAGCCATTTCTCTACAATCCGCTCCGTCTCCTCCCAAAGTTGTTTCATCTGCGGATGCCGGATATACTTCTCCGAAAGCGGCTTCACGCGGCAACTGGCATTCAGTGTGCCCGTACGTTTTCCTCCTTCCTCGTCCAGCAACAGGCTGATAGCCGTAGCGGCACCCCGGCGAGGCGAACGGATAAAAGGCCGGAAGAAAAGATCCGTCAACGGATCGAACCACATATGCATACGGATGATGCCGGTAGAAACAATACCGGGATCGGCGGCATTGACCACCACCCCTTTCTCTTTCACCCGGTCTGCCAGGTCAATCGTAAACAGAGTCAGCGCCAGTTTCGTATTACTATAAATGGGAATACGCCAGAAACTCCCCCGCTTGCCTTGTAGAAAGAAATCGGGAAAATCCAGCCGCCCAATGGCATAAGTACAGGATACCATATTGACCACACGGCTCCCCCGCCCCATCAGCGGCAGCAATTTACGGGTAAGCAGATAAGGGCCGACATAATTGACACTGACCGTCCGCTCCAGTCCGTCTTTAGTCTTTCGGCGTGCCGTCTCCATTGTGCCCGCATTGTTCATCAACAACGCCACCGGTTCACCACGTTCCAAAAGGATGCCGGCAAACGAAGCAACCGACGAAAGAGAAGACAAATCAATCTCCATCACCTCGATATGCACATTACCGGTTTCGCGCATCAGCCGTTGCCGTACTCCTTCCGCCTTCTGCGGATGACAGCAGGCCATGATGACCCGATACCCCGCTCCCGCCACGGCACGTGTTATTTCCGTACCCATGCCTCCATCGGCACCGGTTATGATAGCAAGTTCCACTTCAATAATTGATAATTAGTAATTGATAATTAAAGTCAGCCTTGGGCCTCTATATTCTCTATTTCCCGCTTCAAGCAAGCCGGTAGTTCCTCCTGCAAGTGCTGATGGCAAGCCATTTCTATGGAATACATCCGGGCTATGCAATAGTTGCTGTGCCTGCAATTGCAACGGGCATTCTCCTCAGCACGCATCCGGTTCACAAATCCCGGTTCATTGAGCAGGGCACGCGCCATCTGCACTGCCTCAAAGCCATCCGCCAGCACCTCGTCAATCTTTGCACGCGAGACCAACCCGCCCACATATACAAGCGGCATCTTCAGTTCGGCACGGAACTTCAAAGCATCTTCCAGGAAATAGGCTTCGCGGAAAGGCACGCTGGGAATCATCCACCGCCCCACCATGCGCACACCATACTTCAACCACCAGCAAGTCATGTAGTGGGTCATGGAACGAACCGGCATCTCTCCCCGCATCACATACATCGGCGCCTTGCTCACGAACCCGCCGCTCAGCACCAGCGCATGGGCACCGGACTGTTCCAGGCGTTTTGCCACCTGCATCGTTTCGTCCAGTTCCATACCGCCACGAAAACCGTCGCGCATATTCATCTTCACCAGCACTGCCATATCGCTGCCGGCGGCCTTCATCACTTCCTCCATCACCATATCCATAAACCGCATCCGGTTCTGCAACGAACCGCCGAACTCATCCTTGCGATGATTGGTAGACGGAGACAGGAACTGGCTTATCAGATAACCATGCCCTGCATGTATCTCCACAGCATCGAAGCCCGCTTCACGCGCCAGATTCACCGACCGTCCATAGGCACGCGCCAGCTCGGGAAGTTCGTCGGCACGAAGCCCGCGCACAAACGTAGGAGAATAAAGGTTGAATCCACTGCTGGCTCCTACCGGAATGCACCCGCAGATACTCTTGTGCGACATATTTCCGCAATGTCCCAACTGGATGCCCGCCGCAGCGCCTTCGGCATGCACGGCATCGGTAATACGCCGCAGCCCCGGAACAATTTCGGGACGCATCCACAACTGGCGGTCGAAAGATAATCCGCTTTGTGTAACCGCCGCATAAGCAACGGTTGTCATCCCCACGCCGCCCGCCGCCACCGAACGATGATAATCGAGCAACTGATCCGAAGGTTCATTGCCGGGACACATACTCTCGAAAGCTGCGGAACGAATGGTACGGTTCCTCAGTGTCAGCGGTCCCAAGGTAAGGGGAGTGAATAATTTCGATTCCATAGTATGTATATTCTTTAATATATAAAAGGTATAATCCGCTTCCGGCGCCCCACAACTTCACCGAATTCCTCCCTGTAACGGCGGTGGATAGCATCGGCACGGGGAACCAGATTGGCAAAAGTCCACCACACGAATACCCATGCCGCAGGAGAAGCCGTAAGTATGGCAAAGCCCGTCCACTCCACCAGCTCGCCGAAATAATTGGCAGACGTGACGTAGCGGTAAAGCCCCTTCACGGGCAGATAGTGCTTCGTATCGCCCGGTTGGCGGAGATGGCGAATCACGTAATCGGAATGCAGATTGACGCCCATGCCCAAGAAGAACAAGACAATGCCCACCAGCGCATGAGGCTTCAGCAAATAAGCCCAACCATCGGCATACGCACCTTCGGGCGCAAAGTAGAACAGACCACCTGCCTGCATCATCCCGTTCAGCACATTAAAGACAATACCCATCAGCATGATGGCTACCGGCATACGGCTCTTGCCTTTCAGCAAGAAGGGGAAGACGAACGCACGTTGAAGATAGTGTAACTGAAACAACATCAGGAACAGGTATGCAGGGATGGAAAAACCGACACCGCTCCTACCCCAAAGCCAGAACATGACGAAGAACACAGGTGCTTCCATCAGCACCCATGCCAATTTATTATTAATGGAAACTCCCCACGAGGCAGTACGAAACATTCCGTAACCCGCCCGGACAAAGTAGAGCGCAACAAACACCACAAGGGCTATAGCACTCATTATGTACAGAAAAAGCTGAAAGGCTGCCTGACTCATATTCATTCATTTAAGTGCAACAAACTTACGAAAAAGATTGAATTGAAACGCAGATTAACGCAGATTTTCGCAAAGAATGATTGTACCTTGCCCGATAACCAAATGAAAATGGCGCAACCCGCTCCCCTCGGAGACAAATTGCGCCATCTATATTATAAGCTAAAACCGCTATTATTTCAGCAGAGATGCAGGATCCAGATGATCTGCCTCAATATCTTTGAAGTAACGGTATGTACCTACTTTCAGTTCATAGGTTGCGGCATCGTCGCACACGATAATACCTTTTTCGTGCATCTGCAAGGCACTGATAGTCCACATCTGCATCACGGCACCTTCTACAGCATGGTAAAGGGCACGTGCCTTGTTGTGTCCGTTTACAATAATCATTACTTCCTTGGCGCTGAGCACAGTACCTACACCGACCGTGAGGGCGGTTTTAGGAACTTTGTTCACATCGTTGTCGAAGAAGCGGGAGTTGGCGATAATCGTATCGGTGGTCAACGTCTTCTGGCGGGTGCGCGATGACAAAGAAGAGCCCGGTTCGTTGAAGGCGATGTGTCCGTCGGGACCGATACCGCCCATGAAGAGGTCGATACCGCCGTAAGACTTGATCTTTTCTTCGTAGCGTGCACATTCCGCATCCAGGTCGGCAGCGTTGCCGTTCAGGATGTTGGTGTTCTCCGGCTTGATGTCGATGTGACTGAAGAAGTTGTTCCACATAAAGGAGTAGTAGCTTTCGGGATGCTCTTTGGGCAGGCCGACGTACTCGTCCATATTAAAAGTAACTACATTCCCGAAGGACACGATGCCCTTCTTGTTCAGGTCGATCAGTTCTTTGTACATGCCCAGCGGGGAAGACCCGGTGGGACAGCCCAGTACAAACGGTTTCTCAGGTGTCGGATTAGCGGCCTTGATTCTTGCAGCAACGTAATGTGCCGCCCACTTTGATACGGATTGATAATCCGGCTGAATAATTAGTCTCATTGCGATTGTTTTATCAGGTTAATAAATTGGGGGAATTCTATTTAATTATCAATTATCCTCTGTCCTTCTTCAAACGCTCTGCCATAGAACGCGCCAGGTTCTCGCATTGTTCGTAGGTCAGGTCGCTCATGGCTTGCTTCATCTCCACCGGATCGCCTACGATTTCGAACTTGCTCTTCTCGGCAAACTCACCCATACGCTTCACTGCGGCGCCTGCCCAGCAGAAAGAACCAAAGTAGCCCAGATAGCGGCCTTTCACCTCGCGTACCAATACCTTGGAAAGCAGGGATTCCACTTCGGGATAAATCTGGTTGCTGTAGGTAGGACTGCCAACAATCAGTCCGCGATATTTGAAGATATCCATCAATATATAAGAAGGATTGCTCTTGCTCACGTTGTGCATCACAATGTTCTTGATGCCTTGTGCCGAGAGTTCGGCGGCAATAGCTTCCGCCATCTGCTCGGTGTTGCCGTACATACTGCCGTAAACGATGACCACTCCTTCATCCGTGGCATAGCGGCTCAGTTTATCATAGATTCCGATTACCTTGGCGATGTTCTCCGTCCACACCGGTCCGTGCGTAGAGCAGATGGTAGTGATAGGCAGCCCGCCCAACTTGGCCAGCGCCTTCTGCACCGGAGAACCGTATTTGCCTACAATATTGGAGTAGTAGCGCACCATCTCGTCCCAGTACCGGTCCAGATTGATGCGGGTATCGAGGAAACCGCCGTCCAGCGTGCCGAAGCAGCCGAAACCGTCTCCGGAGAAAAGCACGCCTTCCGTTTCGTCAAAGGTCATCATCGTCTCGGGCCAGTGCACCATCGGCGTCATGTAGAAGCGGAGCTTGTGATGCCCCAGTGCCAGGAAGTCCTCATCCTTTACCAGATATTGCTCGCCGGTTACGCCATAGAAGCCTTCGATCATGCCAAACGTCTGCTTGTTGCCTACGATGATGATGTCGGGATAATGCTGTTTGATAAGACGGATAGAGCCGGAATGGTCCGGTTCCATATGGTTGATGATAAGATATTGAATGGGGCGGTCGCCGATAATGCTTTTAATCTTACGCAGATATACTTCAAAATAGCAGATGTCTACCGTGTCTATCAGCGCCACCGTTTCATCATCTATCAGGTAAGAGTTGTAAGAAACTCCGTAAGGTAATGGCCACATACCTTCAAACAAATGTTTATTGCGGTCATTCACTCCCACGTAGTGGATTTTTCCTTTTATCACTGTTTTGGGGTTCATTGTTATTCTTTATTTAGATTGATTCCATGTTCTAACAGCGGCAAAAATAATTCTTTTTTCTCACATATCATATTTCTTGCCTTGATAAGCATCAAGTTCTTTCATTCTTTTTTGTACTCTATGGTTAAATTCGTAATTTTTCAATCCCCAGTCGGGTGCAATGAGCAGTTCTTTGGGCGATTGCGAAACGAAACGTTCCAACACCAGGTCGGGGCGAAGATGCTCGATGTAATCTATCACGAGGTCTATGTATTCTTCAACGCCGAACAGGTGGAAGTCTTCGGGATGCTGTTCGTATTCCAGCGCCATGCGGGTACCCCGTATCAGTTGCAGTTGATGCATCTTCAAGGTGGTGAGGGGCAGGCGGGAAAGCGTTCCGGCCTGTTCCACGATACTTTCGTGCGTCTCTCCCGGCAGGCCGAGGATGACGTGACCGCCGGTCAGTATGCCACAGGCGGCGGTGCGTTCCACCGCATCGACGGTAGCCCGGAAGGTATGCCCGCGGTTGATGCGGCGCAGGGTTTCGTCGCAAGTGCTCTCTATGCCGTACTCCACCAGGAGAAAGGTTTGTTTGTTTATCGTTTCCAGATAGCGCAGCAATTCATCGGGCATACAGTCGGGGCGGGTACCGATAACAAGACCTACTACGCCATCTACCGACAAGGCTTCTTCGTACTTCCGTTTCAAAGTTTCCAGTTCGCCGTAGGTATTGGTGTATGCCTGGAAATAGGCAAGATACTTCATCTCGGGATATTTGTGGGCAAAGAAGTCCTTTCCTTCTTCCAGTTGCCGGGTGACGGGTTTCTCGGTACGGCAATAGTCGGGGTTGAAAGTCTGGTTATTGCAATAGGTGCAACCGCCATATCCTTTCACTCCGTCGCGATTGGGACAGGTGAAACCGGCATTCAGCGATATCTTCTGTACTTTGTACGGGAAGTAGCGCTTCAGAAAGAGAGGAAATTCATTGTAAAGAGGTTGCATAGCTACTATTCAATATTGAGTGACAAATATAAGACTTTTGATTGGAAGTTCTGCCTCATCTGTTAACAAACACAAACCATCCGGCGATGCATCCAACGAATGCGGTCTTTCATTTATTGATTCTTAACTATTTATGAGATACTACTTCCCTCTTCTTCCTGCTTCAATAAATATATTTTAGTGATTGGCTACATCTTTTGTACGCAAATTCCTCTCCTTCCATGCACGAAGATTGAAAGAAATTCATAGCTTTGCATAGAACCTGAATTTTTAATACCATGGCAACAATAGCACTGGACATAGGCGGCACGAAGATAGCCAGCGCCCTGTTCCTTCCCGACGGGAGCATGATATTCAACCGGAAACGGCTCTTGAAAGGAAGAACCGGGCATGAAGTAGGAAAACTGGCAGCAGACATACTAAGCAAGCTGCTAACCGTGGCGCGAAAAAGCTGCATCCCCGTAGAAGGGGTAGGTGTCTGCATACCGGGCATCGTCTATTCGCAAACCAACCGGGTGTGGGCACCCAATATCCCCGGATGGGAAGACTACCCGCTATATGAAGAACTGCGCCGTGTTACTCCCCCCGAAATCAGCCTCTACATAGACAGCGACCGCACCTGCTATATGTATGGAGAGATGTGGCAGGGTGCAGCAAAAGATTGCCACAGCGCCGTTTTCGTTGCCGTGGGAACGGGCATCGGTGCAGGTATCATCATCGACGGACACGTGCTGCACGGCGCCAGCGACATTATCGGCGCAACGGGCTGGATGGCTCTGCAACCACCCTACAAGCAGGAGTACGATACCTGCGGATGCTTTGAATACTATGCCTCGGGCAACGGTATCGGGGCAAGAGTACGCGATGCCGTCCGTGCCGACAAATCCTACAAAGGCAGGTTGCGCCAAAAACCGATTTGCCGCATCTCCGCCTACGATGTGTTCAGCGCTTACAATGAAGGCGACCCGATTGCCGTCTCCGTGCTGCACAAGGCAGTAGAGATGTGGGGCATGGCTGCCGCCAACTTCGTCAGCCTGCTCAATCCGCAGAAGATTATCTGGGGGGGCGGAGTATTCGGCCCTGCAAGCATTTTCATTGAAGATATATATAAGGAAGCCTGCAAGTGGGCGCAACCGCTCAGCATCAAGCAGGTGGAGTTTGTGCCCTCGCAACTGTCCGGCAATGCCGGGCTGATAGGCGCAGCATTTCTTGCCATTAAAAACCTGTTGTATGAGTAATAGCAGTTATCATAAGAATCTCGTATTCACCGCAGCGTGCATCGGGATGTGTTTCTTCGGAGTGTCCATGATTACGTTGGGGGCGGTGCTCCCATCGCTCGTCACCAAACTGGGACTGAGCGGACTGCAAACCACCACGCTGGTCACCTTCCTGCCACTGGGCATGCTCGCCGGCTCGCTGATATTCGGCCCTATCGTAGACCGCTTCGGGCATAAAGCGCTATTGGTGCCCAGTTGCATCCTTGTGTTACTGGGCATGGAAGGGCTTGCCTTTTTCCACAGCATACCGTTACTGCAAGCATCCATCGTCGGCATCGGCCTGGGCGGCGGCATCCTGAACGGAGAAACCAACGCCCTGGTAGCGGACATATCGAGCGAAACCGAGAAAGGCTCGCGCCTCAGTTTCCTGGGCATGTTCTACGGACTGGGAGCGCTGGGCATACCGATGCTACTGGGTGTGCTGGAAAGGTATTATTCATTTGAAACCATCCTGCAAGGCATCGGCGTAGTGATGCTGGCAGGCATCCTGTTCTGCATCCCCGTACACTTCCCGGCGCCCAAACAAGCACAAGGATTCCCCATCAAAGAAGGGCTGGGACTGCTGAAGGAAAGCAGCCTGTTGCTGCTCAGCTTCGTCCTCTTCTTCCAAAGCGGCATCGAAGGCGTGTGCAACAACTGGTCTACCAGCTACTTCGGTCAGATGACCGACCTCTCCGCCGGCGAGGCGCTGATGATGCTGACGTGCATGGTGGCAGGGCTGACCGTGGCGCGTATGCTGCAAGTATTCATCTTCAAAAAGGTGAAGCCCGAAGCCGTGCTGCCCTACAGCCTTACCCTGACTGCCATCGGCTTCTGCCTGCTGATGTTCGCCCCCGGACTGGTACGTGCCGCCATCGGCATGGTGATAGTGGGTGCCGGACTGTCCGCCACCTACCCCGTCATACTGACCGTGCTGGGCAATCGCTACCCCACCCTGTCGGGCACTGCCTTCAGCGTGGCGCTTGCCATTGCCCTTGTGGGACAGACAACGATGAACGGGCTGATGGGAATTATTTCCCAGCGTCCCGAAGGCATCGGACTGTATCCTTACCTGATGATTGCCTCGCTCGTCATCATGCTCCTTTTGTTCAAACGTTCACTGAAATAAAAGTATTTACCCCCTAAAAAAAGACATTATGTTAGCACTTGAATGGTTAAAGAATGCCCACGGCATTATGGAGAAACTGGAAGACACCCAACTGGAGAACATTAAGAAAGCAGCCACTGCTATGGCGGACTCTATCGAAGCCGGACGCTGGGTTCACACCTTCGGCTGCGGCCACGCCACGATTCCGGTAGAAGAAATGTATCCGCGCATCGGCAGCTTCGTCGGTTTCCATCCGCTTTGCGAACTGCCACTGACGTTTTTCACGCAAATCATCGGGCAGATGGGCATCCATCAGTTCCTCTTCCTGGAACGGTCGGAAGGTTACGGACAGGAGATCATGAAGAATTACGACTTCTCGCCCCAGGACTGCCTGTGGATTTTCTCCCATACAGGCATCAATGCCGTCAACATCGACATGGCTATTGAAGCACGGAAACGCGGTATGAAAGTCATCGTCTACGGTTCGGCAGGCGAAACGGGCGACAAGCCGAGCCGCCATTCCAGTGGCAAGAACCTCTTCCAGTTGGCAGATATCGTGGTAGATTCCTGTGTGCCGTTGGTAGATGCTTCCGTGCCCTTGAAGAATCATTTCGATAAAGTAGGCCCGCTGTCTACGCTGAGCTTCGTCACTATGGTATGGATGACCATCACCACCGTTGCCGAGATTCTGGCAGACCGTGGCGTGCAGCTATACATCCATCCGTCGCACAACGTTCCGGGCGACACCACCGCCCACGAACGGCTGGATGCCGCGATTGCGGAATATCAGCGGAAAGTAAAGACGCTATAACAAACCGCTCCCTGTAGAATCTATCACAACAGGGTTCACCGCATTCATCGCCCGGCAGCAAAGCCTTTGCTGCCGGGCGATTGCGTATGAAGGCAAGGCGTTCTACAGGATTCACCGTTGCTTTCAGCCTTCACCCTGTACTGTCCTGACTTTAGTTGACTGGATTAATGTTTAGTCCTATAGGACAT
>CAJKXC010000061.1 GCA_905203765.1 uncultured Bacteroides sp.
TGTGTTTTAGCATTTTTTTCTGTGGTTGCAAGCTACTCAAATCTTTCCACATTTCGTTTTCGGGCACAAAGATAAAAAAGAAATATGGGATATGCATAATAGATTAGAGATATTAACACAGATTCAGGATGAGATAGTAGGGACTTTGTTTCTTTTTATCCTTATCTTTGCACAAACTCAACTCTAATTTTATATGGGAAATAGCCAGTCATTAGAAACAAAATATGCAGTAGCTGTTCAAACTATTAAAACAGCTATCTTGCAAAGCCAATATCAAGCAATAAAACTTGTAAACAAAGAACAACTGGCTCTGTACTACGGAATAGGTCGCTATATCTCCAGGAATTCCCGTAACGGATTTTGGGGCAAGGGAGCTATCGCTTACATAAGTGACAGATTGCAAAAAGAATTACCCGGATTGAGAGGATTTTCAGAGACCAACCTCAAAATGATACGCATTTTCTATGAGAGCTGGAGTATGCTTGATGGCAATTCGTCGGACGTAACTGACGAATTACAACTGACAAAGAAGACGGCAGATATTAAATCGTCAGTTGCATCTGACGATTTATCAGTGACAGAAACGCTATATAAAGAGATTCGCCATTTACAATTGCCAGATTTCAAAGATTTCCCTATAGAAGCATTCTTTACGATAGGCTTCTCCCACCACTATGCAATATTGTCGCAGGTTAAAACACTGGAAGAACGGTATTTCTATATTCAGCTATGTGCTAATGAGCATTTGAGAGTAGACGCTTTGAAGAAAATAATGAAAGCGGATGCGTTTCACAACCAAAGTTCTCTTCCCAACAATTTTATGGATAAGTTGTCCACAGCTGAATTTGCAAAACGGGCAATATTAGCATTCAAAGATGAATATATGCTTGACTTCATCAACGTGGAAGAATTAGGAGCAAGAGATATTGAAGATGTCGATGAACAGATTGTCGAGCAGAAAATTGTTCAGAATATCAAGAATTTCATCATGACTTTTGGTAATGACTTTACGTTTGTTGGAAACCAATATAGAGTAGAAGCACTTGGGCATACACATATTATCGATCTGCTATTTTTCAATCGGGAACTATCGTCATTAGTGGCTATAGAACTGAAAACAGGCCCATTTAAAACAGCTTATTTAGGGCAATTGAATATGTATCTTCGCGTACTTGATGATTTTGTACGCAAACCGACTGAAAACCCTTCAATTGGTATTGTACTTTGCAAAAGTGCTGACAAGGCATATGTAGAGTATGCAGTACGTGACTATGATAAACCAATGGGAGTAGCAACTTATAAAACGGCAACAGATATGCCTGAACGATTAAGAAAGACATTACCTGATATCGAAGAATTGAAAAAACTGCTCTAACACAAGAAGTGCGCCGATATCCCATCGCCGCACTCCCTAATGATAGTTTGTAATATTGTTAACTTTAAAAACTATTTCTTATTTCAAGATATTCCGGTAGTAACTTTCGACATCGCTCCACTTGTAGAAGGGGAACATATCGGTCGGTACCGGGATGTGCACTTCGTTCTCGTTGTGCATGATTTTCACCAAGATGTCGTCCGCATTCTTTTCGTTGCGGAAGAAAACGATCTGTACGTTGGCGGCCATGGGGACTACTTTGAAGTCGCTCCATACCTTGTACACTTCGTAGGGATCGTCTACGGCAACGTTGCAGTTCTCGATCTGCATCAGTGCGACGAGAGGGATGACGTTGCCATCGTGCCCGAAGCGGAGAGTGGCTGCGATACCGCCCTTGCGGATGGCCTCATCGGCACTGTCCAGGATGTTCCGCAACAGGGACTTGGCGTTGGCTACCACGATGCCTTTGCCGTCGGCATGGTTGGCATTGCCCACATAGAAGCGGTAATTGATGCACTGCCACAGGTCGAACAGTTCCTGCGGCTCGAACAAATCATAGAAAGACACTTTGGTCTCGGCATTCTGCATATCGCTTGCCACCCAGTACATGCCCCACATCACTTCCTTCGGGTTCACTTTCTTCAGGATGAAACGCTCGTCCTTGAACAGAGAAGCAATCAGACGGTCGGCATTGGTGTGGACATCCTCGAACTTGCGGTACTCCTCGGCCCAGGGGCCGTCGTGGGAAGAGGTGAAGCGGTTGGACTCGTCCGTATGGTAGTTCAGATAATCCATGTACTTCTGGCTGGCTTCGTAGGAGATGCGCAGGCCGGGATTCAGTTCCTTCAAGCGGTCGCCGAAGGCTACCATACTCATGGCGCAACGCAGCACCACGGTGGAGCGGGCGGAGATGGAAGGAGTTCCCTTAAAGACTTCGGGGAAAGAGGCATACATTCTCTCGGCAATGCCGCGGTGCTGCCTTACACCCAGCGGGGTGAGGTCGCCGCCGTGTCCTTCGGCTTCTTCCCATACCCGGAGCAGACGCTGGTAGGTGTCTTCGCCCAGCGGGGAGAGAGCGCCCTGGCGGTGGGCATCTTCAAAGAGGTCTATCAGCCATTTATAGTCACGGTCGGCTATCAGATAGCGGGAACCGTGACGGCTGTAATAGCTCACGTAGAAAGGCTTATAGCCTTTGGGCGCCTTGGTTTGAGGGGCAAAATCAAGGGGGTATGCCCAATAGACTCCACCCGTTTTTTCGATGGTGGAGAACATCTCTTCCTTGGTGGTCTGTGCCCCCAGGGGGACACAGCACATCCAAAGGACGATGTATAAAAGGATTTGTTTCGGTTTCATACTTTTATTTGCTTTGTTTGTCATTTATATCCGTCATTCTGCTGCAATGCAGGATTGTTGGTCAGTTCGCTTTCCGGGATGGGGAAGAGTTTGTACTTGTCGTCCACATCTTCGCCCAGGCGGGCGCCGTTCTTCCAATCCCAGTTATTGCCTTTGGTGAACTTGCCGAAGCGGATCAGGTCTGTACGTCTCACCAGTTCGGAAGCCAACTCTTTCTGACGTTCGCTCAGGATGAAGTCCAAAGACAGTTCATCGAGGGTTATCTTGCCCGAAACATCGGAACGGACACCGTCTTTGGCATACTTGCCGGACATATAGGCACGCTCTCTGATTTCGTTGACATAGCCCAGCGCCTCATCCTTAGTGCCGCCGGAAGCTCCGCGCAGAATGGCTTCGGCCGCCATCAGATAAGCGTCGCCCATGCGGAACAGCGGGAAGTCGATGGAAGTATAGGCATCGCCCGATGCACATAACTGGTCGTCCTTAGTCACATTTCTCCATTTGATATAGCCGAAGCCGCAGGTGAAGGTGCTTGTCATATCCAGGTTCACGTCCCAGGTCTCTTTCACCTGGTTGGGAAGGGCGGTCATGAACTGGGCGCGCTTGTCCTTCTTGCCGTTGCCCCAGGTGTCGTCGGTATCGAACACTACATCGTCGGCATCGAAAGCATCTACCAGCGTTGTCTTGGCACGTACGTTACCCCAGCCGCGAGAGCCTACACCCGTCCGGTAGAGTTCGTCCATCGGGCCGTTGACAAAGGCTTTCACGTAGAAGTTGGTGCCGGCAGAGCTTTGGGCACGCAGTCCGTCCTGTACCAAAGGCCAGATGATTTCCTTGCAGGTGTTATTGTCTGCCAGGAATATCTCGCGATAGTCGGAAGCCAGTTGATAATGGCTGTCGGTGATGACCTTCTTGGCATAGGTGTATGCATCCTGGTATCTGTTTTCATTGATCCACGATTCGGCATTCAGGTACATGCGTGAGAGCAGGAACCAGTCGGCTACGCGGTCCACACGTCCGTACTCATTGGTGCCCGGAGCTTTCAGTTCGTTCTCGATGGCGAGCAGTTCGCTTTCTGCAAAGTCGAAAATCTGCTTGCGGGTGTACTGCACGGGGATTTCCTTCACACCGGTATGTTCGTCCACATAGGGCACGCCGCCGTAGAGGTCGCAAAGCATGGAGTAGCAATAGGCGCGTATCAGACGGGCTTCGGCACGGTAGTCCAGGTACTCGTCCTTCATTTCGTCCCACAAGCCGCGGCCTTGCAGCTTGCCTTCGGTGCACTCGCGCAGCAGTTCGTTGCAGTAGGCGATACTCATGTAAAGCCGCTGGTAAGTCCAGGTGACGACCGAGGCATTGGAAGCATCCCATTGCAGGTTCAGGCACTTGCGCAGGCCGTTAGAGGAAGAAGGCATCAGGAAGTTGTCCGTGCTCATCTCCTGAAGGTAGAACAGCAGGCGGACGTAACCGGAATATCCTTCGTTGGCGCCTTCGAGGTCGCCGTCACCGCCATCGCCGCCTTTTTGTCCCGTAAGGATGAGTGAAGCATAACATTTGGCTAATACGCCCGTATATCCGTCTTTGGTCTTATAGACCTGTTCGTTGACCAATTGGTTGTCGTCCAGTGGCATGGTATCCAGGTCACCCAGGCAGGAAACCAGACATGCGCCCACGAAGAACAGAATGAATAAACTGGAAATTATCTTTTTCATGTCGTATAGTTTTAATCCGTTAGAAATTTAAGTTAGCACTAACTGAGAACACCCGCGGGCGAGGATATACTTCCTTGTCGATGCCGCTGTATATTTCGGGGTCGATGCCCGAGTAGCCGGTGAGGGTGAGCACGTTCTGAACACCGAAAGTAAGGCGGAGAGAGCTTGCGTTGTTCCACAGCTTGTTGAAGGTATAGCCCAGCGAGAGGTTGTCGATGCGGAAGAAGTTGCCTTTCTCCAGGAAGTAGTCGGAGTAGAGCTGCTGGTTCTGGAAACCGGTGTCGCGGGTGCTGCGAAGGATATTGGAGAAGTTGCCCTGGTCGCTGTATACGGACTGGAGATACTGGTCGGCAGCCACGTAGTTATAAACATACCCTCCGAAAGCGCCGTGACCGCTGATGGCGAAATCCCAGTTCTTGTAGGTGAGTTGCGTATTGAATCCGAGGTACGACTTGGGAAGCGCGCTCTTATGGGTGGCGTACTTCGTCTCGGTGGCAGATACCGAACCGTCGGGCTGCACGTACTGGCCTTCTATCGGCTTGCCGTTGTCGTCGTAGGCCTGCTGTGCCAGGTAGAAGGTATAAGGGCGCTCCCCTACCATGAACACTTGCACGGTCTTACCCGTACCCGAGATGGCACCGGTCTGCACGAAGTTGGCTTCGGAGTCTATCACGTTCAGTTTGGTGATTTTGGAGTCGTTCCAGGTGTAGTTCATGCCCACTGTCCACTTCCAGTCCTTGGTATGTACGGGCACTGCGTTGACGGAGAATTCAAAACCCTTGTTGTCCATCTCGCCGATATTGGTGGTGAGGACGGAAGAGTAGTTGGTACCCGAAATGACGGGAATCGTATTCAGCAAGTCTTTGGTGTGGCGCTGGTAGTAGTCCACCGAACCGTAGATGCGGTTGCCCAGGAAGCCGTAGTCCAAACCGATGTTATAGGTTTCGGTCGTCTCCCACTTGATGTCGGAGTCGTAGCCGTTGGGACGGTAGGTGTTGTACCACTTGTCGCCGAACTGGTAGCAAGATTCGGGATAAGACACGGTGAAGGTCGTCATATACGGATAGTCGTTCAGGATATCCTGCTGTCCCGTCTGGCCGTAGCTCAAACGGAGTTTCAAGTCGGAAAGGACATCAGAGTCTCTTAGGAAGGCTTCCTGGCTGATTTTCCATCCCAGGGCAACGGAAGGGAACAAGCCCCAGCGGTTGTCTTTGGCAAAACGGGAAGAAGCATCCGAACGGAGAGTGGCAGTCACCATGTAACGGTTGTCGTACGAGTAGTTGAGACGGCCGTAGAATGAGAGCAGGTAGTATTCGGACTCATAGTGGCTGGGCGAGAACAGCTCTTTTCCTTCGGGTGAAAGAGTGGTTGCATCGAACTTTTTCCAGAAGTGCTGCCAGCCATATCCGCCCATGGCGCTGAAACTGTGCTTTTCGTTGAACACGTGTGCGTAGTTGGCGTACATATCCAGCAGGTAGTTGCGTTTCTTCTGCTTGGAGTCGTAAACCAGACCCGTACCGTCCTTCATATTGGAAGTGTACATCATGCCTGCCAGTTCGGGAACCCGCTTCGAGTACTTGCTTTCGAGCACGTCATATCCCAGGTTCAAGTTCAGTTGCAGGTCTTCCAGGTGGTGCACCTTATAGTTGAAGGCGGCGTTGCCGATGGAACGGGTTACTTTGTTGTGGATGTCCTGCAAGTCGAGCTGTGCCACCGGGTTATCGGTCTGGATAGCCATAGGCGAGTTGCCGTTCATCCAGATGAAATATCCCAGGCCCGGGTCGGTGGAAGCGGTAGTGCTTCCGGTCTTTACGGGGCGTGTGGGGTCATAGCGCAGGGCGTTGTTCACCACGCTCTCGTCCACCTTGGTGTTGTCCTCGTAGGAAGCCTTCAGGTTGAGGTCTACGGAGAGATGCTTGTCGAAGAACTTGGGCGAGATGCCGCCGTTGAACGTGAAGCGCTCGTAGTTGTTGGTGCGCACCACTCCGTTCTGATTGGTGTAGCCTACGGAGAGGCGGTAGGGAGCATTCTGCTTTACCTTGCCCGATACGGAGAAGTTGTGTTCTTGTCCGAAGGCGGTGCGGTAGATTTCGTCCTGCCAGTCGGTAGAGGCAGAGCCCATCGTCACAGTGCCCGGTACACCGGAAACGGTGGGGACGAACTTGCGGAACTCGTCGGCTGAAAGGATATCCAGCGTTTCGGTAACGGTACTTACCGAGAGGTTCGTCGAATAGTTGAAGCGTAACTTGGCATCGTCTCCCTTCTTGGTGGTGATGACAATTACACCGTTGGAAGCTCTGGAACCGTAGATAGCCGTGGCAGAGGCATCTTTCAATACCGTGAATGTTTCGATGTCGTTGGGGTTGATACCGCCGATTACGTTGCCGCCGCCTTCGATGGTGGAGTTATCCACAGGCACGCCGTCAATAACAATCAGCGGGTCGTTGGAAGCGGAAAGGGAAGCGCCGCTTCGGATACGGATGGTAGAGCCCGAACCCGGCGCACCGGAGCTGGACACTACATTTACGCCCGGCACCTTGCCCACCAGGGCATCCTGTGCAGTGGTGCGCAAGCCCTTATTGAACTCGTCCGGTTTGATGGCCATTACCGAACCGGTTGCGTCGGATTTCTTCACACTACCGTAGCCGATAACCACTACGTCTTCAAGCATTTCGCTATCTTCTTCCATCACGATTTTCATGTTGGGAGATACCGCCATCTCTACATCCTTATAGCCTATGTATTTAATGATTAAAACAGCTTTGGGACTTGCAACCGCCAGCGAGAAGTTGCCGTCTACATCGCTGATTGTGCCGTTGGTAGTTCCTTTTTCCAGGATATTGGCACCGATTACGGGGTAGTTCTCCCGGTCGAGAATATTACCTTTTACTACTGTTTTTTGTGCAGAGACGCCTACACTGAGAATCAAAGCAAACAGTACGAGAATGTACCGCCACCTGCTTCCGAAGGTCTTCGGATTTTCTTTGTTTTTCATAATAGTTTTGAATTGGTTAATATTAAGTTTAACAACGGAAGCAAAAGTAGCGGTAAGGGTAGTGCAAGAAAAGCCCGCATAATGAAAAAGTAAGAAAAGTAAGACGGCAAAAGAAGATAAATCACTATTTATCAAACAATTGCTTCGGAAGCATAAAAAGGTAAAAGTAAGAGCAGAGGAAGTGCAAAACTACAGTTTTTGCACCTGGAGTGCCAGGTCCTTGCCCGGAATGATGGCCTTATTCCGCATTTTCATCCGATAATTATAGACTGTTTGAAGTGAGTAATGAAGGAAGTTGGCAATCTTGGAATTGTCGTTAATGCCCAGGCGGATGAGGGCATAGATGCGCAGTTCGGGAGTCAGCAGTTCGCCGTCCTTCACCTGCACACGCTCTTCTTCTCTCAGCAGGGAGTTGAACGACTCTACGAAATCGGGGAAGATGGAGAGGAAGATGGTGTCGAACTTGCTGATGAAAAGCTTGAAGTCTTCCGAAGTGGACGACCGGGCATGGAGCTGCTTTGAAATATCTGCCATAGAGCCCGTATTCACTATCTTCAAGAGGGCCTTACGCTCGTTCTCTTGCTTGTAGATGTACTCGGAACAGATATTGAACAGCAGTCCGATGTATTCTTCCTTGATATGGTTGGACTCCTGAATCTCGCCGTTCATGCGGGTCAGGTTCTCTGCCATGTCCTGCAAGCGTTGGTTCTGTGAGGCGAGGGATTGCTTTACTTTCAGTAGTTTTGTATTCTTCTTACGGATGAAGAAGAAAGCGACAATCAGCGTGATGACCAGCACCGAGAGGACGAGCAGGAACAGCCGCACCCTGTTTCTGTCCGCCTTGACGCGGGCGTCGTTGGCGGCTTTGATAATGGGCAGGTACTCGGCTATATCGACGATGCGGTAGCGCGCCTTGCCGAAGTTCACGTCCTCGAGTGAACACGATATGTAGTTATAGGCACGGGCAACGTCTCCTTCCTGGAAGAGGAGCATTGCCAGCCTCTGCAAGGACATATATACCTTCTTGGCATTGGAAATATCGGTGATGGATGCCAGGATAAGGTAGTGCTTTGCCTGCCGCAGGTCTTGCTTTCCCAGGTACAGTTCGGCAAGGAGATACTCCATCCGGGCACGGTCGGTGTTGTCCTGGTCGCTTTGTTCGTAGTAGTCTTTCAGCAGGCCGATGGCTTCGTCCCACTTTCCCGACATACTCAGCCGGCCGCACTTGTTGGTGATGTAGCTCGAAGTATGCGGTTCGCTGATGGCGATAAGGGTGTCCTTATAGGCTTTTATCTTTTCCTGGAAGAATTGCTTTTTGGAAGGGTCTATCTCGTCGTTATAGCACGACAGGTAGGTGGTGTGATAGAGGTAATAGAAATAGGTATCGGTCTTTGTGGCTTCGGAATGCCTCACCTTGTCGAGCACTGTCAGCGCGTTTTCATGCTTGCCTATCTTGTTCAGTACGTCCGCCATGTTCATCAGTCCTTCGTTGAGGTACTTTTCATCTCCCAGCGACTCCGCCAGTTGAAGCCTTTCTTTGGCGATAATCATAGCGGTATCGATGCGGAAAGAACGATATTTGGTAAACAAATTACCCAAAATCTGGAATCTGAGTTTGTCGTCTTCGGCATAGTTCAGGGTACGGCGAAGGTCGGCTATCTCTTTCTCTATCTGCTCTTGGTAGACGGCACGGTGCTCTATCATCTTATCCAACTTCAGGAGCAAGGCATCATCATCTGTCTTGTTCGTGGCAAACGCGCCGAAACAAATACAGAAAAGGAATAAAATAGAAATAGAATATCTGGACATTAGACTAAGGGTTGTTTAACGGAAGCAAAGATATAATATTTTCTACAATAATTCCCTTATTGTCTTTCCAAATAGCGGATGCACCACGTCGGGGGCAATCTCCCTCAGCGGGCGCATCACGAAATCGCGCTCGTGCATCAGCGGATGGGGAAGTTTCAGTTCGGGGGTATCGAGCAGGACGGGTGTACCGTCGTCGCAGAAGGCGAGAAGCAGGTCGATGTCTATCAGGCGGTCGCTGTACACACCACCTGCCGATTTATGGGTACGCCCCAGTTCGCGCTCTATCCCTTGCGTGATTTCGAGAATATCCAAAGGCGGGAAGGAAGTTTCCACACAGAGGGCGGCATTGAGGAAGGTGTTCTCAGAAGTAAAGCCCCAGGGGGCAGTAGCATAAAAAGCGGATAGGGAAATCACTTTCCCTATTCGCTCTTCTATCTTCTGAACGGCAGCAAGGAGATTCTGCTCCTTATCGCCGAGATTGGTTCCAAGACTGAAATAAATGTGCATTATCTATCCGTAATCAGCATCGCATCTCCATACGTACCAAAGCGGTAGCCTTCTTTCAGCGCTACGTCATAGGCTTCCATCACCTGCTCGTAACCGCCGAAGGCAGCTACAATCATCAGCAGTGTGCTGAGCGGCATGTGGAAGTTGGAAATCATGGAGTTGGCAACGGTGAAGTCGTAGGGCGGGAAGATGAACTTGTTCGTCCAGCCTTCGTACTCCTTCAGGTGGCCGTCGGTGCTGACGGTGCTCTCGATGGCACGCATCACGGTGGTACCTACGGCACACACTTGCTTGTTCATGTCTTTGGCACGGTTCACTATCTTCACGGCTTCGGGGCTGACAATCATCTGCTCGGAGTCGGTCTTGTGCTTTGTCAGGTCTTCAACGTCAATGTCGCGGAAGTTGCCCAGGCCGGCGTGCAGGGTGATGTAGGCGAAGTCGATACCTTTTATTTCCATACGCTTCATCAGTTCGCGGCTGAAGTGCAGACTGGCGGTAGGTGCAGTCACGGCGCCTTCGTTGCGGGCAAAGATGGACTGGAAACGCTCGGCATCTTCTTCTTCTACCGGACGGTTGATAATGCTATGCGGCAGCGGGGTTTCGCCCAGGGCATAGAGGGCTTTCTTGAACTCGTCGTGCGGCCCGTCGTAAAGGAAACGAAGGGTACGACCACGGGAAGTGGTGTTGTCTATCACTTCGGCTACCATCGAGTCATCGTCGCCAAAATAGAGTTTGTTGCCGATACGGATTTTGCGGGCAGGGTCTACCAGCACATCCCACAACCGAAGCTCTTCATTCAGCTCGCGCAGCAAGAATACTTCGATACGCGCACCGGTCTTCTCCTTGTTGCCGTAGAGGCGGGCGGGGAACACCTTGGTGTCGTTGAAGATAAACACATCTTTGTCGTCGAAGTACTCCAGGATGTCCTTGAACATCTTGTGTTCGATTTCTCCTGTCTTTCTGTGAAGCACCATCAGGCGCGACTCATCCCTATACTTGGTAGGGTGCAAAGCGATCTTCTCTTCGGGAAGCTTGAATTTAAATTGCGACAGTTTCATATCTATTCTTTCTTTAAATGTTATTTATCTTCTTCAGTTTCTATCTCCTGTGCGTCTATCCACTCCTTAAAGTCGAGCGGATTGAGGCAGTCTTCTATGCGGACGCTGCCCACACGGGTACGTTCCAGGGCGGTGAGGTGGGCACCGCTGTTCAGGGCCTCGCCGATGTCACGCGCCAGGGCACGGATGTAGGTGCCTTTGCTGCACACCACACGGACTTTAATCTCGGGCAGGTTGCATTCCAGCAGCTCTATTTCATCAATCACCAGCAACTTGGGCTTCAGTTCCACTTCTTCCCCCTTGCGGGCAAGGTCGTAGGCACGTTTGCCGTTCACCATGCAGGCGGAGAAGGCGGGCGGTACTTGCTGTATCTCGCCTACAAACTTTTGCAAGGTTTCTTCCACCAACCCGCGAGTGATGTGCCCGGTGGGATAAGTGGCATCTATCTCATGTTCCAGGTCGTAGGAAGGGGTGGTGGCGCCCAACTGAATGGTGGCTACATACTCCTTCGTATGATACTGAAACTCTTCTATCCGTTTGGTGGCCTTGCCCGTGCATACTATCATCACACCCGTAGCAAGCGGGTCGAGCGTGCCGGCATGGCCTACTTTCAACTTCTTCACTCCTATCCGCCGGCAGATGTGGTAACGCGCATGCCCCACGACCTTGAACGAAGTCCAACCCAGCGGTTTATTGAAGTAGAGTACTTCTCCTTCTTTAAAATTCATCTATACTTTATATTCTTTTTAATTCAGCAAGCTGATAACCAGCGTTGCAGCACCTGCTATCGCACAGTAGATGGCAAAGTAAATCAGTTTTCCCCTCTTCACGATGTTTATCATCCACTTGCAAGCCAGGCAGCCCGAAACGAAAGCAGCGAGGAAACCCACTACCAGCGAGAGCGTCGGGATATCGCCCGCTATGTTTTCGCCCTTCATCATCTTCATGGCATCCAGCAGTGCCTCGCCCAGGATGGGCGGTATCACCATGAGGAAAGAGAACTGCGCCAACTTTGCCTTATTGTCGCCCAGCAACAAGCCGGTGGCAATGGTACTGCCCGAACGCGAAAGTCCCGGAAGCACCGCGCAAGCCTGTGCCAAGCCGATAATGAAAGCATCCTTCATCGAGATATTCTCTTTCTGCTTCGGCTTATAATAATAGGAGAAAGCCAGCAACGCAGCCGTCAGCAGCAGGCAACAGCCCACAATGACAAGCCCCGAACCGAAGATAGCTTCCACCTGGTCTTTAAAGAATACGCCCACAATGCCAACCGGTATCATGGATATCAGGATGTTAATGACGTACCGCGTCTCCTCGTTCATCTGCCACTTGAACAACCCTTTGAAAATCCAGTCTATCTCCTTCCAAAGTATCACCAGCGTACTGAACACCGTAGCCACGTGGACTACAATCGTGAAAGCCAGGTTCTCTTCCCCTTCTATACCGAACAACGCCGAACCGATAGCAAGGTGTCCGCTACTGCTCACCGGAAGGTACTCCGTCAGTCCTTGAATAAGCCCAAGGATAAGCGCTTCAATCCAATCCACTTTATTAATTACGAATTACTAATTACAAACTACCGAAAGTTAATTGTTCTCCGCCTTATCCGTTTTAGGCTTGCGAAGCACGGCATATATCATGAATACAAAGCCCAGCAGACAAACCACCGGAGCTACCTTGATGCGTCTCACACTGAAGATGTCCGGTTCGAAAGTCGTCGGAGTGGACGCAGGGCCGGTCATCAGAAGAAAACCAATGATTACCACTGCCATGCCGATAGCGAGCAGGATGAAGTTGGTCTTATCAAAAGCGAATTTCTGTTTACTCATCTGTATATTTCTATTAAACGATTTACCTTATTATATATAATACAGCGTACTTGCCTTCATCCTCAGATACTTGTTGATGGAAAGCAGCGCACACAACCACGTGATAATCACGCCGAATACCAGCACAGACACCGATACCAGCACCATTACATCAGGTGTAATCACCCTGACAAGTTCCGGCTCATACGACACCAGCCAGTAGGCGGACGCCCACAAAATGCTGTCGGCTATAATACCTGCCAATACCCCGATCCACAGGTTGCGCCGCAGGAACGGCCGGCGGATAAAACTCCAGCTCGCCCCCACCAGCTTCATGGTATGGATAAGGAACCGTTTGGAGTAGATGGCAAGGCGGATCGTATTGTTTATCAGCGCAAAGGAGATAAACGTCAGTATCACCGCCAGACTCAGCAGCCACAGGCTGATATTGCGGATATTATCGTTCACGGCGTCTATCAGGTCTTTCTGATAAAGCACCTCTTGGATATTGGTATTCTTCTTGATCAGCTTCTCTATCTTGGCTATGCTGTCGGAGTTGGCATAGTCCGAATGCAGTTTTATTTCGATGGAAGCGGTGAAGGGATTGTAGCCGAGGAATTCCTGCGGGTCTGTACCCATCGCCTCGGTCTGCTCGCGCAGGGCCTGTTTCTTGGAGATGTATTCGGTCTGCTTCACGAAGGCTTCTTTATCGAGCTTCTTTTGCAGTTTCAGGATATCGCTCTCCTTCATATCGTCGCTGATGAGCACGGAGAAGTTGATGTTCTCCTTGACGTACACCGAAAGGTTGTGCGCCGCCAGTACGAAGAACACGACCATTCCCAGCAACAGCAACACCAACGTCGTACTGATGCTGGACGTAATGAACTGCATATCGAAATAAGATACCGAGTTATTTTTACCTTTCGCTTTCATCCGCTTTATTAATCGTTTATCACTTTATCACCCTATCACTTTACCGCCCTATTTCTGCTTCTTCCTGAACACATATATCATCGAACTGCTCCGCTCCTTCTTCACCAACGCACTGAGCCATGCCATCGCACCGGTAATCATTCCCCGAAGGAAGGTGCACGAATGCCTCATGTGCTTCTCCGTCAGCATGGATACGTAGAAGGCGTCGAAAGGCATGGGATGCCGCTCTGCCAGGATGAATCCGTGCTTGGAGCCAAACTGCTGGATGGTGCCCGGCGTGAAGTGCCACAAGTGACGGGGCACATCGTAAGCTGCCCAATAGGCGCCGTACTTCTTGGCGTCGAACGAGGAGCAGTTGGGCACTGCTATAATCAATACCCCCTTCTCGGTGAGCAGGGAGTGCAGGGTTTCCCACATTTCGTTAAGGGGTTGCAGGTGCTCCATGACGTGCCACAGGGTGATGACGTCGAAGCTACCGGGAGCAAAATCCTTCAAAACCGTATCGGGTTTTACGTCCAGGTTGAAGTGTTCCCGGGCAAAGGCGCGTGCCTGTTCGTTCTTCTCCACCGCCTCTACCTGCCAGCCGCGACGCTGCATGGTGTCGGCAAAGTAGCCCGTACCCGTACCGATGTCCAGCAGGCGGCCTTCCTTGCGGTGCGCCTCGCGTGCTACCAGGCGCGCCTTGCGCCCCAGCATATAGCTTCGTACCCAATGGTACACGGAGTTCATCGCTCCTTTCTTCGTATCGGAATGGGAAATATAATCGGGAGTTTCGTAATAGCGTCCTATTTCAGCCTCTACCGGAAAGTCTTGCGTAAAAAGGAATCCGCAATCCTGACAGCGGCACAAGTGGAACATTTCGCCCGAGGCATAATGGTCTACACAAGTAAGGGCACGCTCCAAATGCGTCCCACCACATAACGGACAAGCTTTTACAGTGAATTTATTCATCGAACGTTCAGCCAATAAGCAAGTGCAACCCGAATCGACAGGCCGCACTATACCTAAATTTGGTGCAAAATAACAAATAAAAAGTGATTTACAAGGCTTTCGTTAAGGAGATTTAAGAGAAATACCCCGATTTGGCAGGCGCCGGAGCCCGGTGCAACAGACACTGGTACCTGTCACGACAGACACCAGTATTTGTCATGACAGACGCCAGTGTTCGTCACGACAGACACCAGTGTTCAAGACAACAGACACCAGTGTCTGTCGAAGTGTCCGTTCTTAAGCGGACAAGTGTCCGATAACGGACAGGTGCATAAGTCTATTTATCGCTGATTATCAGCACATTATTAGTTTGGCACGGGAATTGACTATTATTAGGCGAAGGCGTTCGGAAAAGAAAAACAAGCAGTAATGCAACTTTCCAATCTTAGCCAACGTCTAATGATAAAACAAGGTCAGTAACAATTAAAAAATAAGGATTATGAAAACTACAAGTTTATTCCAGGCAGTTGCATTCGTAGCAATGATTATCGTAAGCGTTATGAATTCAGAAGTGAAGGCACAGGAAAGTAACTTCATCACCAATGAAGAAGTGAAAAACGAATTAGTAGTTGCAAAGACTATCTTCAAACAGGACGGCGGACAACTTTATCGTCATATCCGCTACGAATATACCTACGACGACCAAAAACGACTCACAAGCAAAGAAGCATCCAAGTGGGACGGAGCAAAAGACGAATGGGTACCTTATTTCAAAATGACCTACCAATACGGCAATGATGAAATCACCATGTCTTACGCTCGTTGGAATCAGTCACACAAGGCGTTCGACAAAGACATGAAGAAGAGCGTTTATGAATTGAACGACGAAAACATGCCGGTAGCTTACAAACTCTACAACCAAGACGTACAGAAGTCCGACTTGACAATGGTAAGCTATAACAAAAAAGACTACGTAGCTAATTTGCTTGCCATGGCAAGGTAAAATTTAAAGTTTATAATAATGAAGAAGAGGTTGTGTCAAAATGCTGGCACAACCTCTTTTCATCTTTTACAGTCCGGT
>CAJKXC010000062.1 GCA_905203765.1 uncultured Bacteroides sp.
CAATGTCCTATAGGACTAAACATTAATCCAGTCAACTAAAGTCAGGACAGTACAGACAGTACAAGGTGAAGGCTTGAAACCTCAACTTTTCCCCTGCCTTCACCCGCTATTGCCTGTGGACAGGCAACTACAGAAAGCGTTGAAGAGGTGAACCCCTTTTCTATAAAAAAAGAGCGGAGTGCGCCGGAGTTTATTACTCCCGGCGTACTCCGCTCTGATAATTTATATGCAGATTCCTACATTCTGTCCGGCACCTCGATACCCAGCAATCCCATTGCCAGGCGCACTACTTTCGCTACTTCGGACGACAGCGTCAGGCGGAATACCTTCACTGCCTCGTTCTCTTCGCGCAGGATGCTGAAGTCGTGATAGAACTGGTTGTACTCTTTCACCAGGTCATAAGCATAGTTGGCTATGATAGACGGGCTGTAGTCTTCGCCGGCTTGCTTCACTACGGCGGCAAAGTCGGCAATCTGCTGTATCAGGCCTTCTTCTTTCTCGCTCAGTTCGATGCCGGTGGGAAGCTGTGCAGGGATGGCAATGCCTGCCTCTGCCGCCTTGCGGAGCACGGACTGGATGCGGGCATAGGTATACTGGATGAACGGACCCGTATTGCCGTTGAAGTCGATGGACTCCTTGGGGTTGAACGTCATGTTCTTGCGGGCATCCACCTTCAGGATGAAGTACTTCAAGGCACCCAGACCTACGATGCGGGCGATGTTGTCCGCCTCGGCTGCCGTCAGCCCGTCGAGCTTGCCCAGTTCGTTGGAAGTTTCGCGGGCAGTGGAGATCATTTCCGCCATCAGGTCGTCGGCATCTACCACCGTACCCTCGCGGCTCTTCATCTTGCCTTCGGGCAATTCCACCATGCCGTAGGAGAAGTGCACCAGGCCCTTGCCCCATTCAAAGCCCAACTTGTCGAGCAGGATGGAAAGTACCTGGAAGTGATAGTTCTGCTCGTTGCCTACTACGTAGATCATCTTGTCGATGGGGTAGTCGGCAAAGCGGAGTTTGGCGGTGCCGATGTCCTGAGTCATGTAGACAGACGTGCCGTCGGCACGGAGCAGCAGTTTGTGATCCAGCCCTTCGCCGGTGAGGTCTGCCCATACGGAGCCGTCCTCTTTCTTATAGAAGAAGCCTTTCTCCAGACCTTCCATCACCTTCTCCTTTCCTTCGAGGTAGGTATTGGACTCGTAGTATATCTTATCGAAGGTGACGCCCATCATGCGGTAGGTTTCGTCGAAACCGGCGTATACCCAGTCGTTCATCTGTTTCCACAAGGCACGTACTTCGGGGTCGTTGGCTTCCCACTTCACCAGCATTTCGCGGGCTTCCTTCATCAGGGGGGATTCTGCCTCGGCTTTGGCTTTGGCTTCTTCCTCGGTCATGCCCTGGCGTTGGTATTCTGCCGCCAATTCTTTTACTTCCGCCTTGTAATGTTTGTCGAAGGCCACGTAGTAGTCGCCAATCAGGTGGTCGCCCTTCTTGCCGGACGATTCGGGTGTTTCGCCGTTGCCATACTTCTGCCATGCCAACATGGACTTGCAGATGTGTATGCCGCGGTCGTTGACGATGTTGGTCTTCACTACCCGGTTGCCGTTGGCTGCCATGATGTTGGCAAGCGCACAGCCCAGCAGGTTGTTGCGCACATGCCCCAGGTGAAGCGGCTTGTTGGTATTGGGCGAGGAGTATTCTATCATCACCAGCGGGGAGTTTTCGGTAGCCGGTACCACGCCGTATTGCTCGTCGGCATGGATATCATTGAGCAACTCCACCCAGGTGGCGGAAGCAATCGTCAGGTTGAGGAATCCCTTGATGACGTTGAAGGCTGCCACCGAAGGCTCATTAGCCTGCAAGTATTCGCCGATCTCCTGTGCCGTCTGCTCCGGCCCTTTCCGGGACATCCGCAGGAAGGGGAAGACAACTAGCGTGAGGTGTCCTTCAAATTCTTTCTTGGTTTTCTGCAACTGCACCTGTGCGGCAGGCACGTCCTGTCCGTACAGCGCTTTCAGTCCGCCAATGACGGACGTTACCAGTTTCTGTTCTATATTCATGACTTCTAATGTATTTTCGCGGGCACAAAGATAGCGCAAACGTAAATATGAATCAAAAAAAGGAGGCACTTTCTGTGTCTCCTTCCTTTTAGCTTGAGTATACTTATGCTTATTCAGCTGTCAGTTCTGCTCCCGGTTTAAACTTAACCACTTTCTTAGCCGCGATCTGAATCGGCTTTTTCGTAGAAGGATTGATACCTGTACGCGCAGCTCTTTCTGCCACGGAGAATGTTCCGAAACCTACCAATGAAACCTTATCACCAGCTTTCATTGCCTTACCTACTGATGCAGTAAATGCATCCAATGCCTTCTTAGAATCAGCTTTTGTCAAACCGGATTCAGCAGCCATAGCGTTAATAAGTTCTGCCTTATTCATAATGCTTTAATTAATTAATATGTTACACAAAAGATATAATAGTTTCCTTTCACAAACTTCCACAAAAATAGAGCAATATTTCTGAATATCAAATAAAAACATTAAAAAAAGATTGGAAATCAGTGAAAAAAGAGGATTAGAACTGGCATTTTCTGTTATGGAACAGAATTTATTCGTACTTTTGTCGGGAAAGGCAAGATAAAGTACGTTCCCGGCACAGCTTGGGCAAGTTTGCATATGCCCCCGATTTGCACTATCTTTGCCGCAAATTATAATGAAGAAAAACAGATTATGAATACTATACCTACTGTCACCAAGAATATTTTAATCATCAATGTGCTGATGTTTCTGGGCACCATCGTAGCCCAGAGCTACGGCATAGACCTCGACAAATATTTAGGCTTGCATTTCTTCCTTGCCGGCGACTTCAATGCGGCACAGCTGATTACCTATATGTTCATGCACGCCGGATTTGCACACATATTCTTTAATATGTTTGCCGTATGGATGTTCGGACGCATTCTGGAACAGGTTTGGGGGCCGAGACGGTTTCTTTTCTACTATTTGGCGTGCGGCATAGGTGCCGGGCTTGTTCAGGAAGTAGTGCAATACATTCATTATGAGACGGTACTTTCGGCTTACGACAGTGTAAATACCGGGCTGTCCATCATCCCGATGAAGGAATATCTCAATATGATGACTACGGTGGGCGCCTCGGGTGCGGTGTATGCCATCCTGCTGGCATTCGGTATGCTGTTCCCCAACCAGCAGATGTTCATTTTCCCGCTACCCTTCCCTATCAAGGCCAAGTATTTTGTAATCGGGTATGCGTTGATAGAGCTATATGCCGGGTTTGCAAACAACGCGGGAGACAATGTGGCACACTTCGCACACTTGGGCGGCATGATATTCGGCTTTATCCTGATTATGTACTGGAGAAAAAAGAACAAAGGAAATGGCTACTATTATAACTGATCTGAAGGAGAAATTCCGCAAAGGGAATATATACATCCAGCTGATTTACATCAATGTGGCGGTATTTGTCCTCACCACATTGGCGGAAGTCCTGCTCCAGCTCTTTAACCGGAGTCTGGGCGATGTATTCGAATGGCTAGAACTGCCCGCTTCCTTCTCGCGCTTCATACTGCAACCGTGGTCGCTGCTGACGTATATGTTCATGCATGCCGGACTGATGCACATACTCTTCAATATGTTGTGGCTCTATTGGTTCGGGGCGTTGTTCCTGAACTTCTTCTCGGCCAAACATCTGCGAGGGGTGTACATTTTGGGCGGTATCTGCGGCGGTGTGCTCTATATGGCAGCCTATCATATCTTCCCGTATTTCCGTCCCATGATAGATTATTCCTTCATGCTGGGCGCGTCGGCGTCGGTACTTGCCATCGTAGCCGCCACCGCCTATCGGGAGCCTAACTACCCGATACGCCTTTTTCTTCTCGGCACCCTGCGCCTGAAATACCTGGCACTGATTGTTATCGGCACGGATTTACTGTTCATCACTTCCAGCAATGCCGGCGGACACATCGCCCACTTGGGTGGAGCTTTGGCTGGTCTGTGGTTTGCCGCCGGGCTCAGTAAGGGAAGGGACATCACCACCTGGATCAACAAACCGCTCGATGCACTGATCTCCCTGTTCAGCTTCAAGCCCCGAAAGCCGAAGATGAAGGTGCATTACGGCGAAAGCAGACAGAAAGATTACGATTACAATGCCCGCAAGAAAGCCCAGTCCGACGAAATAGACCGCATCCTCGACAAGTTGAAGAAGTCCGGATACGAAAGTCTGACCACGGAAGAAAAGAAAAGCCTGTTCGACGCGAGCAAACGTTAACCAACTATCAATTATCAACTATCAATTATCAACTATATAAGTGAAGCACCTCGGTAAATTTGTCGCCCTACTGATTCTGGCGGTCAATGCCTTGTTTACGGGCTTGCTACTTTTCACCGCTTACAGTCCGCACATCCAGCCGGCTACGCATCCGGTACAGTCGTGCCTGGGACTGGCATTCCCTATTTTCCTGGTGATAAACGGCTGCTTCCTTATCTTCTGGCTGGTGATTCAGCGCTATAAATCGGCGTTGCTGCCCCTGGTGGGGTTCCTGCTGTGCTACTCGCAGATACATACTTACCTGCCTGTCAACTTCCGTACGGACAATTTGCCCGAAAACAGCTTCAAGATGCTTTCCTATAATATTATGGGATTCGACGGCACCGTCAAGAAAGATGGCAAGAACCCGATACTGACTTATCTGAAAGAAAGCAATGCCGACATACTTTGCCTGCAAGAGTATGCCACGTTGGACTACTCCAACTTCCTTTCGCAGAAGGATGTGGAACGGGAATTGAAAGCGTATCCCTATCATCGCATCAATGTTGTGGGCAAGGGCAAGAGTCAGACAAACAAGTTGGCGTGCTACTCGAAGTTCCCCATCCTCTCGGCGCGCGTGCTGGACTATCCGAGCGAATACAACGGCTCTGTGGTATATGAGCTGAAGATAGGGGAAGATACCGTCACAGTCATCAACAACCACCTGGAATCGAACAAGCTGACCAAAGCCGACAAGGTGGTATACGAAGATATGCTGAAATCTCCCGAGAAAGAGAAAGTGAAGAGCGGGTTGCGCCTGCTTGTGCGCAAGCTGGCAGAGGCTTCTGCCATCCGCGCCCCGCAAGCCGATGTCATTGCACACGAAATAGCCGTTTCGCCGCACTCCCATATCATAGTATGCGGCGACTTCAACGATACGCCCATCTCCTACACGCACCACACCATTGCGCAAGAACTGGATGATGCTTTCACCCGGTCGGGGCGGGGATTGGGTGTCTCCTACAATCAGAACAAATTCTATTTTCGGATAGACAATATACTGACAAGCAAGAATCTGAAGGCTTACAACTGTACCGTAGACCGCTCCATCAAAGATTCGGACCACTATCCGATATGGTGTTTCATAGCCAAGAAAGAATGAAAGAAATCAATATCTAATACATAAAAGCATATGATTAAGAAAAGTATCCTTATTTTAGCAGCAAGTTGTATGATGTACTCCTGTGCCACCCAAACGGAAAGTAATCCGTTCTTTACCGAGTTCCAAACCCCTAACGGCGTGCCCCCGTTCGACCAGATCAAACTGGAGCATTACGAGCCTGCCTTCCTGAAAGGTATAGAGGAACAGAATGCCAATATCCAGGCTATCATCGATAACCCCGAAGCTCCCAACTTCGAGAATGTAATCCTTGCCTTCGACAACAGCTCGCCCATGCTGGACCGTGTAGGCGGTGTATTCAATAACCTGACGGAAGCCGAGACAACCGACGAACTGACTGCCCTTTCCATGAAACTCGCTCCGATACTGTCCGAACACGGAGACAATATCTCGCTCAATAAAGAGCTGTTCAAGAAGATAGACGCCGTGTATCAGCAGAAGGAAGATGCGCTGGGACTGACTTTGGAACAGCAGCGTCTCCGGGATAAAATATACAAAGACTTTGTACGCTCGGGAGCCAACCTTCCCGCCGACAAGCAAGCCCGCCTGCGTGAAATCAACAAGCAGCTTTCCACACTCGGCATTACGTTCAGCAACAACGTCCTGAACGAGAACAACGCGTTCCAACTCTTCGTAGACAAGGAAGAAGACCTTGCCGGCTTGCCCGAATGGTTCTGCCAAAGCGCTGCCGAAGAGGCAAAAGCTGCCGGACAAGAGGGAAAATGGCTGTTTACCCTGCACAACGCAAGCCGCCTGCCCTTCCTGCAATACTCCGCCAACCGCCCGCTGCGCGAGAAAATGTACAAAGCCTACATCAACCGCGGCAATAATAATGATAAGAACGATAATAAGAAGGTGATCACCGACATCGTAAGCCTGCGACTTGAAAAAGCAAAATTACTGGGCTTCGACTGTTATTCCAACTTTGTACTGGACAACACGATGGCAAAGAATTCCGCCACCGTAATGGATTTCCTGAATAACCTGTGGGGTTACGCCTTGCCCAAAGCAAAGGCCGAAGCTGCAGAACTGCAGAAGTTGATGGATAAAGAAGGTAAAGGTGAAAAACTGGAAGCATGGGACTGGTGGTACTACACCGAGAAACTGCGCAAAGAGAAATACAATCTTGAAGAAGCCGAAATAAAGCCTTACTTCAAACTTGAAAACGTACGCGAAGGAGCCTTCGCCGTAGCTAACAAACTTTACGGCATCACGCTGACGAAACTCGAAGGTGTTCCCGTTTACCATCCCGATGTGGAAGTGTTTGAAGTGAAAGCCGCCGATGGCTCGCAACTGGGCATCTTCTATGTAGACTACTTCCCCCGTCCCGGAAAGAGCGGCGGCGCCTGGATGAGCAACTATCGCGAACAACAAGCCGGTGTGCGCCCGTTGGTATGCAATGTATGCAGCTTTACCAAACCCGTCGGCGATACCCCTTCGCTGCTTACGATCGATGAGGTGGAAACTTTGTTCCACGAATTCGGCCATGCCCTGCACGGACTGTTGACACAATGCCAATACAAAGGTACATCGGGCACCAATGTGGTACGCGACTTTGTGGAACTCCCTTCCCAAATCAACGAGCATTGGGCTACCGAACCCGAAGTACTGAAAATGTATGCCAAGCACTACCAGACCGGTGAAGTAATTCCCGACAGCCTCATCGAAAAGATCTTGAACCAGAAAACCTTCAACCAGGGCTTCATGACTACCGAGTTGCTGGCTGCCGCCATCCTCGACATGAATCTGCATAACCTGACAAATACCGAAGGGCTCGACGTAGTGGCTTATGAAAAAGAGGCAATGGACAAACTCGGATTGATCCCCGAAATTGCCCCACGCTACCGTACCACTTACTTCAACCACATCATCGGCGGTTACGCGGCCGGTTATTACAGCTACCTTTGGGCAAACGTACTGGACAACGATGCCTTCGAAGCCTTCAAGGAGCATGGCATCTTCGACAAACAGACAGCCGACCTTTTCCGCACCAACGTTCTGGAAAGAGGAGACAGCGAAGACCCGATGACTCTTTACAAGAAGTTCAGAGGTGCTGAGCCCCAATTAGACCCGATGTTAAAAAATCGCGGTATGAAGTAAGATTTGTGAAAAAAAAGCTATATTTGCAGCCTTGTATGCAACAGAATTTAATTAAAAAGTAATCATAATAAACTAAAAGTAACATGCAAAACAAAGGATTTGTAAGGGTTTTTGCGATATTGCTCACACTGGTGTGTGTGTTCTATCTCTCCTTCTCTTTTGTGACTCGCCATTATACAAGTAAGGCAAAAGAGTTCGCAAAAGGCGATGTGAAAGTAGAGCAGGACTACCTCGATTCTCTGGCTAATGAGAAAGTGTATTTCGGCAATTGGACGCTGAAACAATGTCGTGAGATGGAAATCAGTTTAGGTTTGGACTTGAAGGGTGGTATGAACGTCATCCTCGAGGTTTCAGTACCCGATGTAATCAAGGTATTGGCTGACAACAAACCGGACGAAGCGTTCAATCAAGCATTGGCAACTGCCGCCAAACAGGCTACTTCAAGCCAGGATGACGTCATTACCTTGTTCATCAGAGAGTATCACAGGATAGCTCCGGGCGCCAGTCTTTCAGAACTGTTTGCAACCCAACAATTAAAAGACAAAGTAACTCAGAAATCTACCGACGCACAAGTTGAAAAAGTACTGCGCGAGGAAGTAAAAGCAGCCGTTGACAACTCATACAACGTACTCCGTACGCGTATCGACCGCTTCGGTGTGGTTCAGCCCAACATCCAGAGTCTGGAAGACAAAATGGGACGTATCATGGTGGAACTTCCGGGTATCAAAGAACCCGAACGTGTAAGAAAATTGTTACAAGGTTCTGCCAATTTGGAATTCTGGGAAACATACACCGCAAAGGAAGTTGCACCCTACCTGCAAACTGCCGATAGCAGACTGCGCGCCATTCTTTCAAGCGAAACACCGGCCGACAGCACTGCAACCGACAGCGCAGCAACCGAGGCTCCTGCCGTAGCACAAGCTACCAGCACTGCCGACAGCCTTGCCGCCGCCCTGAGAGGTGACAGCAAAGCACAGGCAGCCAACCTGGCACAAATAAAGAAAGAGCATCCGTTGCTGGCAATGCTGCAAATCAACCCGAGCGGACAAGGCCCGGTAGTGGCATATGCTAATTATAAGGATACTGCTGAAATCAACAAATACCTCTCCATGCCGGAAGTTCAGGCTGAAATGCCGAAAGACTTGCGTCTGAAGTGGGGTGTTTCTCCTTACGAATATGATCCGAAAGGACAGACCTTCGAACTTTATGGCATCAAATCTACCGAACGCAACGGCAAAGCTCCGTTGGAAGGTGACGTAGTGGTAAATGCCAAAGACGAATACGACCACTTCGGCAAACCTGCTGTAAGTATGTCTATGAATACGGACGGTGCACGCCGTTGGGCTCAGCTCACCAAGCAGAACATCAACAGAAGCATTGCCATTGTATTGGACGGTTATGTATATTCCGCACCGAATGTAAGCAATGAGATTACCGGTGGTAACTCACAAATTACCGGTCACTTCACTCCCGAACAGGCAAAAGACTTGGCGAACGTATTGAAATCCGGTAAGATGCCGGCTCCTGCCCACATCGTACAGGAAGATATCGTAGGTCCGTCATTGGGACAGGCTTCCATCAACGCCGGTATCATTTCATTCGTAGTGGCACTGATCCTGTTGATGATCTATATGTGCTCCATGTACGGATTCATCCCGGGTATGGTTGCCAACGGCGCTTTGGTTCTGAACTTGTTCTTCACACTGGGTATCCTTTCATCCTTCCAGGCTGCATTGACTATGTCCGGTATCGCCGGTATGGTGTTGTCACTCGGTATGGCTGTGGATGCCAACGTATTGATCTATGAACGTACCAAGGAAGAGTTGCGTGCAGGTAAAGCCGTTAAGAAAGCATTGGCCGACGGTTATTCCAACGCCTTCTCTGCGATCTTCGACTCCAACCTGACATCTATCATCACCGGTATTATCCTGTTCAACTTCGGTACTGGTCCGATCCGCGGTTTTGCCACCACGTTGATTATCGGTATCCTGATTTCGTTCTTTACAGCTGTGTTCATGACACGTCTGTTCTACGAACACTTCATGAGCAAGGACAAACTGTTGAACCTGACATTCTCTTCCAAGATCTCCAAGAACTTGATGGCGAACGTACACTTCGACTTCATGGGTAGAAATAAATTGTGGCTGACCATTACGGGTGTTGCCGTAGTAATCTGCATCGGCTTCCTTGCCACTCGCGGATTAAGCCAGAGTATCGACTTTACCGGTGGACGTAACTTCAAGGTACAGTTTGAGAACAAGGTAGAACCGGAACAAGTACGTGAACTGATTGCCAGCAAGTTCGGTGATGCCAACGTAAGCGTTATCGCCATCGGTACCGACGGCAAGACAGTACGTATCAGTACCAACTACCGCATCGAAGAAGAAGGAAACAACGTTGACTCTGAAATCGAAGCATATCTGTACGAGACTCTGAAGCCGGTATTGACTCAGAACATCACACTGGAAACCTTCATCGACCGCGAGAACCACACCGGTGGTAGTATCGTCAGCTCACAGAAGGTAGGTCCGAGTATCGCAGACGACATCAAGGTTTCTGCTATCTGGTCCGTTGTACTCGCATTGATTGCTATCGGTATCTATATCCTGATCCGTTTCCGCAACATTGCATACAGTATCGGTTCAGTAGCTGCATTGGCTTGTGATACCATCATCATTCTGGGTGCTTACTCCATCTGCTGGGGTTGGATGCCGTTCTCTCTGGAAATTGACCAGACGTTTATCGGTGCCATCCTGACGGCTATCGGTTACTCTATCAACGATAAGGTGGTTATCTTCGACCGTGTGCGCGAGTTCTTCCACCTCTATCCGAAGCGTCCTAAGTTCCAGTTGTTCAACGACTCTCTGAACACGACGCTGGCACGTACCATCAATACTTCACTGAGTACCTTGATCGTGTTGCTGTGTATCTTCATCCTGGGTGGTGACTCTATCCGCAGCTTCGCATTCGCCATGATTCTGGGTGTTGTATTCGGTACATTGTCTTCTCTGTTCGTTGCATCTCCTATCGCTTATATGCTGATGAAGAACAAGAAGGATGTGGAACCTACTGCTGAAGTTGCTGCTAAATAATTTCCCTATATAGGGTATAAATTCAATAGAAAAGAGGGAATTCGTCTTGGCGGATATCCCTCTTTTTGATTATATACTTTTTTCCCAACTGGAGAAAAATATTTTCCCAACTGCCCACTAATTTTTTAGACTTGAATAATTCACAGCAGACTAACTCCTTTACTTACTGTATTTGGTCTGCTATCTTGAAATAGTCAAAATCCACATAACCACCCGGTACTTTCGTGGCATAGTTGAACAAGGCAAAGCGGTAGCCCATAAAGTGCGGCATAGTGTATTCCATCTTCAAACGATTGCCAATCCGCTTCCAGTCCTTTCCATTCAGGCTGTAGTAGAAGTAACCGACATCTACCCGATTCCTGAAATCGCACTCTGCCTTTAAGAAAACCGTATTCTTGTCTTCTAATGGCACTTTCTCCACTTCCAGCGGAGTTTCCGATTCTCCGTTTACCATCACTATATACTTCCTGCCATCTATTATCTTCACGCCCACTTGTCCATACCTGCGCTGAAAAAGCGAAAGTCCGGCAAAATCACCTTCCTTCATTCCTGCAACATCCATGCAAACAGACCCCGCGCAAACCGGGCCAATTGTCCGCTGTGTCAATGTATTCTTGGCTTGCATGAAGGAAGACTCTACACGTCCGGTAGTAAGGCGCAGATAACCCTTACGGGCAGAAACAGACCAAAGGGCATTGTCCGGGTTGTGATTCCACTGCCACACAAGAGGCAAAGCGGCCTCACCGGCTTTGCGCATAAAATCATCTGAATTGACAATACCCGGAACAAGTCCCTTGCTCGCCGGAAGATTCAGTTTATCAGGAGCTACACCGTTTTCGCCCAATACCGGCCAATTGTCTTTCCACTGCACGGGTACCAGATACGGGATGCGTCCTACGGAACCGCAATCCTGAAACAGATAGGCAAACCATTGCCCGTCGGGTGTATCTATCAATCCGCCCTGCGCTATACCGCGATCCTGAAAGACAACCCTTCCTTCATAAGGTCCGGCAATCTTATCGGCGCGATGTACCAATACAGTACGCATACCATCCTGAGGCCAGGTGATATTGAACAGGTAATACTTCCCATTCACTTTGAACAGCTGTGATCCTTCGGCACCCAGCATAATCCGGTCACCTGCCGGTGTGCTGGCATTTTCCAGCAATACGCGTTCGGTACCTTGCTTCACACCGGACAAATCGTCCTTCAGTTCTGCTATGAACAGTTTCCCGTTGCCGTAAATCAGATAGATATGTCCATCTTCGTCAAAAAAGAAAGAATGGTCATGATAGGCAGGCGAAAATTCGATACGCTTCCATGGCCCTCTTTCTATATCCTTGGTGACAAAGAAATATGTTTTATTGGTGGTCTGTGCAAAAGTAGATACATAGTACATCTTATTATGATAACGGATGCAGCTGGCCCATGAGCCACGCCCGTAAGTGCTCTGTCCGTCATCCAAATTCATGGATGGTGCATCATCGTCCAGTGTATCATAGGCATAGTTCACCAATTCCCAGTTCACAAGATCCTTCGATTTCATAATGGGCACTCCCGGCGCCATATGCATCGTCGTACTGCTCATATAATAGGTATCACCGACACGAACCATCGACATATCCGGCACATCGGCATAAATCACCGGGTTGGATGCTTTCCTGTCTGTCATCTGCCCCCATAGTACACCCGGTAAAAGTAGCAGTATAACTGTTATTGATAAAAAGAAGTATTTCATTTTCCGATACTGCCTTTAAACAGATTGGGTATAAATTCATTCAAGCATCTACGCCAGGTAAGCCATTCATGTGCCGTCCCTTGCGATTCGTACGAAGCTACACGGATACCCATATCGCGAAGACTTTTAACTAATTGCGCAGTCCCCATGTTTTCTTCTGTACCACAGCCCAGGAAAAGGTAATGTACTTTCTTGTTGAAGCTGTCTGCATCGGTAAATACGCCATTGAATGCATTCTTTAAATCCAGTCCGAAGATAGCCCCGCTGAAACCGCCGATATAGGAGAACTTATCCAAGTTAGTCAATGTAATGTCGAACGTTTGCTTACCACCCCATGACAATCCCGCCATGGCACGATGCTCCCGGTCGGTATATGTGCGGAATGTACTATCTATCATGGGAATAAGGTCGTTTATCATCAACACGGCAAAAGAAGAACCATACAAGTCACGTTCCGCATTCACGTCCTTTCCGGGACGGGGACGGAAACCTACTTCCACGTCACCGCTCTCCATGACCACAATCATTGGTACACACTTCCCTTCGGCAATCTGATTGTCCAGGATATTATACATAAGGCCCTGCGTACTCCAGCCGGTCTCGTCTTCACCCATACCATGCTGCAGGTAGAGTACCGGATAGCGTTTCTCCGCATTCTTTTCATATTCAGCTGGTGTATAGACTACGCAGCGGCGAAAACGTTGCTGGCTTTCGGAGTAGTAAGTACAGGTACGCACCTGTCCGTGAGGAACGTTTTGGGGACGATAATAATCGCCTTCCTTGCCTTCGGGCACTTCAATGCCACTCGCCATACGACTGCATCCGAAGAAGGTACAACTCATCGGGTCGATGACCGAAAATCCGTCCACCAGTAAGAAATAGTAGTGGAATCCTACTACCAATGGGTCAGTCTTGGCCATCCACCAACCATCTTCATCCTTAGTCATGTCATATTTCTTACCGCACACATCTACCTGAAGGCGCTTCACATCCGGTGAATAGATACGGAAATAAGCACAATTCTCCTCATCCAGGCGTGGGAAATCACAGCCATGCATATTGGAAGGAGCGGCAACCGTATTCTCTATTATCTGTGGCAAAGGAGTTGTGACCGGATCTATAATGGAATCTTGTGCAAAGGTCGTTGTGCTCAACAATAATAGACTCGACAAGACGAATCCTAAAAAAAAGAACTTTTTCATAACTATTCAATTTATTGGTTATCAATTTACTTTTTAGTCTGCTCTACATACTGCATGGTTCCATCCTCATTGTAATGGAGTTCGTCCACACATACCGAGCGGCGCCCTATAGCACCCGGATGTCCATCCAGCGTAAGGGCTGCATTGTGGTAGAAAAGATACCACTTCCCTTTAAATTCCACAATAGCCGGATGAATGGTAAAACTGTTTTCCGCCATTCCGGTCAGTTCTCCCTGGTATGTCCACGGCCCTTCCATGCTTGAAGCCGTAGCATAGGATATCGTTTCCCGTCCCTCGCCCATCGAAGCATAAGTCAGGTAGTAGATTCCGTTTCTGATATGTAACCAGGGACCTTCTACGTAGTTCGGCAAGTCCAGCACCTCAATCTCACCATCCAGTTCCGTCATATTCGGTTTCAATTTGACAAGAAAGCAGGTACCATTTCCCCAACAAAGCCATGCCTGCCCATTGTCTTCAATCAGCACGGTGGGATCTATATCATTCCACCAGCCGCGAGCACCGTTGGAAGTCATGTCATCCGTTACCAGCGGTTTGCCGATAGCATCAACGAACGGACCGGTAGGACTGTCACTTACAGCCACTCCAATTGCCTTGCCTATATGGGGTTCCCCTGCCTGTACGGTGGTATAATAATAGAATTTCCCGTCTTTTTCTATTACCTGGGATGCCCAGGCTTCTCCCACCGCCCATTTAAAATCGGTAGGACGCAATACGGTACCATGCTCTGTCCAGTTCTTCATATCGGTCGTAGAATAGCATAGCCATTCGGTAATATTGAACTCTTTGCCGCCCGAGGCTGTATCTTGCCCGGCATAATATTCATCATGCCCGGTATATAGATAAAGTCTGTCTCCGTGCACCAACGTAGCCGGATCGGCAGTAAAGTTGTTTCTTATCAACGGATTTCCGTCATAAACAAATACTTTCTGAACTTCCTTCGAGGCACAAGCCGTCAGCAGGAAAAGAATACTGATTAATAATGTGTTTTTCATAACTTAATTATTGTAACATGAATACTTTTTTCAGCCGATAAAATATCTGCGCTACAAATGTAATAAATACACTTCTTACAATCGGCATGATAATGTAACAGAGATTTTGGGCTATGTTACATATAACTGCATATTAGTGGGAATTTGTTTTTTTATTAGGTGATAGTCCGGGGACTATATCAGGAGAAGTTTTTGGGGGGATTGTACCTCGGAGGGGAATCGAACCCCTATTTAACGTTTAGGAAACGCTTGTTCTATCCGTTGAACTACCAAGGCATATTCTATTCTATCCGTTGAGCAACAAGACCCTCGCTGATAATCAGCGCAATTCTGTGGAATATTTGTAGAACTTCTACGCTATTTCTGTGCGATGCAATCGGATTGCGGGCACAAAGATAATGTATTCTGTTGATTTTCCGAAAAAAGTTTTGTTAATCCGATTAACTT
>CAJKXC010000063.1 GCA_905203765.1 uncultured Bacteroides sp.
TTATAAAATATGTTAGAGTGAAAAAAACTCTGTATCATTGTTCCCGGTGGGGCGATCAAACCCCGCCGGGATAAATAGTTTAGTTATAGGCCGACTCTCCGTGTTCGTAGATGTCGAGGCCTTCTTCTTCGATGCGGTTGGAAACGCGGAGCCCGTGTATCTTGTCAAGAGCCTTGAAGATGACGAATCCCATACCTGCCGCCCATGCGCCTACAACGAGTGCGCCGAACAACTGTGCAAGGAAGAATCCCGCTCCTGCTCCGTAGAACAGACCTTCGCTGGTGGAGAACAGTCCGGTAAGTATGGTTCCGAGGAAACCGCAGACACCGTGCACGGAAGATGCACCCACAGGGTCGTCAATCTTCAGCACCCGGTCGATGAACTCTACCGAGAATATCATCACGATGCCACAGATGGCGCCGATAATGACCGCACCCGTTGCCGAAACCATGTCGCAACCTGCCGTGATACCTACCAATCCTGCCAGGATACCGTTCAGTGTCAGTGACAGAGAGGGTTTGCTATACTTCCACCAGCTGATGCAGAGTGCGAAGAAACCACCGGCACAAGCAGCCAGGTTGGTAGTGAGGAATACATGCGAGATGGCTTCCTGGTCTGCCGTAGAAGATGCTGCCAGCTGTGAACCCGGGTTGAATCCGAACCATCCGAACCAGAGGATGAATACACCCAGTGCTGCCAACGTAAGGTTGTGCCCCGGAATAGCTTTCGACTTGCCGTCTTTGGTGTACTTGCCGATACGTGGGCCGAGGATTGCCGCACCTACCAGGGCTATCCAGCCGCCTACGGAGTGAACCACCGTAGATCCTGCAAAGTCGTGGAACGTCGTTCCGAACGTATCCATCATGAACGAGCCTGCTTCGCCGTTCATCAGCCAACCGCCGCCCCAGGTCCAGTGACCGGAAATAGGGTAAATGATGACGCTGATGCAGATGGTGTAGACCAGGTACATGGAGAATTTGGTACGTTCTGCCATCGCTCCCGATACGATAGTGGCTGCTGTGGCGCAGAACACGGTCTGGAATATGAGGAAGCCTTCCGAGGGAAGTCCGCCGCCGTCATAGAACGAGAGATCGAAGAAGTGGGGCATTCCGATGAATCCGCCTACGCCGAACATCAGCCCGAAACCGATGAACCAGTAGAGCAGGGAACCGAACATGAAGTCCACGAGGTTCTTCATCAGGATGTTGGCGGTGTTCTTGGTACGGGTGAAGCCTGCTTCGACCAGCGCGAATCCCGGCTGCATGAAGAATACCAGCATGGCTGCAAGCAGCATCCAGACGGTGTTCAGTCCGTTGGCAAGTTCACCGACGGTATCGGGCGCTGCTGCGGCTTCAACGGGAACTTCGGTTGCGGTAATCACTTCGGTTGCAACTGCCGCTGCGCTTTCCGTGGCTGCGGCGTCTTGTGCATAAATATTTGTGGTAAAGCAGAATGCCATGAATATAGCGGTGGCTATACACAGTCGGCCAAAACTGCGTTTTATATGTTTATCCATAATCTCTTTGCTTTTTAGTTGTATTGTATTTTTGCTTATCACCGGGCACGCCGCCCGATGAGTGGTGGTTTGTTGCTGCCTGTTATCTTTCTTTTTCGGCATTATAGAGGGCGATGTCGCCTCTCTCGGCAGTGCGGATGCGGATGGCGTCTTCGATGGGGATGACGAAGATACGTCCGTCACCGATTTCGCCGGTCTGTGCAGATTTGATGATGGCCTGCACGGTTTTCTCTGCATTCTTATCGCGCACTACGATGGAGATCAGGATTCGTTCGATAGAGCTGGTGTCGTACATCACACCACGGTAGATACGGGCCTGTCTGGACTTCCCGATACCCCTTACGTCGTAATAAGAGAACCATTCGATGTCCGCTTCGAGCAGTGCGTCCTTCACTTCCTCGAACTTTGTTTTGCGGATAATAGCTTCAATCTTTTTCATACTTCAAACAATTTACTATTCTACACTCTTTTTAGAAACTCAGTCCGACCACAAAGTAAGCACCTTCGCTTCTCGGATTCCAGGTCGCTTTGGCAAACAGCGGGAGAGAGAATGAATCGGTAATCTTTACCTCTTTCGATACGCCCAGGCTGAAGTCGCATACGGCAAAACCATTGGCACCGTAGAAGCTCGTAGCCCAAGGAGTGGCACCTACTTCGGCAGTCCAGTCCAACCCGCCCAGTTTGAAGGGGGCGGCTACGGAGACGTAAGATGAATAAGCTCTGTCACCGTCCTTGTCAAGACCGTCGGCGCCGGCAAAGTTCGTGTACCAGTTCACTGCCAGAGGGCCGAAGTCATAACCAATCTGTGCTTCGAACACGTGGGAATTGGTTGCACTGTGTGCACCGTACTGGAAGTACTTGGCTGTTGCCCCGTCACCGGTCACGTTGAACCAATAATCCGTTACCGATACGCTGAAACCGCCTGCCGAGTATCCCAATGTCAGGTCAAACTCCTTTGTGTCGGTACTTTCAAGTCCTACTGATCCCCAAGCTCCCAAAGAGAAACCATTATAGGCAACGGATACGCCGGGCTGAAGGCTTACGCCGCCCAAATCCTGACCACGCCAGATGTAACCACTTACGAGGTCGGCGCCTACTGATGCTTCTACTTTATCCTGAGCCTTTGCTGTGAAAGGCATTGTGATTGATAATAGCATGGCTATTATCCCCAATTTAACGCTTTTTGTTTTCATACCTTTTTACCTTTAAGTTAAGAAAATTGCGGATGATCAGTCCGACTCACCTTTTATAGTGTAGCGCTTATACTATCGAATAGTAGTAAGTAGTTGGTAGTAAGTAGTTGGTAGGAGATACTCCGGTTTGTTTTTTCGTAAGCAGTACATTTCTACTAACTACTTACTACTAACTACTTACTACTCGATTAAGCCAGCCAGCCTCGGATGCGTCTCATGGCTTCCACGCAATCTTCGTGTGTGCCGAAGGCGGTCAACCGGAGATATCCTTCGCCGCTGGGTCCGAAACCTACGCCCGGTGTGCCCACCACGTTGGCTTCGTATAACATCTGTTCGAAGAACTTCCAGGAACCTACTCCGCTGGGCGTCTTCAGCCAGATGTAGGGAGCATTCACTCCGCCGTACACTTTCAGTCCCGAGGCTTCGAGACCTTCCTTCATGGTACGGGCATTGTTCATATAATAGCCAATCGTTTCCTTTATCTGTCGCTTGCCCTCGGGGGTGTAGATGGCTTCCGCACCTCGTTGGGTGATGTAGCTGGTGCCGTTGAACTTGGTGCATTGGCGGCGGTTCCACAGCTTGTTCAGCGGGATGCGTTCGCCTTCCAGGGTGGCGGCAGTAAGCTCTTTCGGTACTACGGTGTATCCGCAGCGTATTCCGGTGAATCCGGCAGTCTTGGAGAAACTGCGGAACTCGATGGCACATTTCTTTGCGCCTTTTATCTCATAGATGGAGTGGGGCACGCCGTCTTCCTGAATGAATGCTTCGTATGCAGCATCGAACAGAATCAGGGTATCGTTGGCGAGTGCGTAGTCTACCCACTTCTTCAGTTGCGGTTTGGTTAGGGTGGTTCCCGTAGGGTTGTTAGGGTAACAGAGGTAAACGATATCGATGCGCTTGTCGGGAATCTCGGGGATGAAGTCGTTCTCGGCGGTGCAGGGCATATAAGTTACGTTGCTCCATTTGCCGCCTTCTTCCAGTACTCCGGCGCGTCCGCACATCACGTTGCTGTCAATGTAGACCGGATAGATGGGGTCGGTCACTCCTACGCTGTTGTCGTGGCGCAGAATGTCGCCGATGTTTCCCGTATCACTCTTTGCTCCGTCGCTTACAAATACTTCGGTCGGGCTGAGGTGAATGCCGCGTGATGCATAGTCATGCTTGATAATCGCTTCAATTAAAAAATCATACCCTTGCTCGGGACCGTAACCGCGGAATGTTTTTGAATTCGCCATCTCATCCACTGCCTTGTGCATCGCCTCGATGCAAGCTGGTGGCAGTGGCCGGGTAACGTCTCCGATACCCAGACGGATGACCTCTTGTTTAGGGTGCGTTATCCTGAAAGTATTAACCTTTTTAGCTATGTCTGAAAATAAGTAACTACCTGGTAGTTTTAAGAAATGTTCGTTTACTAATGCCATACGCTTGTTTTTGTTTTAAGTTATTTCTTCTATTGCTGGTTTTTTTTATTCATTATCAATCAGTTCTATTTCTCCGTCAAAGACTTTGGTTGCTCCGCCTGTCATAAGAATGTGCTTGGTTGCCACATCCCATTCTATGGTGAGCGAGCCCCCATCCATGATGATGATCGATTCTCTTCCTGCACGTCCTGTAAGGGCGGCGGCTACGGCGGTGGCACAAGCTCCGGTTCCGCAGGCCTGGGTGATGCCCGAACCCCGTTCCCATACGCGCATCCTTATTTTTCCTTCGCCCAGCACTTGGGCAAACTCTACGTTGATGCGTCCGGGGAAGAGAGGATGATTTTCCAGTTTAGGACCGATGGTGGGAAGATCTACTTTCGTGATGTCATTTACGAATATCACCAGGTGCGGGTTTCCCATTGACACGGTGGTTGCTACATATCGTTCTCCCTCTACTTCGATGGGTTGTTCTTTCATGGGTTTGGCGCCTTTGCCGTCATAGTCTGCCGGTTCATCGGCGGGCATGCCCATATCTACTGTCACGGCTTCTACTTTTCCGTCGGCAACATGCAGTTTCAGTACCTTTATGCCCGACAGGGTATCGAGTGTAATTTCCGTTTTTTTCGTCAGTTCGTTTTCATAGAGATACTTGCCTATGCAGCGGGTGGCGTTGCCGCACATCATGGCTTCCGAGCCGTCTGCATTGAAAATGCGCATACTGAAGTCCGCTTTCTCCGACCGGCCGATGAGTACCAGGCCGTCGCTGTCGATTCCCGTATGAGGCGCACTCCATATCTTCGAAACTTCTTCCGGGTTTTCAATGGGGTACTTGGTTGTGTCTACATAGATGTAGTCATTTCCTGCGCCTTGCATTTTAGTGAATTTCACAACTCTTGTCATTTTGTACTTTGTTGGTTAGTTAAAAATATCCTTTTGTTTTATTTCACTGCAAATATACGACGTTTTGTTTAATGATTAATCAAAAGAATATCTATTTTCTATTTATTTTTAATCGAACTTTCAGTCGGTGCAAATATAAGCTATTCCTCTTTCAAATTAAAAGCACATAGCTTTATATTTGAATAAATTGTAATCAAGATGAAATCTTATTCCGAGTTTAAATAAGAAAAAAGATTGGTTATTCGGGAAATTGCTGCCTTTTTGGAAAGATAAAACCGCTTCATTGTTGACATAATGAAGCGGTTTTTCTTGTTTTGCTTTCTAAATGTATGTATATGACTATTTCTTCTTTAAGATATCTTGCAATAATAGAGGTTCGTTGGTAGTAATGAAATCCACGCCTTGCCCGATGAGCCATTCCATGTCTTTGGGGTCGTTCACGGTCCAGGCATTCACTTTCATGCCCAGGTCGTGGCTCTCTTTGATCCATTCGGGATGTTTCTTGAATACGCTGAAATGGTAGTCCGGCCCGGCGCAGCCCCATTCTTTGAGTTCTTTAGGGGAGATGTCGCCTTCCAGGTAGTAAACGGGTGTACCTTGTGGGGCGAGGCGGATAAACTCTTTGGTGGCATGTTGGGAGAAGGTGATATACTCGGTGCGGTTTTCCAGTCCCATGTCTTTTATCATTTTCACGATACCCTCTACGGCGCGTGTTTCCTGTTCCGGGGTTTTGTGGGCTTTCAGTTCCAGGATGAGGCGGGTTTTCAGTTGCCGGGCTTTCTCCAGATATTGCTGTAGGGTGGGGAGTTGTTCGCCGTTATCCAACTGTACGGCGGTACATACTTTGGCGGTGGCATCTTGCATGGTTACGCCTTTGAAGGTGTTGTCGTGGTTTACAACCAGTTGGTTGTCGGTGGTGAGCCATACATCGAACTCGGAAGCGTAACAGCCGATGGAATCCGCTTTTACGAGTGCGGCGATGGAGTTTTGTGCCGAACCGGCGGTTTTCCAAAAACCGCGGTGGGCAATGACTTGGGCATTTTGTGCCTGCATAGTGCCACATGCGGCAATCGCCAGGGCAGATGCAAAAAGAAGGTTTTTCAGATTCATTGTTATAAGTTGTTTGGTTTGGTAGCCAAAGATAATGTATGTTCAATGAATACAAAATAAATTACGACATTTTATTTAATCAGATACACCAGCGACACCGCCACCTTTGTAGGCCCCCAATAGTTCTTTTTGTTTTCTCCTATTTTGTATCCGCAGGCATAGCAGTCGTACTTGGTATAGCGGGTATAGGCATATCCTACGCCTGCCGACATATCCAGGCTCCACCTTACCGACAGCGGTAACTGATATCCCACCGTCAGTCCTGCGCCTGCTCCCCAACCTTTGTAGCGTTGCTTTTCCAGCTTGTTTATGAACTTGATTCCGCCTATGTTATACTCGCCGCCGAACACATTCACGCCCATGTTCCATCCCAGGAAAGATTCACAGAACCAGTATCTTACCTCTCCTGCCATCATCCAGTGCAGCAGTTTCGGGTTTACGGTGTTGCCTTTGGGATTCAGGTATTGCCTGAAGTGGAAGGGATTGTATGCCGCCGTCAGTGTGGCGGTATACTTTCTGTCCAGCTTCCACTCCACACCCATATTGGGCGTGGTGGTGGCAAGATACAGCAGGTTGGTTTTCAGTTCCACGTTCTGCCCGCAGAGTGGCAGGACGAAAAAGACGGTGTACATAAACAGTGCCATACGTTTCATTCTTGTTTCATTTTTCTGCATAATCTTTTTTATTAGTTCTTGTTTCGTCTATGTAATGTATCTCGCAAACAGTTCTCCTCAGCTTCGGCAGGAAGTCCTTTTTCAGTAACTTGTAGGCTCTGCCTGCATCCAGCTTCTTCATATTCTCTTTCTTCCCGTCCGGTTCCCGGTCCGTGGCTATAATCATCAGTAACTCTTCCCGATAGGGTATGTCCGAATGCTCCAGTGCTGTCCTCAACCCTTCCCAGTCCTCGGCTACGCTTGCGGTGCGGAAGGGGAGTTCCCGGTAACGGGGAATATCCTGCAGGTAATCCCGTAGCGCTATGGTACGGCGGTATGCCAGTTCTTCGTTCTGCCGGTAGGGGCCTTCGGGTGAGGCATATCCGGTCATGGCCACCAATTCTATGCGGACGGCAGGCAGGGCGATGAGGCTGTCCAGTGCCGTACCCAGTTTCTGCAACTCGTTCCGGTTGTTGCCGTAGTCGGGCTGTATGTCCGCGCGGTTTACGGGGAAGGTGAGGTAATCCAGGTATAGCGCCACTCTCTTCACTTTGTGCTCCGCCTTCCTTTCCGGGATGCTTTCTGCCTGTGCTGCGGTTACCTTCTCTGCCCGGACTTCCACTTTCGCCACTTTGGCGGACAGCGGGCGCAATGCCTGCTCCATCGGGCTGCCGCCACATCCGCATAAATCTTCCGCCAGCCACAGCTGTGCATTCTCCATCCAGGGGCTGTACAGGCACGAGTCCGCATATTGCACCTGCCCGGCGCCATGCTTTCCGCATTTCACTACGATGCCATCCTCTGTTTTCTCTCCGGTTTCCCGCAGATGCATCAGCTGTCTCCATGTGCCGTTTACGGTGACGGGGCGCAATGCCTGTGTATGCGTGCCGTCACTTAGCACGATGGTGAATACCCTCGACTGTCTCCGTTTCAGCCTTAGGCTGTCGAGGTTCAGTTCCGACTGCACTTTCAGATACGTATGCCGCCGTATCTCCGTGCGTGTTTCTCCGCCGGTTGCGGGTAGTCCGGTGCGCACGGTCTGCGCTTCTACGCGGACGCCCGGCAGGGCTGTTGCGCAGAGGCATCCCAATCCTATCAATATATTCCTTATCCGTTTCATGCTTTCCATCTTTCCTATTTCTCCGTTTCGTTGCTCCTCACACTGCACACCATGCGCGTGGCGGTGCCGCCCACTACCAGTGTGTACTTCCTGTTCCTTTTCAGGTCGATGCGCGTACCGTCTTCCGCCAGTATCTGCACATCTACCGTCTTGGATACGCCGTTCAGCCTGTACGTCAGTCTCAGGGTAGGTACGGGCGTCTCTCCGGCGGGATACTCGTAGAGGTACATCACCTTCCCGCACGTTTGTCCCTGCCTCAGACCTTCCAGGTCGCTCGATGCCACATCCGGGTTTCTTGCCAGAGAGTTGAGTACGGCGTATCCTTCGGGCCTTTTCGCTGCGGTGGGGCTTTGACTGCTGCTCCATTCAAACAGATAGCCCGTGGGGGCACAGTTTCCGGCACTTATGTTCTCTATGACCAGGTCGCTTGCATCCGCCACATCGTTCCTCACGTCTATGCGTGCTACGATGCGGTACAGTTTTACTGTCATTTTCCCGGTGTCCTTCAGGTCTTGCGGCAGGGTTAGCGGTACGGTGTTTCCCGTCATCACAGCGCCCTTGCTTCCTACCATCCCGCCGCAGTCTGCCCCGTCCTTTAGGTTGCGGGTGCTTGCTGTCCACCGCAGGCTGTCTATGGGCAGGGGCTTCTTGTAGGCGACGGAGTCGAAATGCGTCTTTCCCTCGTTTGCCACAAAGGCAAATACATGCATTGTGTTCTCCGGGGTTAACAGCGACAGGCAGGCTTTTGCGCCTGCATCGGTGCGGACAAACTGCCCTGCCTTCGGGGTGGTTACTCCATCACCTGCATCCGTCAGATACCGTACACTCTCGAAGAGGGTATCTCCGTCGGTTACCAGGAAGTCATATACCGCCAGGCTGTTGATTCTTGTTTCCGATTCATCCTGTGCGGCACGTGTGTATTCCACTTCGTCGCTTGCCGGGCTGCCGATGCGGAATGTAATCTCCAAGGGCTTCATGCTTCCGCCGTCCCCTTCTTCTTCTTCGATGCCCTTGCCACTGCATGCCGCTAACATCAGCAATACCATGCACCAGCCTATCCGGTTCATCCGGCTTATCCGGTCTTTCCTCTTCATATCTTCCATTTCCATCTTCATATTTCTCAATTTTTAATTCTCAATTCTCAATTTATCCAAAGCTTCCCCCGTCTACCCAGTCCGCCACTCCCATTTCCGATTCCACTTTCACTCCTACGTGGCCGTCCATGTAGATGGTGACGATGATCTTGTAATTCTGCCGTTCCGTGTTTTCGGGCTGATAGCCCCATACCTTGAAGGCGGTTTGCAGATCCAGGGGCGGGGTCAGTTCGGTGTAACCGTCCCCTTCCTGTTTGCGGCATAGGATATGCAGTACGGGCAGGTTTGTGTTTGTATATCTCAGGCTTACGAAATTCTCTTTGAGTTGCAATCCTTTCAGTGCGCATACCAGCTGGTGCTCCCGGTTCCATTGGGGGGAGTAGGGGAAGCGTTTCTCTTCCAGGGAATATCCTTTCGTTCCGTCCAGTTCGTAGCTGGTGGCGCACCGGGTCAGAGTCATTTTGTATACGGGGGCTGTGGTCATGGCGGGTGGCAGGTTCTGCCATTTCACGGTCACTTGGAGCCGGGCGTGTACGTTTGCCATGTGGGTGGTGAATTGCTGCCGGGGGGTGGCGGTCTTGTCCTTCAGGCAGAAGCGGCAAATGCCGTAGTACAGCGGATCGGCTATTTGTCCGTCGGTTCCGGCTGTTTCCAGCAGGAAGTCGGCGAGTGAGCGGTTGTCGGGAAGGACGGGTAGGGTGGCGTCCGTGGCATTGCCCACGGTCACCATTGTGTAGCTTCCGGCTTCCAGTGAGTCGAGGTTTTGTTGTTGCAGGTTCTTTCCGGCGGGCAGTTCGCGGACGAACTGTTCGGCTGCATCGAACAGGAAGTGCCTCATGGAGTGTATGTTCTCCTTGAAGGCGTCCTGTCCTTCGCTGGTGTATCGATACTCCATGAGGATTCGTTTGCAGCAAATGTCCCTTTCGTCTTCTATGTCGCAGGCAACGACGGACAGACAGCCCATCACGATGATGATGCACTGCACGATTTTGCTTCTATTTAGTAATGTCTGCAACATTGTTCGCTTCTTTTGTTACTATAATCAGTTTTAAAAGAAAGCGAACTTTGAAAGGTTGGGGGAAGATTATTCTTTTATCATCTTGTTTGAAAGGGCATACAGAGGCACTACTTTTACTTTCTCGTACGAAGAGAAAGGTTCGAGGCTGGTACGTATTCCGTAGTCACAATTCTTTAGTTCAATGAACTTGTACATGCTTTGCATACTGCCGGAGCTATTGGCTTTTACCTCAATGGGATAAATCTTGCCTTCCCAACTGATTACATAGTCTACTTCGGCTTGTGCATTGCGTTCGGTTCGTTGCCAGTAATACAAATCCGGTTTCTTCAGATAGCTGGAATACTTCATCAGTTCAAGTCCGGCAAACACTTCCGACAATCCGCCCTTGTTGACAAAGTCCGTCTCATTGGTAATGAGTATATCTTTGGCTTGTATTCCCAGTAAAGACTGCATCAGTCCGATGTCCAGGAAGAGATACTTTCGGAATTTCGGATTGATTTCGGCACCTAACGGGATGCCATTGGCAGCGGTATGCGTTACTGGGGTGACCAGTCCTGCGAGTGCGAGCAGTGACAGGGCTTCTTTCACGGTAGTTCCGTTTGCTGCATCGCTTGCCTGTGCGTAGACAAATTTCTGTCCCGCCTGTAATGCTACGGACTTTAGTGTTTGCGAAAGCAATAACGGAGAAATCCTTGTCTTGTACTTTTTAAAATCATCCTGGTAAGTATCCAGAATGTCATTATGCACGGTAGCACATTCATTGTAATCGGCAGTCTGTACCCATACTCTTACGGCTTCGGGCATACCGCCCACCAGGTAGTAGGAACGTAGCTGAGATACCATTTCTTCATGTAGCGGTTCGGGCAGCGGGTGTTCGCAGTCTGCTTCGTTCTGCTTATAATCTACTTGCATCCCAAGACCTTGTGCTCCCAGAAATTCGTCGAAGGAGAAGGGATACATATACATGGATCGTATTCTTCCTACGCCAAACGAAGGCAACTCGTTCAGCGTAAATTCCAAAAGGGAACCGGCGGCGGTAACATGCAGTTCGGGATAATCTTCATAGAAATAGCGCAAAGCGGATATGGCGCGTTGCGACTCCTGTATTTCGTCTATGAACAGCAGGGTTTCGCCCGGCACTATCGGCACGTTGTAAATGGCGCTGAGCTGGCTGCACAGTTTCTTCACATCCAGATTTTCGCCGAATAGTGTCTTTATATTCTTCTGACGTTCAAGGTTGATTTCGAGGAAGTACTTGAAGCTTTCGCCCAAATGCCGTATAGCGGATGACTTTCCTACCTGCCGGGCTCCTCTTACCAAGAGAGGTTTCCTGTTAGGACTATTCTTCCATTCTACCAAATATGCATCAATATGTCTTTTGAAATACTCTGCCATACTATCCATCTTTTTCATTTACAGGTCAAAGATACAGGTTTTTCTTAGAAAATCCAAACCGAAAATGAACTATAAGTATAGAAAATCCAAACCGAAAAGGAGATAGAACTATGAGAAATCCAAATCGAAGGGTCCGGGAACGAGAAGATTATTCTAAATCAAATCTTGTTTTACGCGTTCCACTGTCTCTTTCAGAGGTAGCAGATACTTTTCTACATACAATCCAGCGGATTTCGTTTCATTATGAGCGGATATCGTTCCGGGTGTTTTAGACTGTCTATTTCTAAATCTACACCCAGGGCTTCCCATTCGATGGCGGAACGACCGGACATACGTACATTAAGTACGTCGGATATGCGGGCATCTTTTAACCACGGCATACGGTTGTATGAAACGAAGAAGTCATTCCCTTGTACCGAGAGCATGATGCCTTGGCTATTTATCATCAACACGCTTACCGATGTGTTCTGTGAATTGGCGTTTAAATTCGTCTCCATACTTTTCTAATATTTGGGTTATCTTTTTAAGCTCTTTACTATTGAATCCATAATTCTCTGCCATTTCGATAGAAGGCTCTAACCAAAACTTTGCTTCACATTCTGCTTTAATAACATGAATATGACGCCTTTCTTCCTCATTTGAGAATATTTTAAAGTTATAACCGTCTTCACGTCTAAATATAGGACTCATTATTTATAGTTTAATATTATTGCAAAGATAACTTTCTTTTTTCTTTCCCCAACATTTCAAAGACCGCTTTCTTCGTTTCTTCATAGATTTCTTGTTGAACAGAGAGCGGAGTATCTCAATTTCTCGGGGGAGAGATTAAGGTACTCCGGTCTGTATAGGGGGAGAAGGGTTATGAGGATTCTTTACTTCTCCCGGTTATGGTATGATAACCACGATTGAAAAGAGGGAATGAACGGGTGGGGACATTCCGAGGGGTGGTTATGGTTGCGGATCAGGTTTGGTGAAGGCAAAGACGAAATAACATTCGTTTCTACTATTAGTTGTTTTGGTAGCTCTATAAATAACTACTGAGCCTGTACCTTGTTGGCCAGATGTCTCTACGCGTACAAAATAATCATTACTTATTTCGGAACTCGAATCTATATAGTTAGTTGCATCCACTAAGTCGCCATTATTGATTCTTTGCGAGAAACGGTTTGCTAATGTGAAATTTGCTCCAGGGAATCCGTAAAAACCGTAACCGGTCGTAAAATCGTAACCATTCGTTCTTGTACGAATTGTAGTTGCTCCTGCAAGATTGTAAAAGAAATCCATTAATTGACCTATACTGGGCATATACCAGCCACTTGTTTCACTGGGCAGCGCAGTCAGTTTCTTTGCTTCTTCTTTCATTGCATTATATACCGGATAGCTGGTAGTGTTATCCGTCTCCATTGCCTGGCAGTTAGAATACCCGTCCATGTCTTTCACCATATCTTTTGTGTATTTTGCAGTGGAGATATTCGGATTGTCTGCCGTAGCATAAGTTCCATCAGCCCATTTCATACTTCCAAAATCTACTTTTTGGGGTGCTATTGCATATCCCCCTGTCCATCCGCTCGCCTTGTCTTTCTCGCTTACTCTGGTTGAGAATACAAAGCCGACACAGGTGCCTTTGTCGGCTACAGGTCTTATATTATCAAAGTCTGCATCCCATTCCAATGTTCCGTTTAGGCAGGCTTTTCTTAATCCGCCGTCGCTGAAGTCGAGTCCGCCGGCAGCGGTGACGTACACGTAATCACCCACTTTGCCTAAATCTTTAGCGGTATAGGCTATATCCAGATTTCCGTCCGGCATAGTTACTGTGGCGCCTGCATTCCAGTCTTGTACTTCAACGCTGAATTCACCTGTGACTCCGTTCATGTAGATGCGGTATATATGGTTGCGCAGCACGGCAAGGTCGCTTTCTCCTACTTTCAGTTGAACTTTCTTTTTCATGCTTGCCTTTTCCGAGGCTCCTGCTGTCAGTTCATATTCTATGTCGATGCTAAGGCGATTGCTGGCATTTGCATCTTTCAGGTTCAGATTCTCGTAGGTATATGCGCTGATGTAGGCTGTCTGATCAGATGACCAGTCGGTGAGAACAACCTCTTGTGTCTTGAGTTCTTCCTGGCTGATGTCTGCCAACTCCATCAATCTCGATTGTTGGGCGGCATTATTTATCGTTATTTTGGTGATTTTTACTTTGTTGCCAGCTGTTGCAGCCGAGTTGATAAAGTCGAAGCGGGCAGCCAGGCGTGTCAGGTTTATGTCCTTCACGGTGGCGGGGCTGGTGCTCAGGGTGATGCTTTGCTTGGCAAGCATGATGAAGCCTCTTTTAGCTGCGGGGCTTCCTTCCTCTACCGTTCCGTCCGCTGTTCCCGATTTTGCTTTCAATGCTTCGAAGTCGCTTAGCTTGGTGCGGGTCGAGGGGTTGGCTCCATCGTTTCCTGATACTTGGAACTCAGCAAATTTCGCTTTCATTTCTGCGTCCGGATTGGCAATGAAGTAAACCACGTAGTCGCCTATGATGCCCGGTTCTGCAATGACGTAGTCTTCGGTGCCCGCCGTTTTGGTAATCTTTGTCTCATCTGTCCACGCGTCGCCTGTTGCTTTATCGTCGTACGCAAAGATTTTGTGTAGCTGATAGTTTTCTTCCTTTCCATTTCCGTCATTCAAGAAGAAAGCCACATAGAGGGTATTGATTTTGGTTTCGCTCTCCTTTGTCAGTTCTTCCACGGTGGCACGCGTATTTGTTTTCGCCATTCCTTTCAGGCTGAATTTAAAGCCTGCCGCCTGCTGATTGCCCGGTTTCTCTGTGCCCGGCTTTTCATTTTCCAGTAATTCGTTGTTGCTGCATCCGCTCCATAGGGCAGTGCCTGCCAGCATCAGCGTGGCAGCCAGCAATGTATATATCTGTTTCATTGTCTTCTATTATTTTTTAATTCTCAATTCTCAATTTTTAATTTCCCACAACTGTTGCTCCTTCGCTCAAGTCCACATCTATATCGTGTACAGTCCACGGAGCGAAAACAAACTTAAAGGTCAGTTCGCCGGCAGGGGCTTCGGTTTCACCTATTTGCAGGGTGTACACGGTGTTCCGTTCGATGGCGTAGGGCACTTGTTTTTCATCCTCTACCTTTACAGTTGTCTTGGCGGATACTCCGTTCAATGTATAATTCACTTCTATCTGTATGGGATTGATGGCACTACCATCCCCCAACTTTGCCGGGTATTCGTACATATAGAGTACCTTTTTGTACCAGATTCCTTCTCTGCCGTTGGCACTCTTAGTGGTAGCCGCCCAAGTATCTTTCATCGCCGATTCTGTGGTATAGCCTGCGACGGGCAGGTAGCCATACGTGTCGTACTTAGCGTTTTGGGTAATCGCCATTGTTTCTTCTGTAGATAATAACTGAAAAGTATTCCACTTAGTAATTGAAAAGTATACCACTAA
>CAJKXC010000064.1 GCA_905203765.1 uncultured Bacteroides sp.
AAGTCCGGGCTTTGCGCATAAAAAAAGGTTGTGCCAGCATTTTGACACAACCTCAATTGAGATACTCTTCAAATCACCATCAAGTTTATAACTATCCTAAACCACTATATATGAAAAATCTCTCTATATATATCTTCTTCACCTTCTTCCTCTCCCTCGTCTCCTGCAAGAGCACAGGGACGCCCCCTCTCTCCGACGACGCCCTGATGGACACCGTCCAGCACCGTACCTTCCGCTACTTCTGGGACGGTGCCGAGCCCGTCAGCGGCCTTGCCCCCGAACGCATCCACATGGACGGCATCTACCCCGAGAATGATCAGAATGTCGTCACTTCCGGCGGTAGCGGCTTCGGCATCATGGCAATACTTGCCGGTATCGACCGCGGTTACGTCACCCGTTCCGAAGGCCTGGCACGGATGGAGCGCATCGTCTCCTTCCTGGAACGTGCCGACCGCTTCCACGGCGCCTACCCTCACTGGTGGTACGGCGACACGGGCAAGGTAAAACCCTTCGGACAACGAGACAACGGTGGTGACCTGGTGGAAACCGCCTTCCTGATGCAAGGCCTGCTTGCCGTGCATCAGTACTATGCAGCCGGCAACGAACAAGAGCGCGCCCTCGCCGCCCGCATCGACACCCTGTGGCGCCAGGTGGACTGGAACTTCTACCGCCAGGGCGACCAGGACGTCCTCTACTGGCATTGGAGTCCCCAGTACGGCTGGGCAATGGACTTCCCCATCCACGGCTACAACGAGTGCCTCATCATGTACATCCTTGCCGCCGCCTCGCCCACCCACGGCGTTCCCGCCGCCGTTTACCACGAAGGCTGGGCGCAGAACGGCGCCATCGTCCAGCCCCATCGGGTAGAAGGCATCCCCCTTCATCTCCGCTACCAGGGCGGTGAAGCCGGTCCCCTCTTCTGGGCGCAATACTCCTTCCTCGGCCTCAACCCTACCCACCTGGCAGATGAATATTGCCCCAGCTACTTCGACGAAATGCGCAACCTGACGCTCGTCAACCGTGCCTACTGCATCCGCAACCCCAAGCACTACAAAGGCTTCGGCTCCGACTGCTGGGGACTCACCGCCAGCTACTCCGTGGACGGCTATGCCGCCCATGCCCCCAACGAGCAGGAAGACCGCGGTGTCATCTCCCCCACTGCCGCCCTCTCGTCCATCGTCTACACCCCGGAGCAGTCTCTCGACGTGATGCGCCACCTCTACCGGATGGGCGATAAAGTTTTCGGCCCCTACGGCTTCTACGACGCCTTCAGCGAAACCGATAACTGGTATCCGCAACGCTACCTCGCCATTGACCAGGGTCCCATCGCCGTGATGATAGAGAATTACCGCACCGGATTGCTATGGCGCCTCTTTATGAGCCACCCCGATGTGCAGAGGGGACTGAAGAAGTTAGGGTTCAGCACAAAAGATGTAACGCAATGACAACTATCTGTAACATCCCCTGTAGCGGATGAAGGAAACATTGTCTATCTTTGGAGCCAATGTAAAACTCCTAAAAGATAGTAATATGAGAAACAGCAAAATGTATGCGTGGGCTTCCGCCCTCTTGCTGACGCTGGCAATGGGCACACACGCCCATGCGCAGAAGATTCCCCTGGTATACAGTGTAGAGAACACAGGCATCCATACTCCCGTCCCCCCGCTTCCCGGTATCGACGAACTGCCGACGGTAAAGGCATTGCCCGACCCTTTCCGGTGGTCCGATGGCAGTGGCCGCTCCACCCGCTTCAAGGACTGGAGCCGTCGCCGCGCCGAGATAGGGCGCGAGATAGCACACTATGAGGTAGGAGAAAAGCCCCCGGTATCCCGGAAAGACATCAGCGCAGACATCATAGGCGACACCCTTGTCGTCCTCGTCACCGTGGACGGCGAAACGCTCCGCCTCACCGCCGGCATCACCTACCCGGAAGGCAAGCCGGGACCTTTCCCTGCCATCATCGGCATAGGGCGGGGCTCAGGTAGCCTGCCGGCAGAGATCTTCGCCAGCCGGGACATTGCACAAATTGCATTCAATTTTACGCAAGTAATGTCGCACACACAGAAGCGTGGCAGCGAGCCCATCAATCGCCTCTACCCCGACCGCACGGACATAGGCGCATACGCTGCCTGGCCCTGGGGCGTGAGCCGCATCATCGACGGACTGGAAATTGTAGGGAAGAAACGCAGCCGCATCGACACTCGCCGACTCGCCATCTCCGGCTGTTCCTTTGCCGGGAAAATGGCACTCTTCGCCGGTGCCTTCGACGAACGTATCGCCCTCACCATTGCCCAGGAACCCGGTGGCGGTGGCGCAGCTGCCTGGCGCGTATCGGAGACATTAGGGAATGTAGAGACGCTGGGACGCACCAGCCATGCCTGGTTCAAGGAAAGTATGTTCCAATATAAAGAGGAAAATGTATCAAAGTTACCGTTCGACCATCACGAGTTATGTGCCATGATAGCCCCGCGTGCCCTGCTCGTCCTGGGCAACCCGGACTACGAGTGGCTGGCGGACGAATCGGGCTACGTCTCCTGCCAAGCCGCCCGCAAGGTGTGGGAAACCTTCGGCATTGCCGACCGCATGGGATTCTCCATCGTAGGCGGACATGGACACTGCCAGCTTCCCCCGGAGCAATATCCCGAAGTAGAGGCTTTCGTAGACAAGTTCCTGCTGGGGAAAAAAGAAGCGCAGACGAATGTGACAATCGCCCCGCTCTACGAGAAGGTAGATTACGAACGGTGGCTATGGCGCTAAGATCTTCTTCACCTGGATAATCAGCTGTTCTATCTCCCGGTTATTCTTCCTGATGCTCCTCGGGCGCAGGACAAACCAATTAAAAGCCACCCACAACAGAAAGGCGGCATACGCAATGACCGCGAAGAGCAATGACCTGTCTGCCACATACTCATACATATACATCCCTATCCCTACGGACAGCGATGCAAAGTATAGGTTCATCAGCTTAGTATGTAGGAAGCCTTCCCGGCTTTTCACTGCGAGCAGTTCATTCAGATAATCAAAGTTCGAACGGTTCTCGTCTATCTTCCGGTACAAAGGGAGCAGCCTGCAGTTGAATGCAACAACTATTCCTATCGCCAAGATGGTCAATACGATTCCTATCCTGGTGCTCAGCAGTTGCGGCTCAAAGTATGCCCAGACAAACGCAATCAGGAAGATAGAAAGCAACAGTACCATGTTGAGCAGCAACACCCGCCGGATGCCTTTTCTTCTGAAGTCCTGTATCTTCTTCAGTACTTCGGACGGATTGGCTGCCGGAACGGCTTGCCTGCTCCACAACTCTTTTATATCGACATTATTCTCCATTCCCTCTCATTTTTCTTGTTAACACCTCTTTTATCCGATGGATTCTCACCCGGACGTTACTCTCCGACAGCCCTACAATCTGCGCAATCTCCGCTTGGCGGACTTCTTCCAGTTCCAGCGAGATGATAATGCGGTCTATCTCAGGAAGCTCGGCAATAGACCGGTAGAGCAGCTGAATCTGAGGCTCCTTATCCATCCGTTCCTCTTCCGGCAGATTTGCGGGAAATTCAGCCGGTGGCATCTGCCTGCGTTGCTCCAGTTGCCGCAGGCAATGATTGGTGGCGATGCGGAATATCCAGGTACCCACAGCCGCCTCATTCCTGAACTCCGGCAGGTGCTGCCAGACCTTGATAAACGTTTCTTGCGCCATGTCCCGGGCTAACTCATAGTCGTTGACATATCCCATGCACAAGCGGAATATCTTGCCCCAGTACTCCTTATATATCAGTTCAAACTCCATTTCCTATTATTCTTTTATAAAGCCGGAAAGTTCATTCAGAAACCATTCCTTATCGTCGTACATCACAAAATGCAGTCCCTTACCGGCATACTTCAACTGTGCCGCAGACAGACCCCGGTACTGTTCCTCGACGGCAGACGCTATGTTTTTGAAGTTAGATTCCAGTAAGACCAGGGAAGGCACTTTTATGTTCTTTATCCGTTCCCTTAAATCCGTATTCGAGAAGTCGCAATACAGCCTGGCATAAGTTTCCCTGTCGGATGTCACTCCCCAGTTCACGATCTCGTCCAGCCTTGCAGTATCAGTCGTCAGGCTTGCCGCACTCATCCGCTGCATCCGGGCGAATTGCTGTTCGTCCATAGCCGTAATCCGCTCTGTCATCTCCCGGCAGTCCTTATCGGCAACCGGCTTAAATTCCGGATTGGTCAAAGCCATCAGGCAAGGCAGAGCATCTACAATAACAAGTTTTCGGGGAAGGTCGGGAAAGTCGGACGCAATGGCAAGTGCCAGCCCGCCTCCCATGCTGTGCCCCACAAGGATGGGGCTCTCTATCTTTTCCTCTTCAATGAACCGTGCTATCCCGCATTTCCAGCTCTCGAACGAAGAGTCCTCTTGGGGCGGAACACCTGCAAAGCCCGCCATCGTCAGCACATAGCAGGTACAATCCCCCGCCAGCCTGCCGGCAGTCTCTTTCCAGACCTCACCCGAGCTTGCAAAACCCGGAATAAAGATAACGGCTTGCCTGCCTTCTCCTGATTTGTCGACCGAGAAAGGATAGTTCCCTGCAAAAGAAAGGGTGGCACCGAGGCAGAACACTAAGATTGAAAATACTTTTTTCATGGTTGTATGCATTATTAAATTTGCCCTTTAGATACGGGCAAGGTAATAATGTTACAGAACCGCGGCATTTATTTTCCCTTCCGCATCATCAGATCCATCCGTTTCTCTCGAACACCTTATCCACTTCTTCCACCGTTCCTTCACGATCCCAGTCCGGGCGATTGGCAAAGATGAGGTAGAACAGGTCCTTGTCGGGGAAGCGGCCTTCGAAGATGAGGAAACCGCCATTGTCACCGGTATGGTAAATCTTCTGCGGACGATCCGGGCGATGCTCTATAAACCAGCCGTAACCATAATCGGTATCGGGAATGTCCGTGGCTATCTTGCCGCTATGGGCTTCGCGACGCATGGCTTCGGAGATCAGCAGGTCGCTGTACAAGGCCTTGTCCCATTTCACAAATTCCAGGGGAGTGGTATAAAGGCCGCCATCGGCTTTGGTGCCGAAGAAGTTGGCTTCGCCGTAGTCGCATTCTTCCCACTTGCCGTCGGCAGAACGGAAGTAGTTGTAGGGATTACCGCCTTCGGCGGGAGTGTAGGCATGCGCCATACGGGGGATAAACTTATCCGGCTCGAAGTAGGTAGCGTCCGTCATGCCTGCCGGCAGAAAGATACGGGTGCGCATCCAGTCGTCAAACTTCTCCCCTGTCACCTTCTCCACAATCATCAGCATCAGCTGGAAGGTAGGGTTCTGATACTCGTACTGCGTGCCCGGTTCAAAGGCAAGGGAGTCGAGGCTTTCGAGGTAGCGGCAGGACTCGTCTTCTTCGCAGAAGCGCTTGAAGTCGTCCACGCTCTTGAACTGCGTCTTCGTTGCGACCGTATAACGCTTCCATTCTTCCGCCGTACGCGGACGTGCATCGGGGATGCCGGAAGTATGTGAAAGCAGATGCCGCAATGTAATCCGCTGAAAGAAATCCGCCTTGAACTCCGGGAAGTACTTGCTCACCGTGTCATCCAGCGAGAGCTTCCCCTCTTCTGCCAGCACAAAAAGCGCCATAGCCGAGAATTGCTTGGAGACGGAGCAGATGTTGAACATCGTCCGGTCAGTAATCGGCGTCACAGAGTCCAGCCTTGCCAGACCGAAACCCTTGTCATAGACAATGGAGTCGCCCCGCACCACCACAACGGCAGCACCCGGTTCATCCGCCTTGAAGAGCGAAGAGAAAAGCGAATCCAGTTCTGCCGATACCTGGGCAATAGTACCATCGGCCGAAGGCGCTGTACGTGGAGACTTGCATCCGGTAAGTTGCATCATAAGAAACAAGAGAATTAGTAGAGCAGTTCGTTGCATCCGTTTATTGTTTATCATTTATAACCCATTTTCCTGATCGAGTAGAACCTACACGACTAATTAATCCATCCGTTTTCAGTTCTGCTATAATACGTTCACACTTCCGTTTACTAAGACCTATGCTATCGGCTATTTCCTGAACAGAAACCTTATTATCCTGTTTTATCAAAGTCATAACTCTTTCTATAATACCATTACCAAGATTACCGCCATCATTACCGCCATTACCGCCATAATTACCGCCATCACCGCCATGAATACCGACATTACCGCCATCATTACCGCCATTACCGACACCATAACCGACATCACCGCCATCACAGACACTGGCAACATCATCGGTAAAATCGGTAACATAATTAGTGACAACCCTTTTCTTTACGAACTGCACCTGGAATGACAGCCCGACCTCTTTCCACCGCAGTTCAATCCGTGGATAGTCCTTCATCTCCTCGCCTACCAATTTGAGTCCATTCCCCCATTGGTCAATGACACCCAGCCTTTTAAAAACGGGAGCTATCACCTTATTCCTTGCATCCGACTGCCGGCTATCCATTGCAGAATAGTCAATAGACGGCGGCAATAAGCCAGGGCTTGTTATCTCCACCATATCATCATAAACAGCTACCTTTATATCCTTTCCCGTCAGCGAATAATCACGATGCACAACAGCGTTACGGATAATCTCCCTTATAGCCTTCACCGGATACTCCCAACGTGACACCGTATAGACTCCCCTCACTGCCGCCCCTTTATTAATATGGCGCAATACAAAATTATATGCCTCCTCGGCCTGCAAACCGATATGAGTGGTAATACTTTTTTGGTCAATAAACACTTCAGTCCCCGTACCTTTAAAACGGGCACACTCCACTTTGGCATTGGGAAAGATTGAGTTGCGCAATGCATCATTCGAGAAGAGCACTAAAGCATTCGTCGGATATTCCCGATCCTGCTCCTTCTTTACCAATTCCAGCTTACGAAGAGTCTGAATATCTAAAGTCTCCTCCGTTTTCTCCTTATAGAGCTGCTTGAAGCTGTCAATATCCAGTTCGCTCACATCTTTGTCCATTACTACCTCACTATCAAAGGAAATATTCCTGCGCCTTCTTTCCAGTTCGGCAATAATGGTTTCATCTGCCAGTTTATTGGTAGATCCTACACGAATATAAGTACCCTTCAATTTTCCCTTTTCTTTCAAATAGTAAGGTGGCATACTGCCGCGATAAATACATACTCTGATAAGATGTTTGTCCTCTACCGTCACAAAAGACACTTCGGGCAAGATAGTAGGATAACACCTGTCGTATATCAGATTACTGATTTGTTCTTCAATACGAGGCAATTCATCTTCCGGCAAACCGACAATTCTCCGCGGCTTGTCATCAATGCCGACATAAATCTCGCCGCCTGCATCATTAGCAAAAGCAACAATCGTTTTAGCCAAGTCGGAGTTGGCAGGAAGTTCACCCTTAAACTCCAGCCGACGGCCTTCGGGCTGCATTATAAGTTCAGTAATAGCCATATATTGAATACCTTTTTAGTACCGGACAATTCTTCTTGAAAACAAATGTATGATATTTCTTTGAAAGAGACAATCTTAACTCAGGATTAGATACGAAAAAAGGCTGCAAAAAGACGATTGACATCTTTTTGCAGCCTCTCTGATTTGTTATAAGTTATTTCTGAGGAGTTAAGGAGTTAAGAAGTTAAGGAGTTAAGCCGATACTTCTGTTTATAACGACTTATAATTCATAAGGCTATTGGCTTAACTTCTTAACTCCTTAACTCCTCTCTTTCTTATTTGGAATAATATTTGTTTATTCGGCTCCGCCGCCACCGCCTTCACCGCCGCCGCTCTTCACGTCGTCGTTGCTGATGGTGCGGGCAGCCTTCTTCACGCTGGCTCTCAGTTCACCGATGCGGTAGCTGACGCTGACGCCGAAGCGCTGCATGCAGTAGCGATAATCGCTCTTGCTGATGAAGCCGGCACCCTCGGTAGTAGAAGACTGGGTCATGTACTTCTTGAAGAAGTTGCTGGCAAATGCCGAGAGAGTGAGGCGCTTGTCCAGGAAAGACTTGTTCACGCTCAGACTGTAGCTGAAGAAACCGCTTCCCTTGCCTTGCAGCATCACCCACGGCGTCTGTCCGAAACCGTTCAGGCTAATGCGCCAGTCGCGCGGCAAGGATTGCTGTATGCCGCCGTAGGCAAAGAAGTTCCAACCGTGGTTGCTCATGCCTTCGGCACCTTTTATATAAGAGTACGAGCCGCTCAGGTTCGTGTAGATGCGGGTGCTGGAAGTAGCGTTCCAGTTGACGTATCCGTCGAGGCTGGCATTGCGGTTCTTACCGATGTTGGCATAAGTGGAGTAGAGCACATCCTTGCCCGTGGGGTTCTTCAAACCTTCGATTTGGGTGTCGGGCATCAGAGTGGTGATGTTCTCGATGCTATTGTTGGTGAAAGAATAGCGTGCCGAAAGGTTGATGTTGAACTTCTGGGTGAAGTTGCTGTAACTCAGGTTGAAGGAGTGGTTCTTCTCGCTGTCCAGCCTGGAGTTTCCCTGACTGATGTAGGTGGGGTTGCTGTCGTCCAGATAGGGGTTGAGGTACCAGATGCCCGGACGGTAGATGCGCATATTGTAGCCCAGACGAAGGTTGGACATATCCGTCAGCTTCCATCCCAGAGATGCCGAAGGCACTACGTCGTCGAAGTTCTTGGTGAAGTTGTCACCCTTGCCTACGAGGTACTTCACATCCTGAATGGTATGTTCGTAGCGCACACCGAGTCTGCCGGAGAGTTTCTTCACCCGCACCGAGTAGCCCAGGTAGGCGGCGATGATGTCGTTCAGATGCTTGTAGTGCGAGCTTTGGTCGGGGTTGTACTCATACTCATTGCTGCCGTCAGTATTCATACTGGGGTCGCTGATGCGCCGGTCGTAGCGGTCGTTCTCCGAGGAGTTGTTGCGCAAGATGTACTTGGCACCCGCCTCTACCGTATGTATCTTGCCGATGGGGGTGGTATAGTCCGCCTGGAAGGTGTGCTCGGTGGTGTTCTGCTCGCCGTCATTGTGCTGGTTCTTCAGGCTGTAGAGGAATGCCGCCCAGTCGGGGCTCTGCGCTTCCTGGTCGCGGTATTCGGAATAGGAGTCGGAAGTCTCCGGGCGGGTATTTATCTTGTAGGAGAAGGTCAGCATACGGTCCTTCACCTTGAACAGACGCTGGTAGTCGATACCGCCGTCGATGGAGTACCAGGACGATTTATTGCGGTTCGGGCGGGAGTAGCTGTAGAGCGGGGCTCCGCCGTCGGGGAAGGTGGCGATGTAGTCGGACGTACCGTTACTGCGGTTGCCGCCGCCCCAAAGTCCGAAGGAAACGGATACGAGGCGCAGCGTGTCGATGTCGTAACTTGCTTCGAGGCTACCGGACTGGAAATCACCGCGGCTCTTGCTGCTGCCTTCGTAGTCGATGTTGGCAGAGTTCTCGTTGACGGCTTCCGGGGTGACGTGCTGGCTGCCGCTGTTGTAGTTGCGGGGAGACTCGTTGTGGTTGTAGTTGTAGCGTGCGCTCACCGTCAGTTTGCCGCTCTTTATCGTGCCGAACACTCCGCCGCCCACGCCACGGTTGCTGACGTTGCCGCTGAAGGTAGCCGTATAGCCTTCGAGTCCGGCACCTACGGTGACGATGTTCAGGATGCCGCCCACACCCTCGGCGTCGTACTTGGGACCGGGGTTGGTGATGACTTCGATATGCTTGATGGAGTTGGCGGGCATGCTCTTCAGTACTTCGGTGGGGTTATTGCTCATCATGTTGTTGGGCTTGCCGTTGACGTAGACTTTGAAACTGCTGCTGCCGTTCACCTTGATGTTGTCTTCGCCGTCCACCGTTACCAGCGGCACTTTGCGAAGCATCTCGAGTACGGAGTTCGACTTGGAGTCGGGGTCGTCCTGCACATTGTATTCTATCTTGTCGATGTCAGCTTTTACGAGTGGCTTCTGGGCAACGATTTCCACCTGTCCCAGTTCGTTGGAAGCATCGGTGACGTACAGAGTTCCCAGGTCCACCACCTTCTCGCCTGCTGCGACGGAGAAAGGTTTCACGATGGGATTGCGTCCTACGGAAGTGATGGTCATCACGAAGTCTCCCGTTCCGGGCACTTTCTCCTGAAATTTACCTTTCATGTCGGTGACCATCATTTTCAAAGCCTTTGCCGGAGCTTCTTTCTTCACAATCTTGATAGTAGCATAAGGTTCGCCTTCTTGTGTGAGCGAGTCGAGCAACACTCCCTTTACCTGGAAGGTAGAGAGCGGTGCGTTTTGTGCCGCTGCCATTCCCGATACCATCAGCAGGCATAGCAGCACAGTCCATTTAGTTTTCATTGATTTCCCTGTTTAGTGACTATTCTTGTTTATTGTCTCCGTATTAGACGTTTCCCGTCAGGCTTTTGTCACAACGAATGCGGCAAAAATAGCCCCTTTCTTCACAACTACGAGAATTTCGGAGTTAAAAAAGCAAAAAACCAACGATTTACAGGAGATAGAACAGCAGCAACAGGCAGACATTCGCCCCGATGACACAGCCGAAACCGCCCAATATCCACGGACGCAAGGGGCTTTTGCCGCCGGAGAAGAACAGCGCGTAGCACATATTCACCACAATGTTGCTGACAATGGCCTGCATACTGCAAGCCGTGACCACCAGCACCGCCACGCTGCCCGTGCCTTGCAGCAGGTTCAGTATGAAGGGAGTGATGTCACTGAAGCCGGAGACGAACGACAGCAGGTTCAGCCCGCCCGTACCGGCATAGACCAGTGTATAATGCGTCAGGATGGTAAACACCACAAACAGCATGGCAAATATCAACGCCACCTTGAACTCCAGCGGATTGCTGCTGTCCTCTTCCTCTGCCGCCTGTCCGGCATGGTCTACGGGTTTCCGCCTGGAATGCAGATACCATGCCACGCCTGCCGATACCGCCGACATAACCAGCAGATAGGGATAGATGGCCACCAGCGTTTCACGGCTAAAGATGCCTATCAGTATCAGGAAACGGAGAAACATCATGCTCACGGCAAGCAACATGGCTGCCACATATTCGGGCGCATCCTGTTCGGAAGCCTTGCGGCTCTTGCGTGCCAGCACGGAGATGGTGGCGGTGCTGCTGTACAGTCCGCCGATGATGCCCGAAACGAGTATGCCCGATTCACGGAACACATATCGCTTCAGCAGATAAGAAAGGTAGGAAGGTATGCTTCAGCTCGGTGAAGAGCAGCACGGTGACAACGACCATCACATAGAACCAGGACGGTTGCGTGGCCACAATCGGCGCTATGCAGTAAGTAATGAGGGCGATGATGATGGTAGTGACGCCGAATACATGGTATTGCGCCTGCTTCACGTAGTAGTTCAGCCCCAGCAGTACGCCCAGCACTGCGCCGCCGCCCATGAAGAGGCGGTAGTCCACGGGGTCGAGGATATAGAGCAAGTAACCCAAGATGCCGATGAAGGTGAAGGTGCGGTCGGTACCGAAGAGCGTAGTTTCCCCTTCGCGCTTCAAGCTGATTTTCCGCTGTGAGAGCCCGATAAGCAGGGAGAATACGGTGACCAGGATAAAGGTAACCAATTCTCGGGGCAGGTAGTCGTAAAGTTTCTCCATTACGATTTAACAATTACAGCGTACAATTGGTTTACTCCCACGTACTGAACGGGCGTTTCATCAGTTGCGAGTTATAGTAGCGGATGTCGCCCGTCACCTCTTGTCCGATGAAGGCAGGCTTCTCGAAGGGTTCGTCCACAGAGGCAAGTTCCACTTCCGCCACGGTGAGTCCGGCGTTCTCGCCGTAGAACTCGTCCACCTCGAAGGTGTGTCGGCCGCTGTGCACCAGGTAGCGCGTCTTGTCTATCACGCCCGGCTCGCACAGCTTCATCAGTTCGCGGGCTTCGTCCAGGGGGATTTCCTTCTCCCACTCGTAACGGCTGATACCGGCGGCATCGGCGGCTCCTTTGATGGTGAGATAGCCCCGGTTGTCGCGGATGCGTATGCGCACCGTCCGCCCGCGTGCACTACAGATGTACCCCTGCACAATATGGCTCTGCGCATACGCTTGTGACTTGTATTCTCCCGTCACGAGGAATTTTCGTTCTATCTCTTGTGGCATAAATGTATCCTGCGCTTATTTGGCAAGGAAGGAGTAGCCCACAAACATGGCAAGTACCAGTATCACTGCCGATACTCCGATAATTAACAATACCTTTTTTGCCTGTTGCTCTTCCTTCTGGCTGTGCATTACTTTCTTCTTACTTTTTCCCATGGTGTTTCTATAGTTTTAAGTTCAACGATTAACAAAGTAAGAGTAAATTCGGGAAGTATCCAAACAATCTAAAAGAAAAATCCTTCGAAAGGAACTGTTTTTCCTTTCGAAGGATAATTATATTATAGGTATCCGAGCTTACTCCCCGCTCCCTGCAAACTCCATCAGGTATGCCTTGATGAAGCCGTCTATCTTGCCGTCCATTACGCCGTTCACGTCGCTGGTCTGGAAGTTGGTGCGGTGGTCTTTCACGCGGCGGTCGTCGAAGACGTAGCTGCGGATCTGCGAACCCCACTCGATTTTCTTCTTGCCGGCTTCCACTTTGGCTTGTTCCGCCATGCGGTGCTGAAGCTCTTTGTCGTATAAGATGGAACGCAATTGGCGCATGGCATTCTCGCGGTTCTTGGGCTGGTCGCGCGTCTCGGTGTTCTCGATAAGGATTTCTTCTTCCTCGCCGGTATAGGGGTCCTTGAACTGGTAGCGCAGGCGTACACCGGATTCTACCTTGTTGACGTTCTGACCGCCGGCACCGCTGGAGCGGAAGGTATCCCAGGAGATATTGGCAACGTTGATGTTCACCTCGATGGTATCGTCTACCAGCGGAGTGACGAAGACGGATGCAAAAGACGTCATGCGCTTGCCCTGGGCATTGTAGGGAGACACGCGCACCAGGCGGTGTACACCGTTCTCTCCCTTGAGATAGCCGTAAGCATAGTCGCCGGAGATTTCGATGGTACAGGTCTTGATGCCTGCTTCGTCGCCTTCCTGCAAGTTGGCAATGGTGGCCTTGTAACCGTGGGTCTCGGCATAGCGCAGGTACATACGCATCAGCATGCTTGCCCAGTCCTGGCTCTCGGTGCCACCGGCGCCGGAGTTGATCTTCAGGACGCAGTCCATCTGGTCGGCTTCCTCGCGGAGCATGTTCTTCAGTTCGAGAGCTTCGACGGCAACGGATGCTTTGGCGTAAGCCTCGTCCACTTCTTCTTCGGTCACCAGCTCGTCCTTGTAGAAGTCGAACGCCAGCTGCACTTCATCCGCCAATGTCTTGACTTCATTGTAGCCGGAAATCCATTGCTGCAAGCCTTTCACTTTCTTCATCTGGGCTTCGGCGGCCTTCTGGTCGTCCCAGAAGCCGGGAGCCTGGGTGCGAAGTTGCTCTTCTTCTACTTGTATCTTCTTTCCCTCAATATCCAGATAGCGGTTCAACGCTTCGGAACGTTCCTTGATATCTTTCAGTTGTTCTGCGGTAATCATATGTCAAGTTACAGTTTTATTAATGTACTCATTACTGTTTCGAACCGCAAAGGTAGAAAAAAAAGGCATAAGTTGACAGTAACGAACTCTATGTTTCATTGCCTCGGCAGGCTTTTAATCATTTTATCAAAGTCACTTTCCAACTGCTCCATCTCGCGTTGGCGATATATAGTGAATTCATGCTCTGCTTTCTCAATCGCCTGCTTATGGGAGATAGAGCCCTTACCCTCCAAAAGTTTACGCTGCAAATTAATGATCTGTTGATCTAATGCCTGAATCCAATCTTGCATCCTCATAGGGCGTTGCTCCAACGCCTGGAATTCAGCATAATCTAAGAATTGAGAAACCAGCAAGTTCAGCCGGTGCAACTCACCTTCCGTCAGATAGTTTTTGGCTATCTTCACATCATCGCGGGTAATATAGTCCCCTTTAAAGTTGGTCATGCCAACCAAAGGTTTATCGCTATCTACCCGTTCATAAATAATCTCTGCTGCCGTATGCTCATGTACAGCATAATGCAACTTGTTTTGAACTGTGGCGAAGAAATGCCGCGTAAGATCTGCCCTTGGGTCATAATCTATTGAGGTAGCATATATATCTGTTACTTGTTGATAGAAATTTCTTTCCGAAGCTCTAATATCACGTATGCGTTGGAGCAATTCACGGAAATACCGATTCCCACCTTGTTTCAGACGTTCATCGTCCATAGTAAAGCCTTTCTGAATATATTCATGCAAACGTTCTGTAGCCCAGCGACGGAAACGGGTAGCGATCTGACTTTGTACACGATACCCTAAAGCTATAATGATATCAAGATTATAATGATCAATGTTACGTTTTACCTGGCGCTTCCCTTCCGTCCGAACTAATAAGAATTTCTTATTAGTTCGATTTTCGACTAATTCTTTATCTTCGTAGATGTTTTTGATATGCATAGAAATATTTTCCTGCGTAGTATCATAAATCTCAGCCAACTGATTCTGAGTCAACCAAACATCTTCGTCAGAAAAGCGCACGTTGACTTTAGTCACGCCATTCTCATCTTGATATATAATAACTCCATTGCTCTCCTTCATAATCTATTGTATTTGATACAAAAATATTGTATTTTACTAAGAAATTATGCTTTCAAGCCAACTTTTTATATACAATATCATTAGTGTCCACTAAAAAATCGCAATAGTTCTTTGAAATATTTGAAATATAGTTAGTTATAGAGGTTTTTAGAGAGAACGGATTTGAAGTTGTAGATTTGCATCATATTAAATATGCTAGCAGATGCATCAAGATAAATACGTTTTCTCACAGCTGGTGGCCTTCCTTGATCGAAGTAAATTTAATCGCATCGTGGCTAAGTATGATGGAGACAAATATGTGAAGC
>CAJKXC010000065.1 GCA_905203765.1 uncultured Bacteroides sp.
GTTCGTTAGTCTTCAAGTTGAATACAGTAGCTGTTTCAGAGTTCAGACCCAGTTCTTTGTAGTTGTCAACTTTTGCTTTAGAAGCGTTGAATGATACGAAATCGGGTTCTCCGTAGTTAGCAAGTTCTTCAGCTGTCGGGCGGATGAACATGTTAGTTACGAAGTGAGCCTGCCAAGCCACTTCCATGATGAAACGTACTTTCATACGAGTAGCTTCGTTAGCGCCACAGAAAGTATCGACAACGAACAGACGCTTGCCGCTCAACTGCTTAACAGCTTTCTCTTTCAAGTCAGCCCAAGCTGCTTCAGAGCAAGGTTTGTTATCGTTTTTGTATTCGTCAGAAGTCCACCATACAGAATCCTTGCTGGCTTCATTCATAACAAAGAATTTATCTTTAGGAGAACGACCGGTATAGATACCTGTCATTACGTTTACTGCACCCAGTTCAGTTACTTGACCTTTTTCGAAGCCTTCCAGACCCGGTTTGGTCTCTTCGGCGAACAATACATCATAAGACGGGTTGTGGATAATCTCCTTCACGTCTTTGATACCGTACTTGCTTAAATCTAAATTTGCCATTGTTTTTAAGATTTTAAATTGGTATTTTGGTTTATAATCTCTTATCTTTTGACTTACAAGGGGAGAAGGAAATCTGCATGAAAAACTCTCTTTTCGGTTGTCTTTTAGTAGGCCCCTTGTTTTTCGACTACAAAAGTAATACTTTCTTTTTAAAGAAAAGCCGTATTAGAGAAATTTTTCTTTAATGGGAAATCTTTTATTAAACCGTAACAATATCTGCTAACTGAACGTTGCAAATTGGGTGAAATTCGTTTACTTTGCAGATAAATACATTACATTTATATGAAAGTTATCAACTTTGCCGAGACAAATTCCGTCTTGAATCAATACGTTGCGGAGATTCGTGACGTGGAAATACAGCGCGACCGGATGCGTTTCCGCCGTAACATAGAGCGCATCGGAGAAATTATGGCGTATGAAATGAGTAAGGAACTGACGTACTCCGTCAAGCAAGTGCAGACTCCGTTGGGAGTGGCGCCCGCCAGCATACCCGATGACGAGGTGGTGATTGCGACGGTATTCCGGGCAGGATTGCCGTTGCATACGGGATTCCTGAATATGTTCGACCGGGCAGGCAACGCATTCGTTTCCGCTTACCGTTACTATAAAGATAAGGAATGCCGCACGGTGGATGTGCACATCGAGTATATTGCTACGCCGGATTTATCGAAGAAGACGTTGCTGCTGGTAGATCCCATGCTCGCCACGGGTGAGAGCATGGAACTTGCCTGGAAAGCCTTTATCACGAAGGGCATGCCTGCCAAGTTACAGATAGCTTGCGTCATTGCCAGCCAACAGGGAGTAGACCATTTGCAGAACCTCTTTCCGGGAGATGACGTCACGCTGTGGTGCGCAGCCATCGACCCGGAGATGAACGAGCACTCTTACATCGTGCCCGGTTTGGGAGATGCGGGAGACTTGGCGTTCGGCGATAAGATTTAAAGAGGATAGATTTTTTCCATCAACCGTACACCGAGCACAGGTCTGTAATGTCCCTTCTCATAATAGTTGTGGATGTCCTCGGTGTACTTGTTGATGCCGCTGAAATCAAAGATGTTTCCGGTGCCGAAAAGGTCTTTGAGTATCTGTACATCTGCCGGGTTCAGATTGATTTGGTTGTAGTTGGGACTGATGATGATCTTTACGGCAGTATTGTGTTTCCGGCAGATTTGTGCTATATCTTTCAGGTATTCAAGCTGTTTGTTCCCAATTACTTTCAGGTCTTCTTTGTACTTTCCGTTTCTGTAATCTTTCTCTCTTTTTTTGGTAAATTCATTCTTCCTGTTCTCCCAGTACTTTTCTCCTTCCTTTTTTATCATTTCCTCCCTGGGATTCAGCATGTCATTGGTTATAGGGTCGCGGATAGGCCCATAAGGATTTATCACTCCTCTCATATAAGAGCGGTACTGATGGAACAGCTTGTAGTCAAGGTAGGGAAGCAGAACACCCGGGGAACAGAAAGCCTGGCAGAACTTCTCCTGAAATGCCAGGTTGCTCATGCCCGACAGGGCAGGTGGCAGTATATTGGTGTGCCCCGACAGTAGTCTGTCGGTCTGCAATGTTCCTTTGTCTACAATCAGTAGCAGGTTCTTGATGTCCATGCCGGTTTTGTCCAGGGCCTGTAACTTCAAGGAAACGGCAGCTATACTTTCCGCATTCCCGAAGAGACGGATGGCCCGGCCGCCATTGAGATGCTTCTCCCATTCCCGGCAGGGATAGGCCATTGTGCAGGAGTTCCCCATGATGAAGGAATCGAAGGGGATGGTATCCCGGTTGTTCATATACGTTTGCCATCCCACATACCCTTCGTTCAGCATTACCGGAGACTGATCATATCGGTTATAATGTCTTAGGACCATAAAGGGGTCAGTCAGCAGGTACACTATTAATATGGCAATAAAAGGTATGAAGAGTAAGGCGAGTTTCATTACGAAACGCATTGCTGCCTTTCGTCCGCTATATTTCTTTATCATGTTGTTTCGGTTGTCAGAATTGTAAATATATAAAGCTGTCTGAGTTGAATTGCCCCAATGTGAAAAGCATAATAGCCAGCAGGTAATATACGCTCCATCTCACCGCTGCAGGTTGCTTCCCCAAGGCTTCCAACAAATCCCGCTTGGACATAAAATACTCATAGATCAGAATCAATGCAAGGGCGCATCCTGCCACTATGCAGTTATGGTCCGGCATTCCCAAGTCTATCTCTTTCCAACTGTAATGGACATCGAAGGATATATGGCTGATGTAATAGAACGCTTCGGAAAGGGATGCTGCCCGGAAGAATATCAGTGAAAGGGCAAAGATAAGATACGTCCTGATGACGGACAGCGCTGAAAACAACGGCCTCCCCAACCGGCTTCTCGCTTTGTTGCGGAATGCCATAGTCTTCATTTCATAGAAGATGATGATGCCTTGTATCAGTCCGTAGACGGCAAAGTTCCATCCGGCACCGTGCCAGATGCCCAATCCGGTGAATGTCAGGACCAAACTCAGAAATACGCCCCACTGTCCCCATCCCCGCATGGCCGAAGACAGAGGAAGATACAAGTAATCCCTCACCCAGAACGAAAGCGACATATGCCACCTTCTCCAAAAGTCGGCAGTGGTTTGCGCTATGAACGGGCGGTTGAAGTTGGGACTGAGTTTGAATCCCAGCATCCGCGCCCCTCCCAGCGCAATGTCGGTATATCCCGAGAAGTCTCCGTATAGTTCTATCGGATATAGCAGGCATGCCGTAAGTAACTGTATGCCCGAGGCGGTATGCGGGGAGTTGAAGATGCCGTCTATATAGGAACCTATGTAATCGGCAAGCATCAGTTTCTTCACCAGCCCCACTACAACCAGTTCCAGCCCGCAGACCATGGACTGATAGTCCACTGCCTTGCCGGACTTCAGTTGGGGAAGCATATCCCCGGCTCTCTCGATAGGTCCCGAAAGGAACTTCATAAAGAAAAGCATATATACCAGGAAGTCGGGCAGGTTGCGTTCCGGTTCTTCTTCCTGCCAGTAGATTTCCGTCAGGTAGGAGATGGCTTGGAAGGTATAGAACGAAATACCCAGCGGAAAGATGAAGTTGCAGCCGGTAAGCTGGCCGGCATACCGGGATGCCAGCCAACTCGCAACTAAAACACACACACTTGAAAAATAGATTCTCTTTACTCTCCTCTCATCTTTCACCTGCCCCATCCATAGGCCGAAGAGGTAAGTGGCAATCGATATCAGCAGTGCCACCCCCAGGAAGACAACGTGATAGAAACCGATGAAAACGAAACTTGCCGCCAGCAATACCGCTTTCTTGTATCGGGGAGGAAGCACGTGATATAAGATGAAAGTACACGCAAACAGCGCGACGAAATTCAGGGATATGAACGACATCTTCTATTGGGCTTTGGTTAGAATGGCGTTGCAGATATCCCCTACATTCTTCAATTTCATAATGTCCCTGAAGGTGAAGCGGACATTGAACCGCTTCTCTATCTTGCTTATCAGCTGCATATTGGTCAATGAGTCCCAGCCTTCCACGTCCTGGGCGGTGGTGTTGTTGGTAAGGGTGATGTTGTCTCTCTTCAGTACTTCGCGGAAGATCAGTTCCAGTTCGTTTAAAATAGTCTGTATATCCATTGTTGAGTTTAAATTAGTTCCAGTATTTTCTTTCTGTCCGTCTTGCTGCTGGTGTTCAGCGGGAATTGTTCCAAGCAGTGTATGTGCTTGGGAATCATGTAGAAGGGTAGTCTGCTGCACATATACTCTTCCATGCGTTGCTTGTCGAGATTTCTTTTCTCTATCACCAGATGCAGCTCGCACTGGTTGCCCTCGCTGTATTTGGGGATGACTACCACGCGGTGTTCGCCGTTGAAGAAGTTCTTCGCCACGTGCTCTATCTCGCTCAATTCGATGCGGAATCCTTGCATTTTTATCTGCGAGTCCTTCCGTCCGCAGTAGATGATGTCTCCGTCGGCATCCATCCAGCAGAGGTCGCCGGTCTTGTAGTAAGTTTTTCCGTCAGCAGTCTGCACAAGGCATTCCCTGCTTTTCTCCGGGTTGTTCCAATAACCGCTCATCACCTGGTTGCCGCTGATCCAGAGCTCTCCAGTTTCTCCCGTGGGGAGCGGGGTGGCGTTGCTGTCCATTATCACGGTATCTATTCCGTAGAAGGGCTTGCCGATGGCAGCCATTCCGTTGTGGTGCTTGCATGCGGAGGCGGGTATCCGGTAGGCGGTGCAGTAAATGGTTCCTTCCGTCGGTCCGTACAGGTTGATAAAAGATGCATTGGGGGCGCATTTCCTGAAAGCCGACAGCAGTTCTACGTCGGAAGCCTCGGCAGTGACCACCAGGTATCTGAGTGCGGGCAGGCTTATTTCCGGGAAGTAGGGCAGCAGTAGCTGAAGCAAAGAAGGCGCTACGGCAGCAAATGTAAGATTGTACTTTTCGAGGACTTCGATGACGTTGACGTACTTCACCCCTTCCGGAGATACTGTATATATGCATGCTCCCAAAGTCAGAGGGTATAAGAAGGATACAACGGATACGTCGAAAGTGAGCTCGAACATTTGTAACATGCGGTCGTGCTTGTCCAGTTGCCAACCCAGGCGGCTGTAGGCAGTGTAGAATGCGTTGAGGTTGCGGCGGGAGATGGGCACGCCTTTGGGTTCGCCGGTACTGCCGGAGGTGAAGATGATGTATGCGTTTTCATCTTCTGCAATGTGGGAAGCGGCAGGGAGCGTTGCTTCTTGCTGTATGGAGGAAGTGCATACCAGTTCCAGGTCCCGGGTGTCCAGGTTCAGTACATGGATACTGTCTGTGTGAAGCACCAGGCGGATGCCTGCAAGGTCGGAGATCTTCTTATTTCTGTGCTTGGGGTAGGTGGGGTGCAGAATGACGTACGTTTTGCCGCAAATCAATACGGACAGTATGGAAGCGTAGGTTTCCAGTCTGTTTTCGGCCACGATACCGATGATTCTATCTTCCCTGCTACTGAGGAAGGAGGATATTCGTTGTACGGTTGCCGACAGTTGCCCATAAGTATAGGCTGTGTCTTCGATGACGAATGCAGGGCATTCCGCGTACTTGGTCAGGGCTTTGACAATATCGCCCGTCAGGTCGTTTCGATAGTCTTTCATTGAAACCGATATTTATAGTTTAGTAAATCTGTTTCATTAAAGACAGACGCATCCGGCAATCTCCCTATCGAAGGAATATTAAAATATCTAAAAAGACGGCAATATGGAGATAAGACTATATGTTCGGTGATTCTTTTCCGTAATTGCGCTTGATGATGGTGGCTTCGAAGGTCTTTTTCCCAGCCACCAACAAGTCTTCGTCATCGAAGACATGCAGTTTGCAGAAAAGTGTAACATCCGCCGATGCCAGTATTATCCCGTACAGCCCTGCATAAAAGAATCCTCCGCTACCCGTACAGAAACCATGAATAGCAGGCAGCAGCCCAAGTAGTATGCCCGGTAGCAGCAAGCAGATGCGATAGTATTTTAATGCAATAGGACAAATCGGATGGAATCCGAATCCACCCCAGTCTCCGTGCCAACGAAGATTCTTCCGCTTTTTACCGCTGAACCAGTAAAGAAGTCCACCTTGAAGGAAGGTGTAGAGGACATAATACAATATAATAAAGCAACTGTAATTAAACAGACCGAGTTTCTTGAAGGAACTGCCTAAGTAGTATCCTATCCCGTAGGAAGTAAATTCATCCCATATATACACAAATACACAGGTTCCTCCTATAAGCAAGGTAAAAAAGCAAAAGATAGCTATCAGATTGACTGACCTTATCGAGAGTTTCACTTCCACTCCGTCCGGACGGCTGAGCGCTTCTGTATTCATTTCTTTGTCTTCCATAATTCTTCTTTTTTATTTCTACTTTGCAAAGATACGCACCTCTGAAATAACATCAGGTTATCGGAATGTTATCTTTATGTTAAGACGAACGGAAAAGTTTGTTTATATTTGCCTCAAAATACCGGGCGTCCGATGAAGAAATCCTATTATATACTTCTGACTTTTGTTGCTACCGCCGCTGTCCTGTTTATGCTGGGCAACTGGATGGGACGGAGTATTTTGCTGAACAAGCAGCAAGTGATACGCGGCATACACGAAGCCTATTGCCATGCCACGGATGCATACGAGGCAGACCGTACCAAAGACCTTTCCCCCCTCTTCCGCAATGAGCTGAGCAGAGCCAAACTAAAACGAATCAAATTCCGTATGGACACTGTGTCGCTTCAACAAGAGTCCGTTGTACTGAAACAAGACCTGCACTACTTTGCCGATTATCAGAAGCTGATAGAGCAACATTACACCTTTGTATGCCCCATCAGCCCTACTCAGGGGGTGCGTGCGCAAATCCTGAACTTCCGTGCCGAGTTCATAGGCAAGTTGCTTTACTACTTTTTCGCAACGATATTGGCTCTATGCGTTCTTTTGTATGCTATCCGCAAGCAAGTCAACATCATCCATCGGCAAGACGAACTGGCGCGGGTGCGCGAGGATTTCTCCTATGCCATGATTCATGACATGAAGAATCCTATCAGCTCCATCCTGATGGGGCTCAAAGTACTGCGTAGCGGCAAGGTGGATGACAAGCCTGAGAAACGCGAAAAGTATTTCGATATTCTCGAAACCGAGTCGCAGCACCTGCTTGCCCTTGCCAACAAGGTGCTGACCATCTCCAAGCTGGAACACGGCCAGTTGCTCTTGGACAAGAACTGGATAGAACTCCGTCCCATATTGGAAGCACTGGCAGATACCTTCACAGCCAAATCCGACAAACCCATTTCCTTCCATTTCCATCTTGAAGAAGCGGGTGTGTATGCCGATGAAGAATATCTGAAGGAAGCGTTGAGCAACCTGATAGACAACGCCATAAAATACTCCAAAGATACGGTCGATATACAAATCTCCTCTTGCCTTCACAACAACTGCACGCAAATCAAGGTGAGAGACAACGGCATCGGCATCCCCCTCGCCGCCCAGCGCACCATTTTCGACAAGTTCGAACGTGTTGTTTCCAAGTCCGATGACAAGACCAAGAAGGTTTCCGGCTTCGGACTGGGACTGAACTACGTGATGAATGTAGCCCGTGCCCACGGTGGCTACGTCAGCGTAGAGAGTCGGGAAGGAAAGTACAGTGAATTCACAGTTTCATTGCCATTGCCAGTAGAACCGTTATTATCCGAATGATTCCCTAATCCGAAAAAAATCCCTATAACCTCTTGGATCAGAATCCGGGAAGTTATAGGGACTTTGGAGATTAGGCCGTCTTTACTCTACCGGTGGAACCTCTGAGATACTGCCATACCGGTGATACTCGAATGCGATGCTCTGCTCCTTGATGTAGTGGATCAGTTCTACACGCCCGTCTTTCACTGGGGGAGCCGTGGCGATGTACTTGTCGATGCGGGCAGCTTCTTCGTACATTTCCATCGGGATATCGGCGCGGCAGGTGCGGATGCGTTCGTAATCCTTCATCGTAGCGAGGAACTCGTCGAAGGTTTCCTTCTTCAGCCGACAGCCGGTCGAGGCGAGGGCAGCCGCACGGTCGTCGGTGTCAAAGCTCACTGTAAGTGGAGTGTGACAGGTTTGGGCAGCTAAGATAATCATCTTGGCATCCTCGTTGCTGTCGCCGGGGAAGAGGCGGAGCACTATGTTCTTCAGCGGGAGATAGCGGAAAGCGTTCTGCTCGCCGTAGAGGTTGTTGACGTCGCGGGCATGGGCGAACTCTTTCTCATAGGCTTCGGCATAACTCTTCTGATAGTTGGTGTCGCTGCCGGGCTTGTCGGTTATCTTCACGAAGCAGGCGCAGTAGTTGGGGCCACCTGCCTTGACGCCGCCGCCAAAGGCGGAAGCCTTCATGCCACCGAAGGGCTGACGGTTGACGATGGCGCCCGTAATGCCGCGGTTGATGTACAGATTGCCTGCCTGAATGGAGTTTTTCCATAGCTTCTGCTCGCTTTCGTCGAGGCTTTGCAGACCGGAAGTCAGACCGTAGTCCAGGCTGTTCACCAGTTCGATGCCCTGTTCCAGGTTCTCGATGCAGACTACGCTCAGCATGGGGCCGAACAACTCGGTGCGGAAGGAATAACTGCCGGGCTTCACTCCCCACTTCACGGTGGGGGCGAGGATATACTCTTTCTTGTCGAGGAAGCGGGGCGGCACGAGCCACGACTCTCCCGGTTCCAGCGTCAGTGCCCGGAGCAGCTTTTCGTTCTTGTTGGTTATCATCGGGCCTACTACATTCCCTGCATTCCACACACTGCCCACCTTCATACTGGTGGCGGCATCCTTTAGCTTGTCCTGGAAGTTCTTGTCCTCGTACACCGAACGCTCTACCAGCAACAACGAGCAGGCGGAACACTTCTGTCCGGCATTGCCGAAGGCGGAAGTGACGATGTTCATGATGGCATGGTCGCGGTCGCCCGAGGCGGTGAGGATGATGGTATTCTTTCCGCCGGTTTCGGCAGAAAGGGGCGTGGACGGGTTGCTGCGGGCTATGTTCTGTGCCGTATCTGTGCCGCCGGTCAGGATGATGTGCTTGATGGCGGGGGCGGTAGTGAGCACTTTCAGAGCTTCGCGGTCGGTGATGATGACCTGCAAGGCTTCCTTCGGCACGCCTGCATCCCAGAATGCCTGGGCAAACATCCAGGCGACGGGAGCAGCTACGGTGGCAGGTTTCAGTATCACAGTGTTGCCGCCTGCCAGTCCTGCCACGATGCCGCCGATAGGAATGGCGCACGGGAAGTTCCAGGGAGAGATGACGAGGATGGTGCCTTTGGGGGCGATGTCCACGTCCGTCAGGCCGGCGAAGGTCTTCATGGAGTTGGTGTAGAAGCGGGCGTAGTCGATGCCTTCGGACACTTCCACATCGCCTTCGACCACGGTCTTGCCGGTGACGGCACACATACAGCCTATCAGGTCGCCGCGCAGCTCGCCCAGCCGGTTGGCGGCTTCGTACATTATCTTATGCCGCTCCTCGAGGGTGGTGTTGCGCCAGCCTGCCGGGTCTTTCTCGGCAATGTCTATAATCTGCCGCACCTGTTCGCTGTCCGCCTGGGACATTTCGCAGATGCATACTTCGTCGTCCTGGCAACGGTCCATATACTTGTGGCGCTGCTCGCATACTACCGTTTCGGTGCCTATCTGCAAAGGGATAATCTCGGGAGTATCGCCCGGAGACTTCTTCCACCGGGCAAAGATGTTCCGTACCCACTCCTGGTTCTGAGGCAGGTCGAAGTCCGTATCCGGTTCGTTCTGCATCGGTGTGGTGGCGGGGACGGGGGTATAGGGCTCCAGCCGGTTCTGTGTACGCGTAGGGAAGTGGGTGATGGTATCTTTCATGCGATAGGCATCTTCGAACTGCTTTTCGAGGAAGTCCCAGGTTTCGGTGTTCGGTTTCAGGTTGAAGGAGTGCGTCAGGAAGTTGTCGGGCGCGGTGTTTTCGTCCATGCGGCGTACCAGGTAGGACACGGCGTTCAGGAAGTGTTCGTCCTTCACCACGGGGGCGTAGAGGATGACGTGGTTGCCGAGGATGGATTGTGCCCGCCATACGTGGTCTGCCATGCCTTCCAGCATTTCGAAGGTCATGTATTCCGATGAACCGTACTTCTGGCTCAGCAGATAGGCGTAGGCGATGGTGAACAGGTTGTGCGAGGCCACGCCGATGTGCAGCGCTTTGGCATTTTCGGGCAGCAGGGCGCGTTCCAGGATGTGCAGGTAGTTGGCATCTACTTCCGTCTTGGAAGTGCGTATCGGGTTGGGCCAGCCGCGCAGAGAGGAGATGACGGTTTCCATTTCGAGGTTGCAACCCTTTACGAGGCGCATCTTCAGCGGAGCGCCGCCGTCGGCTACGCGTGCTTTGGCAAACTCCAGCAGTTCGGTTTGGAAGTCGTAGGCGTCCGGCAGGTAGGCTTGCACCACGATACCTGCTTCATAATTCTTGAACTCGGGCTGGCTGAGTACGGTCTTGAAGAGGCGCAGGGTGAAGTGCGCGTCTTTGTACTCTTCCATATCGAGGTTGACGAACTTGGCGCGCTTCACGCCGTTCTCGTCCACGTAAGGGAAGTCTATCGCCCGCTGGTAGAGGGCGGACATGCGGCGTACCAGTTCGGGGAAACTCTCTTCGTAGTTCAGTGCATGCGTCTGGGCGTAGATGCCGGAGATTTTGACGGAGATATAGTTGATGTCCGGGGCTTCCAGGGCTTCCAGGTAGTGTTGGTAGCGGTGGTCAGCCTCGCCGTTGCCCAGCACGACTTCGCCCAGCAGGTTCACGTTCTGCCCTATCTTCTGTTTGAAGCGCTCCGAGAGGTGCTTCGTCAGTTGCGGGCGCGCTTCGTCCAGGATGACTTTAGAGGTGTCCATGCGGAGCCGCTTCTTTATAATAGGTATGGCGATGAAGTCGAAGTGATGTCCGAATGCCTGGTACATCTTGAAGAGGAAGGCGTCGCGCTTGTTCAGGAACTCGGGCACGCCGTAGCGGTCTATCAGGGTTTTGATGCGGGCGGCGAGTTTCCGGCGGTCGCGTATCTGCGATGATTCGTCGAGCATCTTTACCAGGAAGCGTTTGTCCTGGGGGCGTTGCACCATGACGGCGTACTTATGTTGTTCTTTACGTTCTTCGTTCGTGATGGTTTGTTCGCACGTGTTGTGCAGCTTCAGTACCCATTCGTGTACTTCGGCGATGGTTGGTCTGTTGTCCATATTGTTGCTATGTTTCACCCCGTCCCCCTAAGGGGGCAGAGAATCGTTTTTAATAATGAAATTACATTTATAGTACGGAGTATTCTCCTTCCCCTTTAGGGGAACGAGGTCGTAGGGGGGCTGAACATGACGGCACGATACCGGTGCAAGGCTTGGAGAGCTTGCTGCGAAAACCGGTCAAAAGGATGTTCTTGGCCCATAGCATCAATAATAAAAAGGTAAACTGTCTGTTGCAAATATACGATAATCCTTTTATTATCAAAGAGAAAGACTCTATTTATTTTCGATTTCATCCGAAGAATGAGTTTTGCTCACCTGTTGTGTTTCTGCATGAGCCGCTGCCGGATTACGGTTGGGGCATATTCCCACTATGAGGGAACGACTTTCCCTATACGACTGAACTGCCTTCCCATTACGACTGAACTACACTCCCTATACGACTGAACTACAGTCCCACTATGATAGAATATACCTGGGAATATAATTCCCACCATAAAGAAAAGTTGTGGGATATTGAACATTCATTCAGTCAATGACTTACGGGAGTATTTTCCTGAAAGCAAGAAAGCCCCTTCACTCTTGCCGGATATATCGGCGGAGTGAAGGGGCTTAAAGATTATCTGTTATGACTTGCGGGTTATTTCACTTCCCACGTATCATTTGTCATCAGCAGTTCTTCGAAGTTATGGTACTTCTTCTTGGCGGCTACTTCTTCAATCTGTTCGTGAACGGCGTCGTCGTAAGTCGGCGCTTCTACATCGCGGATTACGCCGAGCGCAATCGGGAAGTCGGGACCTTCCATCAAGGCAAGCTTCAGTTGCAGGGTGTTGTCCATGCAGTGAGCGTCGTGAACGAGGATGTCCTTTTCCGTGATGCCGTTTTCGCCCAGCTTCACAACTTTCAGCCCGAAGCCTTCCTGCATCAGTCCGTATTCGTTGTTCTCGCCGAAAATCATCGGTTTGCCGTGTTCCAGGTAGATGGCGTTCTTGGCGCGGTCCTCTTTCTTCGCTACCGAGTCGTGCGTACCGTTATTGAAGATGACGCAGTTTTGCAGAATCTCGCAAACGCTGGCACCCTTATGGTTGTAAGCTGCCTTCAGCACTTCCACCGTTCCGGGAGCATCGGTAGCCACCGCACGTGCAAAGAAGCGGCCGCGGGCACCGAAGCAGAGTTCTGCCGGATGGAACGGGTCTTCTACCGTACCGTAAGGGGATGACTTGCTGACGAATCCGCGCGGAGACGTGGGCGAGTATTGTCCCTTCGTCAGACCGTAGATGCGGTTGTTCAGCAGAATCATATTCAGGTCGATGTTACGACGTACGGCGTGGATAAAGTGGTTACCACCGATGGCCAGGCCATCGCCGTCACCCGAAATCTGCCATACTTTCAGGTTGGGATTGGCAACCTTGGCACCCGTAGAGATAGCGGCGGCACGTCCGTGGACGGTCTGCATCGCATACGTATTCATGTAGTAGGGCAAGCGGCTGGAGCAACCGATACCGGAGATAACGGCTGTTTCCCAAGGAGCTATGCCAATTTCTGCCATTGCTTTGTGCAGTGAAGCCAGGAAGAAGTGGTCACCGCAACCCGGACACCAACGAGGTTGTCCTTTTTTGAAATCTTTTGCTGTATATTCGCACATGATGTTTCGTTCTTTACGGGGTTATTACTTGTTTAAAATCTCAGTGAAGGCAGCTACCAGTTCGGCAACGAGGAACGGCTGTCCCTTGACTTCATTGAATTGATACGGCGTGAAGTTATCTATCTTCATGCGCAGATAGCCTGCGAATTGTCCGAGGTTCTGCTCGGCAACCACTACCTTCTTGTATTTCTTCAATACGGCTTCCGTGTTCTTGGGCAGCGGATTGAGGTAAGTGAAGTGCGCCAGGGCAACCTTCTTGCCTGCCTTTATCATCTCGTCCATAGCCGAATACAGGTGACCGTAAGTACCGCCGAAACCTACAATCAGCAAGTCGGCATCGTCTACGCAGCCTTGTACTTCTACATCGGGTACGGGAATCTTGGCAACCTTCTCGGCACGCAGATGGCACATCAGGTTGTGGTTTTCCGGTTCGGTGGAGATGGCGCCGGTATTGCTGTCTTTCTCCAGACCGCCGAGGATGTGCATATAACCTTCTTGTCCCGGGATGGCCCAGTAGCGTACACCGGTTTCTGCATTACGCTTGTACGGCGTATAGTTATCTTTCATTTCGGGAGTAACGTAGGGCGGCCTGATGGCGGGATAATCTGCCAGCTTCGGCAACATCCATGCACCGGAGCCGTTGGCTACGAAACCGTCGGTCAGCAGTACCACCGGAGTCATGTGCTCCAGGGCAATCTTGCTTGCCATGAAAGCCATGTCGAAACAGTTGGTGGGCGATGAGGCTGCAATGACGGGCATCGGGCTTTCGCCGTTGCGTCCGAAGAGGGCTTGCAGCAAGTCCGTTTGCTCCGACTTCGTGGGCAGACCGGTAGAAGGGCCGCCGCGCTGTACGTTGAGGACAACGAGCGGAAGTTCGGTAATCACAGCCAGGTTCATGGCTTCTGATTTCAGGCAGACGCCGGGACCGGAAGTGGAAGTCACAGCCAGTGCGCCTGCAAATGCAGCGCCGATGGAAGTGGCACAGCCGGAAATTTCGTCTTCGCACTGTACGGTCATTACGCCCAGTGATTTATGTTTGGAAAGTTCGTGCAATACGTCCGTTGCCGGAGTGATAGGGTAAGAACCGAGGAACAGCTTCAATCCTGCCTTTTCGGCAGCGGCGATGAAACCGTAGGCGGTAGCCTTGTTTCCCGTGATGTCCATGTATCGGCCGGGAACGGTGGTCTTGCTTTCAATCTTGTAAGTATGGGCTACAGAAGCATGTGTGTTGTGTCCGTAGTCGTATCCTGCATGGATTACCTTGATGTTTGCTTCGGCAATCTCGGGCTTCCTGGCGAATTTCTCGCGGATAAAGTCTTCGGCAATCTTCAAGTCGCGGTTGAACAACCAGCATACCAAGCCTACTGCAAACATATTGCGGCATTTCAGCATGGATTTGTTGTCCATTCCCGTATCGGCCAGGCAGTCTTTCACCATCTTGGAGATAGGGGCGGCAATAACATCTTGCTTGATACCCATTTCTTCGATAGGATCATCGGTCTTGAAGGCTGCTTTCTCCAGGTCTGATTTCTGGAAAGCGTCCGTATCGATGATGATGCAGGCAGTGGATTTAGCAAACTTGTATTGAGTTTTCAGAGCAGCAGCGTTCATAGCTACCAATACGTCGCATTTGTCTCCGGGCGTATAAACTTTGTCTGCACCAATGTGCACCTGGAAACCGGAAACACCGGTAAGTGAACCTTGCGGGGCGCGGATATCTGCCGGATAGTCGGGGAATGTACTGATGTCATTGCCCACCGTAGCCGAAACTGTTGAAAAGATGTTGCCGGCGAGTTGCATACCATCACCGGAGTCACCGGAGAAGCGGACTACCACCTGCTCCAGTTCTTTGACCATCATGTCGTTTGCCATAACTTACGAATTACTATAGA
>CAJKXC010000066.1 GCA_905203765.1 uncultured Bacteroides sp.
ACCGGACTGTAAAAGATGAAAAGAGGTTGTGCCAGCATTTTGACACAACCTCTTTATTCCAAGTTTTCCTTACGGACAATATATCTTTGGAAGCAGGAAAGAGTATCTTTCCTCAGGCGCAGCGACGATAATTACCGCGTGACAGGAACTCCCGTTATAATGCCTCGCCCGTGCGTGCCGATATAGACACGACCATACTCCTGCATATCGCCGCAGATATGCAGCACCAGCCCGTATTGGTGGGCATCGTCATTGATGCGTACCCACGAAGCGGCGGCATCGTCGGAACGGAAGAAACCGTACTGGCCGTTGATGACTCCTATTATATATAAGGTAGGATAATTGCTGCCCGGCTTTGCCTTGCCGAAGCCGAAGGCATAGATGGTGCGGACTTTATCCAAAGTTCGGAAGTCGAAGCCCGACTGCGCGGTGGAATGATAAAGCCCGTCGTAAGCAGCAATCCACAAATCCTTCTCAAAACCGGGAGTGGAGTAGATGCGGTCTTGCCCCCCGCGCTGGTCGCCCCGGTTCATGGGGGCGGCATTGCCACGGCGCATCATGCGCTTCACGGTCAGGTGCAGACTGTCGGCACGGAAGGTGGCACCGCCGTCCTCGCTGCTATACACCACTTCGTTCACGGCATCTACGGCATAGAAGCGTCGGGGATTGACCTTGTCGGCAATGGTACGGATGTCCCGGGGCAGGCCTTGGCAGAGTTGCCAAGTAGTACCCCGGTCGCGGGTGAGGTAGGCATCCGAACGGTCGGGCGTCCAAATCCAGGAAGCACCGTCGGCAGATACGGCGATATGTCCGTTGCGGGCTTTGTCTACGGGGAGAGAGGCACACTGCGCCCAAGTCTTTCCGCCGTCTTCCGAGTAAGAGATGGTGAGTCCGCCCGGCTGGTGGCCGAACAAGGTACCTACTCTGACTATCAGGTTCTGCTGCAACCAGGCACCGGTCACGCCGTTCGTATTGCCAAAGTGAGGCTTGCCGTGGCTGCCCAGCGGGTCGGGAGCGTTCAGGTCGAAGTGGGTGAAGCCGCCATAATCGCCGATACCGGAAATGAGGCGGGCGCCTTTCTCGGGAGCATAAAGTTCGAGGGGAACGGTTTCTTCGATGCCCTGCGACATGATGCTCCACTTCACCGGCTCCCGGCGCTCAACGGCAGAAAGATTGAAGGTCTCCCATCCGCCGAAACCGGTTGTGAAGATGGCGTGCTCTGCGTTGGCTGGGTCTATTTCGATATCGAACATCCAGTGTAGAGGAGCTACCTTTACATAAGGCGCTTTGGAGTAGTCGTACTCATATCCAGTCTTGAAAATCGGTTTCCAGCGCTTGCCGCCGTCGGTGGAACGGAACATTTCGTCACTGTCATAGCCATGCTTTCCGCCCAGGCTGTGGGTACTGACAATCATGTGCTTGGGATTATTGACATCTACGGACACGGCTGCATAACCGAAGCCGGCCTTCTCACCCGCTTTCAGCTTGACGGGCGAAATATCCGTCCATTTGTTCTTCGCGGGTTCGTATTTCCATACGCCGCCGTCCGCCATCTGGCTCGGTCCGGGGGTGTCGCCGTAGGTCACGACCAACTGCCGGTCACCGGACAGAATCATGTGTATGGGGCGGTATTGTGTGGGCTGCCCTTCTACGGGTTGCCAACTGTTGCCGTAATCGTGACTCACGAAAAGATTGTCCCTATCCATCAACGAAACAGCTACATAGATATCGCGCGTGCCGCGTGCATCGCTGCCGCCCTGTGCGTCATACACCACGCTGATGATGCCGCTGCCACGGTTTCCCCAGCTGGCACGGTCGGCGGGGTTGAACGCCTCGGTAACATCGGGGAAGGAAGCCACCCGCGCCCAGCTTTGCCCCTTGTCGGTACTGCGCCACAGGCCATGCAGGCGGGTTCCCATATAGATGATGTTTCCGTTCTGCGGGTCTACCATCATGCGTTCGCCATTGCCGCGGCCGTTTTCATTACCGCCCATGGTGAAGGGGATATCTACGCGGGTAAAGGTCTTGCCGCCATCATAAGAATAGAGTATGGCACCGTTGGCGCTGCTGGTATAAGTTCCGCACGCCAGGTACACATTGTCGGGATTCTGCGGGTCGATGGCAATGCTTTCCACCCCTTGCAGGTTGCTTTCGTCCAGACGAATCCAGTCCAGCAACGGAATCCAGCACCCGGCGGAAGCATCCCAACGGTAAGCCCCGCCCATATCCGTACGGCAATAGCGCACACCGGGAGCGGTGGGATGAAAGACGATACCATCTACAAAACCACCCCCTACAATCGGTACACTTTTCCATTCGTAAGGCACAGCCTTTACGGGCTGTATTTCCTGGGCAAGCACAGACACGCCGCCCAACACCAAAGCCATTCCGGCCAAAAGCAAGTGTTTCTTCATAAGCATCAGCATTTTATATTAGTTGTTCTTTTCCGGTATTTTCTCTCAAAGATAGAACTATTTTATTGGATTTCCAGCTTAGGGCGTTTACGCCCGAAGAAGTACACTACTAAGAATCAATAGTTTATAATAGCCCCGCAACAAAACCGAACCGTAAAAGATTAAAACGATACCTATATTTAAAGGGGCACGAATCAGGCCTTTGTAACAGTAATGCAACATATATGACATAAAAGCATAACATATATGACCGACCTTTGCCGCCGATAAATTAATCGATAAAAAGGAATTATGAAGAAAAACGCGCTGATAATGCTCATTGCATTGCTGCCACTGGCTGTAAATGCCCAAGAGCATCCCTACAGCAACGAGGATGGAAAGATAGTAGATAAAGAGGTACTGGAAGTCAAAGACTACATGCCGGAAATTCACGGAACCATCCGCTCCAAGTACGAGTATCAGACCACAATCGGCGCAGGACGTTTTGAAGTGCGCAACGCCCGCGTCAGTTTCACGGGTAACGTACTACCCACCGTAGCCTATAAAGCCGAAATCGACCTCTCGGACGAAGGACAAATCAAGATGCTGGATGCCTACACCCGGCTCTTCCCCACCAAAGGGCTGACGCTGACTGCCGGACAGATGCGCGTACCCTTCACCATCGACGCCCACCGCTCACCACACCAACAATACTTCCCCAACCGTTCGTTCATTGCCAAACAAGTGGGAAACGTGCGTGACGTAGGTTTGACCGTAGGATATACTTTCGACACCGATATGCCCATCACCGTAGAAGGCGGATTCTTCAACGGCTCGGGACTGACCAACCAGAAGGAATGGCACAAAGAAGTGAACTACTCCGCCAAAGCCCAGTTTCTCTTCACCAAAGGACTGAATCTGACACTGAGCCTGCAGAGCATCCAGCCGGAAGAGGTGCGGATGCAGTCGTATGACATCGGCGCCTACTACGAGTCCGGCCGTTTCCACATCGAGGGGGAATACTTGTACAAGCAATACTCCGACAATGCCTTCGGCGACGTGCAAGCCGTAAACGCCTTCGTCAACTACGACCTGCCGCTACGAAAGGTATTCAACCAAATGTCTTTCTTGCTGCGCTACGACATGATGACCGACCAAAGCGACGCCAAAGCCACCAATGAAGCCGGCGAACTGATTATCACCGACTACAAGCGCCAACGCCTGACAGGCGGCATCACTTTCAGCCTCAGCAAGGCTTTCCGCACAGACCTGCGACTGAACTACGAGAAATATTTCTATGCCAAGAACAGCATCGCCAAGGAGTCGGAACAGGACAAGATCGTATTGGAACTGATGGTGCGTTTCTGATTCACCACCGAGGACACAGAGTTTCACAGAGGTTTATCAACCGGTATCTTGTTACAAATTATTCTCAAGGAAAAGTATCGTTTTATACGTATTTCCACTAACTTTGCCCCCTCTTTAATTAAGGAAGCAATAGTATGAAAGACGATACAAAAGCCATAATATATGCATGCATAGCCGTGCTTAGCTGGTCTACGGTGGCTACATCCTTCAAGATAGCCCTGACGTACCTCACCCATTATGAGATGCTGCTGATAGCCAGTAGCACCACTTTACTGATATTCACCCTGCTGATGACCTTTCAGAAGAAGTGGAAACTGATAGCCCGGCTCACACCCCGGCAGTGGGGGCTCTTTGCGTTTCTGGGATTGCTGAATCCGGTGGCATACTACCTTGTGCTCTTCAAAGCCTACGCACTGTTGCCGGCACAAGTGGCACAGCCCATCAACTATGCCTGGCCCATTGTGCTGCTGGTTCTGCTGGCTTTGTTTGCCCACCAGCCCATACCGCCCAAGAAGTATATCGGCATGTTCCTATCCCTCGGCGGGGTGGCGCTGATTTCCATCGGAAGCGGCAGCATAGGCGACGGCGGCATCTCCCTCTTCGGACTGCTGCTGGCAGCACTGAGTGCCCTGCTCTGGGCATCCTACTGGATTGTAAACAATAAACTGAAAGACAAGATAGACAGCAGCGTCACGCTTTTCATGAGTTTCCTGTTCGGTACGGCCTATCTGCTGGCAGGCACCCTCGGAACGGATGTACATCTTTCTACCCTGCCGGGCGTGCTGGCAGGTGTGTACGTGGGCTGTTTCGAGATGGGCATCTCCTTCCTTTGCTTCGGGCTGGCGATACGGAAAACATCCAACCCGGCACTCATCAACCAGTTGTGTTATCTTGCCCCGTTCCTGTCTCTGTTCTTCATTGCCATCATCCTGAACGAGCAGATCGTAGCAACTACTTATGCCGGACTGGTACTCATCGTATCGGGCATCGTCTTTAACCAATATTTCGTATCGACGCGCAAAGATTTCCGCCGGGAAGCTTGAATTTAAGCCTCAAAAAACGTATATTTGAGGAAACTAAATTCAAGACATGGCTAATCCGATCATTCCGGGTATATCCCGGGCAGAGCAAGACTTATTGTATAGCAAGCTAAACGCATACAACGAGGGAAGGGCCTCTTTCAAGGAAGAAGGTACTTATCTGATTGCATTGCCACGACCGGAACATCCCCAATACACCTTATGGATTTACTCTCCCCTGCCCGAACGGCAGTCCATCTTCTACATCTGCGACCTCTCCACCGACATACAGGAAACGCTGCGGATGGCAAGTACGCTCTGCTTTTACTCTATCCGCAGGCTGATGCTGGTAGAATACAATGCCAAGAGAATGCAAAGCAACGGCGATGACCTCATTTCCTTCGGGAAGTATCGCGGACACTTCCTGCACGAAATTCTCCGCATAGATCCCGCCTACCTCACATGGATAGCCTTCAAGTTCGAGCCCCGGATGCCGAAGCAGGAACGTTTTATGCTGATTGCGAAGATTTACCATTCGGTTCACCTGGACATCCAACGCAGGAAAGCACATCAGTCAAGCAACGGCAACCGCTTCCTGGGGAAAGAAGGGGACAAACTGGAGAATCTGACCCTGACCGTTACCAGCGTGCGTATAGAGGATAATCCTTATAAAACCCAGGTCAAGGGAACGACGCCCTACTTCTACGTCCGCCAGGTGTTGAAGCTGAAAGACTCCGTGGGCAACCTCGTCACCTTCCGGGTGAATGCACGCACGGCAAGCAGAAACTCGTGTCAACTGCCTGCCGTGGAACATGCCTACGAAGTAGGCGAAACGGTGAATATTGCATCGGCACGCATAGCGCGCACCTATATGATAGGAAGCGTGAAGTACACACGGCTGGCTTACGTCAAGCTGGCATAAATCACGGATTACAATCTGATAACTGTTCAGACCCGGACTACACTCTGCGTCCGGCTGCTCTCCCACGCCGCTTCTATCAGGCGAATAACGCCGATTACCTCGCGGGCATCGCTCTGCAAAGGCGCTCCCCGACGGATGTGCTGATAGATATTCTCGTAAAACGCTGCATAGTCGCCGGGAAGGCTTGGATAGGGTTGGCGTACCACCTTGCCGTCTTTCTCTGTATGGAGCAGCCCCCATTGCGACGGATCTTCTTCGCCCCAGTGCGGGGTATCGGGCATAACGCCGCCTACCAGGGCAGCTTCCTGCGGGTCGAGCCCATACTTCACATAGGAACCTTCACGGCCGTGGAGCACGAAGCGGGGTTCGTGTTCGCACATCAGATAACTGCTTTTCAGGGTTATTTTCACTTCAGGCGCTTTTGAGGGTTTCAGCAGGTGAATGATGAAGTAATCGTCCACTTTGCCGCCTTTGCGCATGGTGGCGATATCGGCGAAAAGGGCTTCGGGCATTCCGAAGAGTTGCACTGCCTGGTCTATGACGTGGGCGCCGAGGTTATAAGTCAGTCCGCCGCCGTTGGTGCCTGTTTCCTTCCAGGTATTCGGTTTGATGAAGTTGCGGTAGCGGGGGAAGGTGGATTCATACTCTACCAGATGTCCCAGCAGGCCTTTGGCGAGAATGTCCTTCACGGTCAGGAAGTCGCAGTCCCAACGGCGGTTCTGGTAGACGCTTAACGCGAGGCCTTTCGAGCCGGCAAGGGCAACCAGTTCTTCGGCTTCTTCCACGGTGGTGGTGAAAGGTTTCTCCACAATGACGTGCTTGCCGGCTTCGAGGGCGCGGCGGGCATACTCATAGTGCGTATTATCCGGGGTGTTGATTACAATCAAGTCCAGTTCGTCCAGGGCAATAAGTTCGTCGAAACTGCGGACTATGCGGGCATCGGGATATCTCTCGCGAGAGAGTTCCTTGCTACGCTCCGTGATGGCAGTCAATTCAAAATGGGGGTTGGTGAAGATGAAGGGTGCGTGGAATACGCGTCCCGACATTCCGTAAGCAGCTAATCCGGTTTTAATCTTATCCATAACTGATATTGGTTTTACTGCTTACAAAATTAATAATTTTGCGCAGTAAACCGCTCTTCTGCCGCAACAATAATAGTGAGCGGCAGAAGAGAAGAAAGGATTTCCCTTATTCCGTCACCAGCGGACGGGCAGTCCAGTCGTCCTTGACGTAACTGTCGGGATATACCGTCCTGTTGACAATCTCACCGCCCTTCAACCGAATCCAGGTATCGAAGCTACGGGCACCTTCTTTCATCAGGATGACGCGGGCGCCGTTGGGCAGATGGTTGTACTCGGTATTTCCACCGGTAAAGCGGCCGTAGGCCAGGAGAATGCCTCGCCACATGACGGAGTAATCGTTGTCGTGGTCGTGTCCGACGAAGATGCCCATCACATCACCGGCTTCTTTCATGGCGGTGAACATACCCGTATTCAGTACCGGGGCGCAAGCCTTCTCCATGCGGGTGCCTATCAGGATGGCATCTTCATCGCCGGCGGCTTCGTTATATTCCGGCAGCGGGATGTGGAAAAAGGCCAAAGCGGGCAAAGGTTGGCCGCCATTCTTCGCCGTATGGGCAGCGCTTTGCTGGCGGTACCAGTTCACCTGGTCGAAGGTAAGCCAGGCGTAGCCCTTCACATCGGGGAGCTGGGAGTAGGAATGGGAGTCGAGGCAATAGAGCAAGGCGGCATCTTTCTTGCCGTCCGAGGACTTCAGGGTGAGGATATAGTCGGGAGATTCCACTCCGCCACGGTCGGGCTGGATGTTGAAAGGCATGGAACGGATGACGTCGTATAGTTCGGCACGCGTTTTACCTTGCTCGTTGTCGTGGTTACCAAAGGTTACGACGAAAGGAATCTTTCGGTCTGCAGCGCAGGAAAGCACGGTGCGCATTGCCGTATCGGCGGGTGCGTCATACACTACATCGCCCGTAAAGACGACCAAATCGGGGCGTTCGGCATCGAGCACTTCGCCGATGCGTTTCAGGGCAATGTCCGAAGCCGGATTGCCATACTTGAAATGAATGTCGGTGAACTGGACAATTTTAAACTCCCCGTTCCTGTTGAACTGCAAAGGAGATACCTGCGCGCGGCAGAAAAGAGCAGACAGGAGTGCCATACAAAGGATTAATGAGAATTGTTTCATACTATGGTTGTTTTTTAAGTAGTCAGCTTACTCCGCTATTATCAGTACCGTCGCATACGCCGATATCCCCTCTTCCCTGCCGGTGAAACCCAGTTTCTCGGTAGTGGTGGCTTTGATGGAGACGTCGTCTTCATCAATCCCCATCACAGCGGCGAGCGTGCGCTGCATTTCGGGGATATGCGCTTTCAGCTTAGGACGCTCGGCGCAGACGGTAGCGTCGATATTACCGACGGAATAACCTTTCGTTGCAATAAGTTCTACAGTTTTCTTCAGCAGGATCTTGCTGTCTATGTTCTTGAACTCACCTGCCGTATCGGGGAAGTGGTAGCCGATGTCGCGCATATTCGCCGCACCCAGCAGTGCATCGCAGATGGTATGTATAAGCACATCCGCATCCGAATGCCCCAACAAACCTTTCTCATGTTCCAGGCGAATGCCACCTAACCAAAGTTCACGCCCCGCCACCAACTGGTGAACGTCGAAGCCGAAACCCACGCGTATCTTCATATAGTCTTTCTTTATTTAATATGGAAGTCGAGCACTTTCTCCCCGCCCAAATACCCTTGCAGATGCTGCCCTATGCTGACAGGGCCTACCCCCGCAGGCGTACCGGTAAACAACAAGTCACCGATTTTCAACGTCATGAAACGGCTGACGTAAGCAATGATGTCATCGACCTTGAAAAGCATATTCGAGGTATTGCTGTGTTGCATTTCCTTTTCATCAATCGTCAGGCGGAAGTCCAGATTCTGCACATCGCCGCCCGCCTGTTCCAGGGGGATGAATGTACCGATAGCCGCCGAGTTGTCGAACCCTTTGGAAAGTTCCCACGGATTGCCCGCCTCGCGAAACCGGCGTTGCAGGTCGCGTGCGGTAAAGTCGATGCCTACCGTCACCGCATCGTAGTAGCGGCGGGCGAAGCGCGGCGCAATATTCTTGCCCAGACGGCAGATGCGTACCACCACTTCCGTTTCATAATGCACTTCGTTGGAGAAATCTGGAATAAAAAAAGGCTTCCCATCCTTGAGCAGAGCCGAGTCGGGCTTCATAAAGATGACCGGTTCCAGGTTCTCCTGCGTATGTTTCATCTCCTGATTGTGCAGGGCATAGTTCATTCCTACGGCAATAATCTTCATTACTTGATTTCGTTAAAGTTCAATCTGTTAAACATCACTGCCAGATGGGCATACAGGGAAGTATTCTGAACAACAATATTCTCCGGCACGCGGATACGGAACGGGGTAAAGTTCCAAACGGCCTTGATACCGCCTTCCACCATGGTGTTCGTTATCTGCTGGGCTATCTCGATGGGCACGGTCAGTACGCCGATGTTGACGTTGTACTCCTTCATCTTCTGCCGGAAGTCATCGGAATGATAGATGGGAATACCGTTCAGCGTAGTGCCCACCAGCTCCGAGTTGACGTCGAACGCCGCCACAATCTCCAAGCCGAAATGGCTCAGACCGGAGTCGCGCAGCAGGGCACCGCCCAGGCTTCCGACACCGAATAGAAAAGCTTTATGTATATTGGTAAATCCCAAGAAGTCTTCCAGCACGGCTATCAGCGTATCTACTTCATAGCCCACGCGCGTACGGCCCGAAATGTTGACATACGACAGGTCTTTGGCTATCTGCGAAGCATCGATATTGATTTCCTTGGAGATCTGCGTGGACGATACAAAGCGCTCGCCCTGCTGCTTCAGCAACTTTACATTAGAAAGGTACCACGGGAGCCGGCGTAAAGTGGGTTCCGGCACCTTCATGGTTTCTTTATTCTGTAACGAACTGCTCATAGTCATTTATTTAAGTTCTCGTTATTGGGATTGGCAAAAATACAGTTTTTTTTCTAATCCGACACATGGATGGAATAAAAGCTTAACATAAATTCTACAAAACGACTATCGGGAAGCAGAATGTAACAGAGGCAGACTAAGGGAAACTCCCACCGAGCGATACTTCAAACGCTCGAAGCCTACGAACACACCGATACGTGCCACTCCCGAAAGGCCTGCCGAATAGCCCAGTTCGGTATAGGGACACTGTTTGTACAGGGCTATGGAACGGAGATGCAAAGCCTCGTCGAAGAGTTTGCCCGACAGGAAAGGGAGTTGTTTCAGCAACAGATACGGAGTGTACCAGGAAACATTGGCCTGCGCCCAGCGGGTGTCGGTGGACAGGGCATAGTTGTCGAGCAGATTGAAACCGGTGTTGAACGTACGCTCCGTCACCCAAAGGTCGGTAGATGCAACGTGCTTGAAGTCGGGGAATTGCAGGTTCTTTGCATCCCAGAACGTGCCTACATTGACCGACCACAGCAGGTAGCTGAACATGCCGAACTCCACCTTCTGCCTGGCAGAGAACTGCATCAGGTGATAAGAAGTAAGGTAACGGCTACCGTCTACGGGAAAGGCGCGGTCGTACTTCAAGGCGAAAGTGGGATAGCGGGAATCTTCGTACACCTTTTTGCCACCGGACATATGGTAGTAGTGCGCCGGGGTGTACTCCAGACCGAAAGAAGCCTTCAGCAGATCATTCCCGGGCATCGGGCGGAAGGACTTGTTTTCCGGCAGGTTCGGTTCGGCATCTCTCTTGAACCAACTATGGCGGATGTGGTTATCCAGCATACTACGGCGCTGCCACGAAAGAGAAGTAGAAAAGAGCAATCCGTTGAAAGGCTCTATCGCGTGGTCGGCACTGAAGAAAGTGTTCTTGTAGAGCTTCACATGATTATGACCGAACAACGCACTGGAGAAGGCGTTTATCAGGCGCGACTCCCCACTCTCGCCGTTATAGTCGGCAGAGGTAGTGCCGCCTGCAAACGACAAACGGCCCAAACGCCGGGGGGCATATTCCAGCGTCAATTCCCCCTGCCCTACCCATTCCTTGCGGGCAGTGGTGTAGTAGGCGGAAGGAGTAAAACGAAGGGACGAGGACCGGGACAGGTCGATGCCCATCTTCAGCTTCGCTCCCAACCAGAAACCGTCGACAAAGTTGTATTCGGGGATATAAGAGGAAAGGTTCGATAAAGTGAGCCATGCCTTTTTATTGCCGGTAGTAAACGTCTTTCCAAACAGAAAGGCATTCAGGGCATCGCCCGCACCGCCCGACTTGCGAAGGCTGGCCTCACTCCGAGAGTCCTTCTGTTGTATCTTCACTTCCTTGTACTGGTAGCTCTGGAACTCTTCCTGCCGCAAGGGCACACTGCGCACCGTATCCCAGTAAAGGGAATCTCTCTTATCGGCGAGCGAATCCACTTGCGTGTTCTCGCGCACCCGTCTTGCAGGACGTTCGTACTTATGCTGCTTCGGCGGTACGGCCTCGGCAGTTACCTGTTTTACCGGTGCGGCGGCTTTTGCCGTTTGCTTCGCATCGGTCTTTATAGTGATATCTGTCTTTATATCGGTATAGTGCACGGCAGCCAGATAGGACGCCTCTGCCTTAAAGCCCATCACGCTGATGGAGACTGACATGGTGGTAGATACCGGCAGGAAAACTTCCGGCTGCACTTCCTTGCAGATAACCTTGACTTTCGCATCCATCCCACTGCCACGAACACCGGCGTCGATGGCGGACACGCACCACAGATCTTCCACAATAAACAAATCGCCCTCTATCAAGCGGGTATCCGCCCGCCTGGGAATGATGCGTATCTTGTTGACCATCCGCCCGTTCTCCATGAAATAGCCGTCCAGCCTGAAGCGGTAGTAGGAAAAGGCTTTGGGGTTCAGCGGGGAGACCTTGCCGAAGATTTCCGGTGTATAGAAGTTGACCGTAGTCAGTCCCATCTCTATCTGGAACTCTTCCGGGAAGGAATTCTTGGAAGCCAATACCCGCTTGTTCCAAACGTTCGGGGCTTTGAAGGTCACTATCTGCTGTTCTTCCAGCAAGAAGAGTTTGCCAAGCAGTTCTTTCGATTCCTTCCGCACCTCTTTGGATAATTTCAGTATCGCAGGAATGGACGTTCCTTTTCCCGTACCCTTCAGATAGGTGCCTGCGGTGAAGCCTTTCACCAGGGTACGATAGTAAGAGGCACGGGCTATGGCCTTGCGCATCACGGCATAGGCAGGATCTTCTCCCCCTTTCACCACATTGACTTCCGGCAAGGAATAGATGCGCTCGGCAAGGGTGATGTTCTTCTCATAATCACGCTCCGGCATACGGAAAGAAAAGTTTTGGGAGATGAAGCCCAAAGAAGACACATCGCAAGTATATTGCCCGGCAGCCAGCTTAGTCTGAAAGCGGCCGTGCTCATCGGTAGTAAAACCGGACTGTGTTTCGCGCAAGTAAAGGGCTGCATAAGGAACCGGGTTACCGGCAGCATCGACCACGGAGCCCTTGAAAGTTTGTGCAAAAGATAGAATAGCTATGAAGTTCAAAAGGAATAAACAGATAAATCTCTTCATACTTTTTACAGTTAAATGTTCCGTTAGCTTGCTTATTAGACGACAAAAGTATCAAAAGATTGCAAGATTCCGTGCAAAATATTACTTTTGATTCCCCAAAACAGAAAGAATATGAAGAATAATGATTGGAAAGACCGGCTGAATATAGTGTACTCCACCAACCCGGACTATGGTTACGAGAAGGAAGAAGACCAGGAGCAAGACACCCTGCCGGCAGCACAACAGCGCCTGCGCGTACAGTTGGACCGCAAGAACCGGGGTGGCAAAGTAGTTACCCTCGTCACCGGTTTCGTCGGCACGGACAACGACCTGAAGGAGTTGGGCAAGTTATTGAAAAGCAAGTGCGGTGTAGGCGGAAGTGCCAAAGACGGAGAAATCATCGTACAGGGCGACTTCAAACAAAAAGTGTTGGAACTGCTTAAAAAAGAAGGATATACGCAAACCAAACCGGTAGGATAACCTACCCCATCGAAACAGACCATGCGTTTGCCCTAAACAGACCATGCGTTGAGGTCAAACAGACCATGCGTTTGGGGTAAACAGATGATGCGTTTCGATGCAATGCACCGTCTGTTACGAAGCAAGCAAACAGATATAAAAAAACGGTCGCTACGGATAATCTCCGTGCGACCGTTTTCTATTTATTCTATCAGAACAGAATTATTATTCAGCGCGCAAAGTGAAACGCTTGAAGTCTGTAATCTTCAGTTCAGGATCAGCTTCCTTCAACACTTCTCTTACAGTCTTCTTAGCATCCATAATATCTTCCTGGTTCAGCAAGCAAACTTCCTTCAGGAACTTGCCCAGACGACCTTTAGCAATATTCTGGATCATCTGCTCGGGCAGATGTGCAGCCTTTTCGGCAGAAACGGTAGCAATGATTTCTTTTGCTTTCGCTACGTCCTCAGCTGTAATCCAGCCTTTGGCCATGTTGCTTTCCATGTGGTCTTCGCTGTCTACATGAGCAGGATTGAGGCCGGCTTTCTTCAAAGCAGCTTCTACAGCTTTCTGTACTTGTTCTGCTTTAGTCTTTTCGATAGCAACTTCGATTTCTTTCTGCTTCACTTCTTCAGAAACACCGTCTTCGTCAATTGCAAGCGGGTTCATGGCAGCAATCTGCATAGCTACCTGCTTAGCCAACTGCTCGTCTACTGCCTTGTTGAAAGCAGCGATAGTGCAGAGTCCGTTTCTGTTCATGTGATTGTAAACAACAGTGCTTGCACCTTCTACAGTCATGTAGCCGTCGAGCTCCATCTTCTCACCCGTGATACCGCTACGGTCAACCACTGCATCCTGTACAGTACCTTTACCCATCGGCAGTGCTTTCACTTCGTCCAGGGTCTTGCACTTGTTAGCTACGGCAAGATCAAGGATATCTTGGGTCAACTTCACGAAGTCAGCATTCTGAGCCACGAAGTCAGTTTCGCACTTCAAAGCTACGATAACGGCAAAGTCACCGGTGGTCTTAGCCAAAACGCAACCTTCAGAAGCCTCGCGGTCTGAACGCTTAGCGGCAACAGCCTGTCCCTTCTTACGGATAATTTCCATTGCCTTGTCGAAATCGCCTTCAGCTTCAGTCAAAGCATTTTTGCAATCCATCATACCAGCACCGGTCATCTTGCGGAGCTTGGTTATATCAGCCATTGTTACAGCCATAATTTTTCCCTTTATATTTTAGAATTAATAAAAAAAAGTAGTTAGTAGTCAGTAGTTAGTAGCAAGTAGGGAAATGTACTGCTTACCTAAGTCAGCAAATAGAGCATCCTCTACTTACTACCAACTACTTACTACCAGCTACTTATATAATTAAGCCTCTTCGTCTTCCTTCATGAAAGCAGCAGCCTTGGCTGCATTGATTGCTTCCTCGTCAGACTTGTCGAGTCTTGCTTTCGCAACTTTCTTCTTGCCTTTGTTGGCAGGAGCTTCACCGGCAGCTTCCATGTCTACCTTCTCAGCCTT
>CAJKXC010000067.1 GCA_905203765.1 uncultured Bacteroides sp.
AGACGACTTGTCCGGTTCATTAGACTCAACGCTTTTTCCTCGAAAGCAGTGAAACTTATTTGCATGGTAGGTCTTCTGACTTATTCCTGTTACAAACGCCTTCCCGGATTGGTCTCCAGTGGCAATGAGTGAATTGCTTGTAACTTGTATGGAACTTACAGCAGCGGGACTGTTCAGGACTTGCACCTGATTCCCTTTTAATTGCTTCCCCCGCATGGGAGTCGCAAACCAATGCGCGACAAAGATAGGGAGTTTATTTGTTTTTTCCAAAGGGATGTTCTTTTTCTTTCGTCTTGATACGAAAGAGAAAGAACCAAAAAGAAAGGATCAAGGCTGCGTTTTTTCAGCTACTCCGGTGCTTCCTTCGGCTAAAGGGCAGAAACTCGCTACGCTCAAACAGTCTGCCCTTTTTGACGCCGAAGAAAACACCTGCGCTTGACGCTGAAAAAACGAGGCCGGGAGACCATGCGGCGTGGGCGGTGTGGCATGGGCACGTGTGTGGGCGGCGTGGGGGCTTATTGTTCGCCTTTCATTAGCAGGTATTCTTCGATGGTTTGCGCGGGAGCATCTTTCAGAAGTACTGTCTTATCCTTGTTTAGAAGGTAGAGGGTAGGGATGGCTTTCAGGTCATACAGTTGTTGTTCCTTGATAGCGAAGGTCTTATCATATCCGTTAACCCATTCTTTTGGGAATTCATTTAGGTGTTTTCGCCATTCGTCCAACTCTTCGTCGGGATAAATGGAGAGGACTGTTAGTCTCTTTTGTTCCAGAAGTTGATTGATGATAGGGGCATTTTTTAATGCTTCGATTGTCTCCGTGCAGGCATGGCATCCCGGGTTATTGATAAATAATAAGGTATAGTCCGATTTTTGTTGATAAAGAGAACCCTGTGCGCCGGAAGCTAATGTATAGTTAAAATTCAGTGCTTTGGTTCCGATACGGTTTTTCTGAGCCAGTTCGCGACGGGCTTTGGGACGTACCTTTTCTATTTCTTCCAGTACGGGAGAAGCCAACATGGCATCCAGTACAGGGATATAAAACTCTTCGTTACGCATCGGGGAGTTAGGGTCGTACAGATATTTGTCTGCCAAATCAGTGATGTAAGTGAATACTTTCTTATTCACATTTGTCCGTTCAATTGTTTTCTGTATAGCTTGCTGTGCAGTTTCCAAAGGGACATGATTCAGTATATCACAATAGTCCGCCCAAGCTTGTTCGGTCACTTCGGGATGATGGATATAATTGGTATCGGCAAAGTTTACGTTATCCCAATAGTGCTTTACTAGGAAATCTGCCCGTAGCTCGGGTGCTGTCAGCATTGGCGGGATGGCAGGTAGCGTAAAGGAGGTGATGGTATCTTTGGGAGCTTCTTTGGAGTTTTGGCTGGATGCATTCCCGCTTTTGCAAGCGCAAAGCAGTAGAATACAGAAGACTGGGATAAGATTTATATTTGTTCTCATAACTTGCTGAATTGTTTTCAATTTACTATTGGTGAGCAAAGATAAAAAAACTATGTGTGAAAATGCACTGTTTTAATGAAAATGCTATATTTGTGTCGGCAAACAAACATACAATGCATATCTATGATTAAATCCACCTACATATTCTTCGTTTTTTTTATGCTGACGGCTGTGTGGAGTTGCAACCGACCTTCTGACATGCAGCGGGAACATCCTGCCGTTTCTCCCACATTCTATGCCGACAGTCTTCGTACATTGGGGCGTGGTATCCGCTTGATTAAGGAGGAGAAGGAAAGTCTGGCTTTCCCGCCGCTTGATTCCGTGTTCCGGCTTCCGGTGGACGATGTGCTCACTACCGAAGAATTGCGCCGTTTATCTTCCGAATCTCTCCGCCGGTTAATGATATACTTCAATCTGATGATGAACTTTGAGTCCGGCTATCAGTATTTTGATTCGTTGGAGCGGGCGAAACACCCCGTTGTCTCCCGATATTGCCGCAGGGAACTGTGGGTGGCAAAGGCGCAGATGCTTATGGCGCTCGACCGCCATGCGGAGGCGGTGGACTATCTCAACCGGGCGATGGCACTGAAAGATGAGAACAACGACCCGTTGAGCGAGATATTTTGTACAGCTACGGCAGGCATCACTTATATGGGTGTCGACACTATCAGCACTCGTGCCGAGTCCGCTTTCCGTAGAGCCTGCCGAGTGGCAGAACGCTCGGGCCTAAGCAACTATTGGCTTTATCCACAAGCTATCGGGCGGCTTGCCGATATATACCTTCAGCAGGGGAAGTATGAAGAAAGTATCTCCCTCTGTCGTGAAGCTATCCGTCTATGTGAGAAGTCGGGCAGCTATCACGGCAAGCTAGTGGTGGCGGAGATTCTGACGGAAGCCTACCGCCTGCTCGGGCTCTATGATGAAGCGTTTCGCTATTGTGCCGTAGGAACGGGCGAGCCGGCACGTGCCGAAGTTGACAATAACTTGATAGGTCGTTTCTTCATTGCGAAGGCGGAGATACACAACAATCTGAATCGCCCCGACTCCGCACTCCTGGTTCTTGCGCAGGCCGACAGTTGCTTTGACCGGACGAAGAACGACTACTATCATTTGATGGTGCAGATAGACCGGATGTATTACCTTGCCGCCTTTCCCGACTCTGTGAATGTGGCTTTGAGAGGCTTTGCCGCACTTGAAGGTAAAGTTCCCCGTCATCGCCTGCCATATTATGACTATTATTACGGTGCCACTCTTGCCCGCGTCGGTAAATGGTTGGAGGCAATCCCCCTGCTTCGGAAATCTATTGGCGAGTTGAAAGATATATCCGAGCTTCACCCTGCTTCGGAAGCGGCGGAATTGTTAATGGAAGGCTATCGCCACACGGGGCGGGCAGCGGATATACTCACCGTCTTTCCCGAATACCGGGTGATGAGAGATTCGGTGACCCGCAAAGACAAGATACGCCAGTTGGCATCGGCAAATATCCGTTTCGAAACACAGAAGAAAGAACAGGAGAATCTTCTGCTGACTGCCGAAGTCCGTCTTCAGGATACCCTGTTGCATGTGTATTTCATAGCCGGAGTGTGTACATTGCTACTCGTCTTTTTTATAGCCGGCTGGATGGTGATGCGCCACCGCAATCTGCGGCTCCGGTGGCAGCTCGAGGCGCAGGAACATGAGCGGGCTGACGAACGGTTACGTGACCAGGAAAGCAGGCTTCACGAACTGATAGCCGCCCGTCAGGACTTGTACGAACGCAACCGCTCCCTTATCCGCCAGCTTTCTGATATCCAGGCGCGCCACCGCAACACGTGCGAACTTGACAGCGTGATGGAAAGCCTTCAATCCCACTTGCTCACCCGTAAGGAAGAAGAGGATTTCCGTAACGCCTTTTTGTCCGTCTATCCGTCGGCGCTGCTGCATCTTCGTGAAGCCTGTCCGGCGGTGACACGTAGCGAGGAACTGTTTTGTATGTTGGTTCTGCTCAAACAATCCAACGAAGAACTGGCGCGGACGCTCGGCATCAGCGTGGCAAGTGTGTCCAAAACCCGATACCGCATCCGTGTGAAGCTTGGTCTGCCCGAAGGTTCGGACACTGATGCGGAAATCCGTCACATTATGGCAGGGGAAGATTTATAGAATCGGTTCTTCCAGTCATTCAGCAATATTAACCCGGAACTTTCATCATTAAACAAAAAATGTCTATCTTTGTTGTCAATATACACAACCATTACATTAATAATGGGAAGATTTATTAATCCCTTTACCGACTATGGCTTTAAGTTTTTATTCGGCAGAGAGGTAGAAAAGGAGTTATTAATCGACTTCTTGAACGATTTGCTCTCTGGAGAGCACGTGATTACCGACATCCAGTTCCTTAACAACGAACAGCAGCCGGAAGTAAAAACAGAACGGGGGATTATCTACGATATCTACTGTATGACTGACACAGGTGAACGGATAATCGTAGAAATGCAGAATCGTGAGCAACCTTACTTTAAAGATCGTGCTCTCTTCTACCTCTCTCGTGCGATTACGCAACAAGCTAAAAGCGGTCCTTGGGACTTCCGGTTGGATGCTGTATACGGAGTGTTTTTTATGAACTTTGTGATTGACAAGGACATGCCTGCGAAGATAAGGACTGATGTAATCCTTTCCGACCGGGATACAGGACAGCTTTTCAATAACAAGTTTCGGCAGATTTTTATCGAACTGCCTAACTTTGACAAAGAAGAGGATGAGTGTAGTAACGATTTTGAACGATGGATTTATGTATTAAAGCATATGGATACACTTGATAGAATGCCTTTCAAGGCACGTAAAGCCGTTTTTGAACGACTTGAGAAGATGGCCTCCAAAGCGAATATGACTCCGGAGGAAAGAGCTCAATATGAGAAGGAATGGAAAGTTTATAACGATTATTTCAATACGTTGGACTTTGCCGAACAGAAAGGTATGTTGAGAGGAAAAGAATCGTCCGCCCGTATGATGAAATCCAAAGGTTTGGCTATCGATTTAATTTCAGAATGTACGGGACTCACTGCTGAAGAAATTGAGGCATTGTGAAAAGATAGATAACAAACAGTAAGGGCGGCTCGTTAAAAAACGGGTCGCCCTTACTGTTTGTATGCGCCAAGCCTTTTCCTGACAGCCTCTTCTCTATTTTGTCCATGAATCTGTCCATTCCCATTTTGTCCTTCGTCGGGCTGAAATAATTATTTTTGCCCCGGCGAATAAAAGTTTAGCCTATATTGTTTGCTGTTTTTCGGCTTTTCTTTATCTTTGTCACTGCCCTTGTGAGAGAGGGCGTGATTTTTAGATAACGGAAAGCGTTTGAAGAATATCATCTTCGTCAATCAAACTTCGCACCTTTGACTTGTCACCGTGAAGATGAATGCAACAAATGCTCACGTTCCATTGTTTATATGGATGCCTGTTTGCGCCCCCGCTTCCCCCTCCGTCCGGAGAGGGGAGGGGGACGATACACAAGCTTTATATACGCCAATGGCGTGAGTGTTCTGTTGCTTATCTACGGTATGGGCAGTGCGAAGGCCCCGATTGACGGATAAGCATACGGACACTTACGCCTTTCTTGTATATAAATTTTTGTAATCTTATGTTACAGGTATGAGAATGAAAAACAAACAAAACGTAGCGTGGAGTACATTCTGTTACTTCGTACTGGCATTTTTGCTATGTCTATCGGTTGTTCCCTTGCGCGGTCAGCCGGATGCTGCCGTCCTTTCCTCACCTTCGGCAGACAGCCTGATTATTTTCAGCTATCCTTCACGTATCCGGATGTTCAAGACGGAATATGCGGACAACCGACTGTCGTTGCGGAAGTTGAAGAAACGGCTGCGCACCTTTCGTAAACGTCAGGACACCCTCTACGTGCAGAGCTATTCCGGCAGTTGGGACGATGAAAAGTCGAATCTGCGCGCCGCCTACTGGCGTGCCAACAATCTGAAAGGCTATCTTATCGACCACTACGGACTGCGCGAGCGGCATTTCCGGACACTCAACCACCCGTTGGCTCATCCCTTGTGGGGAGAAGTCGTCGTGGTAGGTTGCCGAGGTTTCCAAGATTGCCAAAGCGAGATTCCGCAAAACCGGCAAGAGCCTGCAAGTGCGGCGAGGCGACAGGAACAACAGGAAGCCCTTCCGGTTGCCTTGCAGGGAGACAAAGAGCCTGTTGACTCTTCCGCCGTGGCTGCCACGGCTGTTGTGCCGGATGCAGCTACTGCACCTGTTGCACCCGATGCAGCTACTGCTCTTTCTACTTCGGTTGCTTCTTCTGCTTCAGTTACTCCTTCTTCTTCCACCGCTTCCACCTCTACAGCTACCTCGCCTTCACTTCCCGCCAACGGTCGTTACCTTGGCGTGAAAACCAACCTTGCCGCTTGGGCGGGCACGATTATGAACGTGGCGGCGGAAGTGCAGGTCGGCAAGCATCTTTCCGTAGAGTTGCCGATATTGTGGTGTCCGTGGCACATCAGCGGCAAACATGCCGTGAAGACCTTCACCCTGCAACCCGAAGCCCGTTACTGGCTCTCGAAGCCCGGCTCGGGACATTTCTTCGGTCTTCATGCCCACGTAGGCTGGTTCAATGTGAAGTGGAATCGCGACCGTTATCAAGACGCCGACCGTCCGTTGCTGGGCGCGGGCGTCAGCTATGGTTATCTGTTGCCGCTCGGCGGACATTGGGCGGGAGAATTTACCCTCGGTGCAGGCTATGCCAACATGAAGTACGACACCTATTATAATATAGACAACGGCGCACGGATAGACACACGGACGAAGAACTACTGGGGCATCACCCGCATGGGGCTTTCTATCGTCTATCGCTTCAACCTTAAAAAGTAACGGCTTATGAAACAGAAATATGCTATAGGATTTATCACCTTCATGTTGGCAACCGTCCTTGCCGCTTGTGTACACGACTATCCCGCGATGACACCGGACGGTGAGGAAGGCATCGACCCCACGCTTGTAGAGGTCAGTACCGAAGTGACCCTCGACCTCGAACTCCTACCACTGGAAATCATCACCAACAAGGCACACCGCGGAATCACAAAAGCCCGTGCCGGAGAACAAACGGATTACCGCCGCCGCTTCATCATCGAAGCATGGCGCGACGGCAAACCGGCAGCCCGGCAAGTGACCGTCATGGACAATGCCGACGAAGCCGGCAACGGGAAAATCACGCTCCCTGTCCATTTGAAGCTGTACGCCGTAGAATACACCCTCGCCGTATGGACGGACTACGTTGTGGCAGGCACGACCACCGACCTCTATTATAATACGGAGAACTTGCAGCAAGTAACTTGCACCACGCCCTACACCGGAAGCACTGGCTACCGCGATTGCCTCTACGGCAGCACCACCCTTGACCTGCGCCCCTACCGGGACGAATGGAACGTCCGCGTACAAGCCAAAGTCGACATGGTGCGCCCGTTGGCAAAATACCGTATTATCGCCACCGACGTGCAGGAGTTTCTGGCAAAAACACAGCGGCAACGCGATGCCGAAGGCGGCAACAACACCTACACCGTCACCTTTTCCTACGGGTTCTATTTCCCGTTAGGATTCAACACCGCCACGGGCAAGCCGATGAACTCCGTGCAGGGCGTGACGTTCTCCACCCCTCTCACCATCCCCGACGACGGCACGGAGAAATGTCCGCTAGGTTCGGACTTTATCTTCGTGAACGGCACGGAATCCTTTGTGCCCCTGAATATTGAATTGGCGGACGCCAACGGAAAGGTAGTGTCGCGTACCCGGGGACTGGAAGTGCCCTACCGGCGGGGACACCTCACCACCCTGCGAGGCAACTTCCTCACCAACGAAATGCAGGGAGGCATCAACATCGACACCGGATATGACGACGAGATAGACATCGACCTCGATTCTTTCTGAAATGACAGGTCAATATAATAAAACAAATTTAATCACAGTAAACGATGAACAGAAGTATGAAAAAGAACCTTTTCTTCGGGTTAATGGCTCTGGCAGGGCTATTCACCTCGTGCAGTCAGGACGACACCGACGCTTCCCCGACTGCGGACAGCAACCAAGTAAGCATGAGCATCGGAATGCCTGCCGATTTTGTAAAAACACGGGCTTCCGCCCCCGCTACGTTTCCCGCCGGCCATACGCTGCGCTGCATCCTCGAAGTGTGGACGAAAGATGGCTCTACACGAAGAGTACGCCAGGAGCAGTTGGTAACGGCTGGTGCCGCTAACATTACATTTAGTTTTGAATTGGCAGACCAAGGTGACTACAAAGCCGTGCTTTGGGCGGATTACATCGTTTCGGGTGCAACGGCGTCAGGCGACCACTATCCCGATAAGTATTACAAGACTGATAATGCCGATGGCTTGAAGAAAGTGACTATCATCACCGCTGCTTATACATACGCCGACCAACTACGTGAGGCATTTGCGGCAGTAGTACCGTTCACCAAAGGCGCTACGGCTAAGAACGACCTTACCGCCACGCTTGTCCGTCCGCTTACGAAAGTGACGATTGCGGAAAAGAACACCGAGATGATAGGCAAATGTAAAGACATGACGGCAACATACACCGTTCCGTCAGAATTCAATGCTTTTAGCGAGGAGGTAAGCCCGACAGCTACCTACGATGCCACCTACATCACAACCTCAATGGACGGCACGGATATTACTATCAATGGAAACAACTGCAAAATCCTCTTCTCCGATTATGTCTTTACCACTGCCGACGCCACGTTGGGCGGAATAAAACTTACGTTTACCGGGACAGGTAGCATAACGATGAACGATAGAGACATTCCTGCCAACATCCCCCTGAAACGCAACAACTGGGTACGGGCTGCCGGAAACCTGATTACAGTCGGAAACGATCCGGCGGTAACTTTGTCTGTAGATATGACCACTGACTGGGTAAGTCAGGATGTAACGGATATTTCGGATATCGTTAAGGTGGGTGACTTCTATTATGCAGACGGCACATGGTCTACCGCCCTCGATGCGAACAAGACCTGCATCGGCATCGTTTTCCAGACCGACCCCTCGCGCATCGGCGACAAAGAAAAACAGGTGTTGGCAGCAAAAGGCGTTGCCACGCCGCATGGTCTGGTCATGTCATTGAAGACCGTAACCAAAAGCCTTATGAGTTGGGGGGAAGATCACGATTTCTCCGAGCTGACGAAATGCACGGATAAAGTTGCCTGCAACGCAGACATCAACGGACTACTTAATTACACCACGGTAATCGACTATGCGGCCGCAAACAACAAAGAACTCGAAAATTTTTATCCCGCTTTCAAGGCCGTGAAGGATTATGTTGTACAGGCTCCCGAAAAGACGACGGGGTGGTACTTGCCCTCCATAGGTCAATGGTATGACTTTACCGCCAATCTGGGCGGTCTCCCAAGCTGGGATGACGCCATAAACGAAGGCAACGACCTAACCCCCAACCTGTATAGATGGAGTAATCAGACAGAACTCGTAAGTAAGATAAATGCCTATTTCGAACCGTTGGGCACTGGGAACTATGACGCAATCCCGAATGGGAGCTATCAGAAATTCTTCTCTTCCTCGACGTACTCCGATTCGGGTATATGGACGTGGTTTGTGGGTAAGCAGGCGAACGTTGTGCAATGCTGGCATAATGTCAGGTACAACTCCGATTCCGCCGTGCGCCCCATCCTCGCTTTTTAAGAATGACACACGGGGACGGGGTATCCAGGTCACTCCATCCCGTCCCCCTACATCATATACGTCCCAAGCCGCTGGGGGATGCAGTCGGCGGCAATATCATGAACCTTGTCCTTTTTCCCTTGTCGCCGACTTGAGAAGCGAACATCACTTCTCTTTATAGGATACCTTCCTCGATAGGAGCAATTGCCGGAAGCGACGCAACTGATCAAGGTAACAACCATAAAAAACATCACACTTATGAAAAAGATACTCGTCATCATCAACAAAAACTGGGAAACGGAACCCGTGCTCAACGCCCTGACCAACCCCAAACTGCGTCCCGCCGCCTTACCATTCCCTGAAGTGATAAACACTCCGTGCGACGGAGACAACCGCATGAGCCAACCCCGTGCTGTCTTCTCCCTTCCCCGAGAAGGAGAAGAACCGTTGCAAGTCGTAGTCCGCTGCATCGAAGACCTTATGGCAACGGGAGTCAACACTTCGAGTTCCCTCGAAAAATACAAAGTGCTCCCGCAAGCCATTGCTGCCGATGCCGCCGACCTCATCATCAGCGTCAGCACCGCCAACTATCCCGACCCGGCAGTGACCCATAACGGAACCGTTGTCCTCGGCGGCAACTTCTTTATCCACGACGGAAACCCCGACAACCATGCCGATCCGGAACACAATCTTATCGACGACCGCGTAGGCACCTTTATCGCTTCCAACGTAGCCCCTGCCGTGTTCAGTCTGGCCGAAACCGTCAACGCCCGCCTGCACTGTTACCCCGGCGGCGCATGCAAACTTGTCCCGCCGCCCAACTTCCCCGCACCGCAACTCGTGTGTGAAGGAGCGTCCACCTTCACGGCAGTAGGCTCCGTCAACGTCACCGACTACGGTTCATACGACACGATAGACGCCCAAGCCCTTAAAGAATTTGCCGCTGCAGCCCCCGAAGGGTATACGGCAAACTCCATCGAAACCACCCACGGCGTGGTAAAAATCAGCACCTCAGGCGAACCTATCCTCTTTCTTTCCCCCATCACCGACCGTCTCAACCATTTCAACGAGGACGTGACCGACACGCAGAACTACGTGTCAGCCTTCAACGGCGGCCTTGCACTGGGCGAACTGCTTTGCGCGCTGGCGGAATACGGAGGGGAACGGCAAATATGATAATTGAGATAATTCGCAACATTTATTAATCACGCTTCCTTCTTGCAGCACCCCATCAGGAAATGCTTGCAGACACGGACAGACAAAGGTCGTCACTGAGGTAGGCTAAGTCCGACACCGAGGTAGGCAAAGGTCGTCACCGAGATAAGCAAAGTCCGTCACCGAGTATTAGTCCTATCGGGATGCGGCAGGGAAGAGGTAAAAAACATCAACTTATGGGATTCTTCAAGAAAGTAAAACAGAAAATCAATGGAATGTGGTATCCGCAATCCATCACCGTTGGCAAACCTGTCACGACGGACGAAGTGGCAAAACGTCTTGCCATTGAATCCACCGTAAGCCCTGCCGACACCTTTGCCGTGCTCAAGTCCCTTGGCAGCGTATTAGGTAGCTACATGGCAGACGGCCGCACCGTCAAACTCGACGGCGTGGGCACATTCTACTACACAGCCGTTGCTTCGGGCAATGGAGTGGACTCCCCCGACAAAGTGACTGCCAAGCAAATCACCGGCGTCCGTGTCCGCTTCATCCCTGAAACGAGCCGTTCATCCAACAACCAGGTTACCACCCGTTCCCTCGTCGATTCCAATATCTTCTGGGAAGAATGGGGCGGAAAATCCACTACTCCCAGCGAAGGTGGCGGTGGTGGTGAAGGGGGAGGAGAGGCTCCCGATCCGGCAGCATAAAGCCGGATGCTTTTCCGGTGCTATAAAAAGGACGGGTTCCTGCACCGCAAAAGGACTTTTCTGTATTGCCAAAGGCTCCTTTCGGCATTGCCGCACGACCCTTTAAGATGAAAGATTCGTTTTCACTCGCCGCTGCTGTAGCCTGCTGCCGGATGAGAGAAACGAATCTTTCTTTGTGTGCCGGGGGAAATAATCGGTTCTTGACAGAACAATCTGCACCGGAATTGTTATCTTTGCCCGTAGCATTGATTATAATAAATGGAAAATTTATGAAACGAAACAAATAAGAGAGATTATACGTCGCGTGGCTCCTACGGCAAAAACTATTTTATATGGTTCGCAAGCAAGGAACGAAGCGCGTAGCGACAGTGATATTGACCTGCTTATCCTGCTCGACGGCGAGAAAATGACATTGAAGGACGAAGAATCTATCACACTGCCACTTTACGAACTGGAACTGAAAACCGGAGTCTCTATCAGCCCGATAGTCACGCTCAAAAAACTTTGGGAGAGCCGCCCATTTACCCCCCCCCTTTTTATATTAACGTCACCAATGAAGGTGTCGTGTTATGAGAGAAATCTTGGATGAAGGAAGCCGAAGTAATGATTCGGGAAATGTTTTAAAATGTAGCTACCCCTCTATTTCTCCTTTGCCAGCGTAAATACAAACTCAAGTCCGCCTCCTTGATTGTTCTTGGCGGAGATGTTGCCGCCGTGGATAATAACGGCGTTCTTCACAATAGCCAGTCCCAATCCTGTTCCGCCTAGTTTGCGTGAGCGGCCTTTGTCTACCCGGTAGAAGCGTTCGAAGAGACGGTTCAGATGTTCGGGTGATACACCTATACCAGTGTCGGCGAAGCTGAAATAGTAGAAATTCTCATCTTCACGGAAACAGTTGATATTTATCTGAATATTGCTTCCGGCGTATGCGATGGCATTGTCCATCAGGTTGCGGAAGATGGAATATAGCAATGAATAATTACCTTTGACTTGTATACTCTTTTTCAGAGAGTTGATTACTGTGATATGCTTTTCGTCGAGTTCCAGAGATACTTCATTGATAATATTTCCGACCAGTACACTAATATCCACTCGTTCCATATCAATCATGCTGGCGGCTTCGTCCATGCGGGTGAGTACGGAGATGTCGCGTAGCAACCGGCTCAAACGATTGCTTTGTGCATAACAACGTTCGAGGAATACGTTTATTTTCTCACGTGGAATATTCTCGTTACTGACAATGGTTTCCAGATATCCTTGGATACTGCTGACAGGAGTTTTCAATTCATGGGCGATATTTTGGGTCAGTTGGCGTTTGAGTCTTACTTGTTCTTCTTCCTGGGTGACGTCGTTGATGGAAATTTCAAAGCTGGCATCCTGGAAGATGATACATTCAACGATAAATGTCCGCCCGTTCTTGTTGATGGTAACTGACATTCGTTTTTCGCCTTTTCCTCTCGAGCGTTCCTGCTGATTCTTATTGATAAAATGAATAATCTCTTTTAGTTCGTTGATGGCAAAGACTTCTTCCGTTGTTTCCAGGTTGGAATCAGAAATCAGGTTACTGTATTGAGTGAAAAGATTGTTGACTAGAATTTCTTTCTTGTCTTTTGTGAATATACCCAGTCCTTCGTGTGAAATCTGGAGGTGGGTAATCAGCTTTTCACGTTCGATGTAGAGGGCCTCTTTCGTTTCGTGCAACCGTTTGTAGATTTGAATAATATGTTGCGAAATTTCTCCCAGTTCATTATGTGGAAAAGCAGATTGCATGGCCATTTCGATAGGCTCGTTGCGGTCGGCACGCATGGCAAATTCACGGAGCTGGCTGATGGAAGTGCCCAGTTTGTTGGTGAATTTATAGAAGATAATCATTAATAATAAGGTCACGATGATGGTAAACCATAGATAGTGCGGATCTGCTTGCAGGTTGTTGATGAGGCTGACGTTATAAGGCAAAGCCGAACGGACAATATAATCTTTATAACGAGTGGCCGAATAAAAATAGGGAACTCCGGTTGTTTCCGAAGTACGGCGTACGTCATATCCGTTGCCATGCTTTATTGCTTTCTGTACTTCCGGACGATTCAGATGGTTTTCTATTTGGTTATTATGACTTGGATAACTGTCGTAAACAACATTTCCTTCTGCGTCAATAAGGGTCACACGCAAGTCTTCCAGAATATGTTTGTTGATATAACCGCTGATTATTTCGCTATCAAGAGGTTGCTCTTCCAATTGTTCGTAGAGTCTGCTGTTGTAATCTTGCAGTTTTGTATTCAGCAGTTCTATTTTATATTCCCGTTCACGTTGATACTGGTACGCAATAAAACAAATGGCAAATACCAGAAAGAGTGAAATAACCGAAAGGAACAGCTTCCGGCTGAAAGAAAGAAAATGTTTTTGAGTTACAGGCAGGTTCATAATAATTGCTTAATTCGGTATTATTACTTATTCAGCTTCAAAACAGTATCCGTATCCGAGACGGGTGACAATACGTTTGCCGTATATACCTATCTTTTTACGTAAACGGGTGATGTTTACGTCGATGGTACGGTCGAGCACATACACTTCGTCACTCCAGATACGGGCCAGAATGTCTTCGCGTGAGAATACACGTCCCTTATTCTGTACCAGTAGAAGCAATATTTCAAATTCTTTTTTAGTCAATGGCACTTCTTCATCGTCGATACTTACTTTTTTCTTTGTGATGTCAATAACGAGCGACTGATAAGTAAGACGTTCGGGGACTCTTTCCGTTTCCGTTGTTACTGTGCGTCTTAATACGGCTTTCACACGGGCGATGACTTCACGCAGCGAGAAAGGTTTTGAAATATAATCGTCTGCTCCCAGGTTGAATCCGGTCACAGTATCGTTTTCGGTATCTTTTGCTGTGATAAAAATGATAGGCACTTTTGCTGTTTTTTTGTCTTTCTTCAAGATGTTAGCCATTTTGAAACCGGAGATTTCTCCCATCATCACATCGAGGAGAATTAAGTGATAGCTGCTGATGTCCATCTTCATTGCCTCTTCGGCA